>NZ_JBMDKG010000024.1:0-118920 GCF_057809595.1 Variovorax sp. FG153
CGCAGCGCGCGATGCGCAGCCGCAGCCGCGCGGGCGAGGCCGACTGCGCCACCGCCTCGGGCCGGCAGACGAACAGCAGCGCCTCGTGCTGCGCGGCCGCGAGCTGCAGCCGCCGCAGCTCGCCCACGCGCGCCTGCGGCAGCCAGGCCAGCACCGCGCCCACCTCGGCGCAGCGCAGCGCCTGCTCGCAGGCCCACAGCCGCGCGGCCGCGGCCTCGCTGCGCACCCACATCAGCGCCTCGGGCCGCAGGCCATGGGCCGCGAGCGAGGCGCCGAAGGGTTCGCGCGGCGGACCGATCAGCACCACGGGGCCGCCGCGCGCCGCCACCGACTGCACCAGCGCGGGCAGCAGCAGCCGCCAGACATGGTCCTCGGGCGCGGCCTGCAGCAGCTCGCTCATGGCACCGACCGGCCAGCCGCCGCCCGGCAGCTGCGCGTCGAGCGCGGCATGGCCGGTGCCGATGACCTGCGCGTCGGCGCTGCCGAGCTCGTCGGCATGCCAGACGCCGCGGCCGGCGGCGGGAGAGAGGGAGGCGAGGGAAGGAAGGCCCATGATGAAACTGTTAACTGTATTTTTATCCAGTATTTCAGGGGTTCGCAATCGGGTCGGCAAATTTCTTTGCGGGGCCCCTTCTCCCATTCCGATGGCTCATGCGATGGCGCCAAGATCTCGTTTGAAGCCCCGCGCCGAAGCCGCTCCAATGACTTCACGAAGAATGGTCCTCGTGGCCGCGGCGGATGGGCTGCAGCGGTCGCCAGCGGGCCATGTTCCAGGAGCCCCAGGAATGCACGCCACCCTTTCCCATTCCCCACCCGCCGGCTCGGCCATCGCCGCCGCGCCGCTGCCCGCCAGCGGCGACATCGAGGCCGGCCTCAACTACCTGCGGCCGACCGCGCTGCGGCCCTACAGCTACGCCTTCACGCCGCCGCCCGGCCTGCCTTGGGAGAGCGGCGAGTACGAGCGGATCGCCATGCCGATCGCCGATGCCCGCGGCCGGGCGACCCACATCGAGCGCGAGGGCTTCGAGCTGCGCGAGGCGCCGACCGCGGTCGCCGACTTCCTCGACGACGCCGAGGTCCAGGCCGTCTACTACCCCGAGCTGGCCGCGCTCGCGCTCGCGGTCACCGGCGGCGCGCGCGCCCACGTGTTCGATCACCTGGTGCGACAGCGCGAGCCCGAGCGCGCCGCGCTGAACTTCGGCCGCGGCAAGACCGACGGCAAGGCCGCCGCCAACGGCCGCATCCACAACGACTACACCGAGGAATCGGGCCGGCGCCGGCTCGCGCTGGTGCTCGCGAGCGCGGCCGAGGCCGCCGCCGTGCGGCGCTACTGCATCGTCAACATCTGGCGCTCGATCGCCGGGCCGGTGCTCGACACCCCGCTGGCCGTCTGCGATGCGCGCACGGTGATGGCGCGCGACCTGGTGAACGCCGAGGTGCGCTATCCGAAGCGCACCGGCGAGATCTACCTCGCCACCCATGCCCCCACCCACCGCTGGTCGTACTTCTCGCGCATGGACCGGCACGAGGCGCTGGTGTTCAAACAGTACGACGCGCAGCTCGGCGGCGTCGCGCGCTTCACGCCGCACGCGGCCTTCGACCATCCGCTGGCGCCGGCCGACGCCCCGCTGCGCGAAAGCATCGAGGCGCGCTGCCTGGTGGTGTTCGAGTGAGGGAGGCCATGGCCATGAACGCACTCACGCTCGATTTCTGGTTCGACTTCGGCAGCAACTACAGCTACCTCAGCGCGATGCGCATCGAGCAGGCCGCCGCCGCGCACGGCGTCGCGCTGCGCTGGCAGCCCTTCCTGCTCGGGCCGGTGTTCCGCGCGCTGGGCTGGGAGACCTCGCCCTTCGTGCTGCAAAAGGAAAAGGGCGACTACGTCTGGAAGGACATGGTGCGCCAGTGCCGCAAGTACGGCCTGCCCTGGCGGCGGCCTAGCAACTTCCCGCGGGCCGCCGTGCTGCCGCTGCGCATCGCGCTGGCCGGCGCCGGCCAGCCGTGGATCGGCGAGTTCTGCCGCCGCACGATGCAGCTGAACTTCGCCGAGGACCGCGACATCGACGCGCCCGAGACCATGGCCGCGCTGCTCGCCGACATGGGCCTGCCGGCGCACCGCGTGATCGACGAGGCGCTGTCGGACGCCAACAAGCTGCGCCTGCGCCGCCAGACCGAGACCGCGATGGAGAAAGGCATCTTCGGCGCGCCCACCTTCTTCGTCGGCGAGGAAATGTTCTGGGGCAACGACCGGCTCGACGATGCGCTGGCATTCGCCCGCGCGCAGGCCGGCGCCTGAACCCCAACGGTCTCAGCGCGGCGCGGCGCCCTTGGCTTCCGCCACCAGCCACTCGGCCACGTGCCGCACCTCCTCGCGCGGCCGCGGCTCGGCCTGGATCAGCCAGTAGGCATGGCCCGAGGGCTGGGCCGGCGACGCGGCCTCCACGCGCACCAGCCGCCGGTCGTCGAGCAGCGGCTGGATCAGCTCGAGCCGCCCGAGCGCCACGCCCTGCCCCGCCATCGCGGCCTGGATCAGCTGGTCGTACTGGTTGAAGCGCAGCATGCCGCGCGGCTTCGCGTCGGCCCAGCCGGCCGCGGCCAGCCAGTCGCGCCACTGCAGCCAGGGCCGCTGCGCATCGTCGAACTCGAGCAGGTTCAGCGCCGCGATCGCCTCGGCCGAGGTCAGCGGCGGCAGCGCCAGCGAGGGATGCGCCACCGGCGCCACCGTTTCGCCGAACAGCCGCACCGCGCCCGCCGGCGCCAGCGCGGGCGTGGTGTAGCGGATCGCGAGGTCGATGCCCTCGTTGCGCAGGTCGGCCACGCGGTTGTTGGCCGAGACGCGCACGTCCACGCCCGGATGGATGTCCTGCACCCGGCTGAGCCGCGGCAGCAGCCACAGCCCCGTGACGCCGATGCTCGCGCTCAGCGTCACCGGCCGCTGCGCGCCGGTGCGGCCGATCTCGCCCATCACCTCCTGCAGCTGCTGCACCACCGCATCGGCGCTGCGGAACAGCCGCTCGCCCTCGGGCGTGAACGAGATCGAGCGATGGCCGCGCACCAGCAGCTTCACGCCCAGCTGCGCCTCGAGCGCATGCACCTGCTTGCTGACCGCCGACTGCGTCACGCACAGGTCCTGCGCCGCCAGCGAGATGCTCATGCGCCGCCCCACCGCGACGAAGCCGCGCACGAGGTCGAGCGAGGACAGGCGGACGAGCGGGAGCGGCAAGCCCATGGCGGATGCGGCGGGATGGCGAGGGTGGAATGGGATTGGAGCACAGGCACCGCCGCGTGTCTTCGCGCCAAATGAGCCGGCTGGCTACCGTCCCCCCGCCGCCACCCCGTCCGCCACCACCTTCAACGACTGCGAGAACGCCCGCGCCGCCGGCGTGAGCGCCGCGGGGTCGCGCATCAGCAGCGACACCCGCACCTGGGGCAGCCTGTCCGCGACCTGCAGCGCGACCAGCCCGCGCGCCGCCGCCGCATGCCTGAACAGCGAGGCCGCGGCCAGGGTCAGCGCGCCGGACTTCTTCACCAGCGTGATGCCGAGCTGCCACGAATGGCAGATCACGATGTCGCGCGGCGGCGGCAGGCCGGCCGCGGCGAAGTGGCGGCGCAGCAGCTCGACGCCGTACCAGGGCACCACCCACATGGCCTCGTGCAGCTTCGCCATCGAGCGCACGCGCGCCAGCGGATGCTTCGCGCCGGCCACCACCGCGAGCGGGAACTCGAGCAGCGTCTCGCGATGCACGCCGTCGCCGGCATCGGGCTCGAGTTCGCCGAGGATCGCGAAGTCGAAGTCGCCTCGGCTCCAGAGGCCCTTCACGTCGGCGCCGCTGAGCTCCTGCAACTCGAGCGCGACGCCCGGCCACTTGCGGCGGAAGTCCTGCAGCGCGTCGGGCAGCAGCCGCTCGACCGCGAACGAGCTGAAGGCGACGCGCAGCAGGCCGCCAGCACCGTCGCGCAGCTGGGCGATCTCGTCCTCGGCGCGGCGCACCTCGTTGGCCAGCAACCGCGCGCGCTGGAGCAGGGCCTCGCCGATCACGGTGAGCGACACGCCCTGGGCGCTGCGCACCAGCAGTTGCGCGCCCACGCTCTGCTCGAGCTCGCGCATCGCGTAGGTCATGGCGGGCTGCGTGAGGCCGGCCACGCGCGCCGCGGCGCGGATGCTGCCGGCCTCGGCGATCGCTTCGAAGATCTTCAGATGGCGCAGGTTCATGGGAGGACGAGGAATGGGGTGATCAGGGATTTTGATCGCCCTGGAGTTTTTCGAGTCTTTTCCGATGCGCCGGCTTTCGCTATGGTCGACCCGCCTCGACACATTCCTTCACCCTTCCTTCTGCAGCCACCCATGAAACTCCGCTCCCGCTTCGCCCTGCTGATGCTCTCCGGCAGCCTCTTCCACGTCGCGGCCTCGGCCCAGACCGCCCCGGGGCCCGATGCCGGCCATGCGCTGACGGCACGCGCGCTGGCGCTCGCCGATGCCTCCGAGGCGCAGGTGATCGAATGGCGCCGCCATGTGCACCAGCATCCGGAGCTGTCGTACCAGGAGGTGCAGACGGCCGCCTACATCGCGGCGGCGCTCGCGAAGATGCCCGGCATCGAGGTCCAGACAGGCGTCGCCAAGACCGGCATCAAGGCGGTGCTGCGCGGCGGCAAGCCGGGCCCGGTGGTGGCGCTGCGCGCCGACATGGACGCGCTGCCGGTGGCCGAGCGCAACGAGCTGCCGTTCCGCTCGACCGTGAAGGCGCCCTGGCTCAACAGCGACGTGCCGGTCTCGCACGCCTGCGGTCACGACACGCACGTGGCCATGCTGCTGGGCGCGGCGCAGGCGCTGTCGAAGGTGCGCGACGAACTGCCGGGCACGGTGGTGTTCCTGTTCCAGCCCGCCGAGGAACAGGGCCCGGGGCCGGTGGCCAGCGGCGCGCCCGCGATGGTCAAGGCCGGCGTGCTCGACAACCCGAAGGTCGACGTGGTGATGGGCCAGCACATCAGTGCGCGCGCGCCCTCGGGCACCATCAGCTACCGGCGCGGCAGCCTGATGGCCAGCGGCGACGTGTTCAAGATCGCGCTCAAGGGCAAGGGCGGCCACGGCTCCTCGCCCTGGACCGCGAAGGACCCCACGCTGGCCGCGGCCGAGATCGCGCTGGCGCTGCAGAACATCGTGAGCCACCAGATCGATCCGCTCGACGGCCCGACCGTGGTGACCGTGGGCCTGCTGCAGAGCGGCAACCGCGTCAACATCCTGCCCGACACGGCCGAGATCGCCGGCACGGTGCGCTCGCTGTCGCAGAAGAACCAGAAGACCGCGCACGACGCCATCCGGCTCAAGGCGCAGAAGATCGCCGAGAGCCACGGCCTCGCGGCCGAGGTCACCATCGACACCGGCTACGAGGTGCTGGTCAGCGATCCGGCCGCCACGCAGGCCGTGACGCAGGCGCTCGAGACCGCGGCCGGCCCCGGCAAGGCGCGCGAGTCGCAGCCGAGCATGGGCTCGGAGGACTTCGGTTCCTTCGGCAAGAACATCCCGATCGTGTTCTGGCACCTCAATGCCTCGCCCTTCGCCGACCGCAACGGCGCGCCCAACCATTCGTCCGAGTTCGTGATCGACGAGTCGGCGCTGCGCGTGGGCGTGCGCGCGCTGGTGGGCAGCACGCTGGCGTACATGAACCGGCCGGCCGGTGGGGCCGCGGGGGTCAAGGTCTCGCAAGCGCAGTGAAGACCGCGCGACGCTTCAGTTGTCCTTGACGATCTTCCAGCTCTTGCCCTCGTCCGCGGAGCGCAGGATCAGGTTGTCGGGCAGGAAGGCGATCAGGGAGCCGTCGGAGCGGTCCACCATCATCTGGCGCACGGCCTGCGGCCCGGTGACGCTCGGTGAGCTGCCGGTGTGCGTCCAGCTCTTGCCGCCGTCGCGCGTGGTCATCAGGCCCATCGGCCCGGGCATGAATCCGGGCGCGATCGGCGCCACCGCATAAGCGGTCTGGCGATCCTTGAAGGCGATGGTCACGACGAAGCGGCTGGTGTTGAGGTCGGTCCAGGTCTGACCCCAGTCCGGCGACAGCATGGTGGACTTGGTGAAGATCGCCGTCTGCGACACCAGCGTGCCGTCGGGCAGCGCGTTCACGTCGAGGGTGGACTGGCCATTGCTCGAACGCGTCAGCGTGCGGCCGTCGGTGACGTGAAGGTCGCCGTTCGGCATCATCACGCCGGCCCGCTCGGGCGTGCCGAAGGCCATGCTGCGCATCCACGGCACGTTGATCGAGCGCGTGTCGGAGAACTCGCCGAGCTTGCGCCACCCGGCGCCCGGGTCGGCGGACGCGTAGACCTTCCATTGGCTGTCGCTGCGCGAGATCACCACCAGGCTGCCGTCGCGCATCGGCTGCGCCATCTGGATCAGGCCGTCGTCGGGCGGCAGCAGATCCTTCCAGGTGTCGCCCTCGTCGCTCGACAGGCGCAGCAGGCCCTCCTCGCCGGCCACCAGCAGGCCCCCGCGGTACGGCCGCACCGACAGCACCTCGCGCCAGGTCTTCGCATCGATCTCGCGCCAGCGGCTCTCGCCGCTCTTGCGCCACAGCACCTTGCCGAGCTTGGCGCCGGCCATGAACTCGCCGTCGGCGGTCTGCGCCAGACCGTGCCAGGCGGACGCGAGCCGCTTGAGCTGCGGCGCCAGCGCGGCGCGGCGATGCAGGTCGGGCGAGAAGATGAAGCCGTGCTGCGGGCGATCGCGCGTCTGCGCCGCGAGCGCGGGATAGAGGGTCTCGAAGGTCTTCTGCAGCTCCTCCTCCGGCCGCACGTAGGCGACGACGAAGCGCGTGCCCCCGCGCGGCTGGATCAGCAGGGTGCCGAGCAGCGTGACCTCGTCGCGTACCACGTCGAAGCTGCCGAACTTCGCATCGATGGGGAAGGTGTAGTTCATGTTGCCCGAGCCGCCCGCCGCGTGCTTGATGATGTAGCGGCCCGGCGCGACCATGCCGCTGAACACGGCCGTGGTGTAGGTGGAATGGCGCGTGCGCCGCAGCACCACCATGTCCTGGCCGGTCTGCTTCTCGCCGGGCTCGAGCACGCGCTGCAGGTGCAGGGTCCACAGCGTTTCGGCCGGGTCGTTCTCGCCGGGGCTGTTGGTGATCAGCTTCATCACCACGGCGCCTTCATGGCCCGTCAGGGTCTGCTCGGGGGCGATCGGCGGCGCGACGCAGGCGGCCAGCAGGGCCGCGGCCAGCAGCAGCACGAATCCGCGCAGCAGGCGGACGATGGGTCGGGGAAACGGGGTCACGGTCGTGGCTCTCTTGTTGGAATGGTTTTGCGGGATGGCTCCGGCGGATCGCTCGATCGATCGACGGCCGGACGGCAGGCCCTCCACCTGCGGACGCGGACGATACATTCGGGAACATCCGCGGGCAATCCACCGGACGAAGGTGTTGCATCGGCGCCAATCGGAGGCCCGCTGCGCGAGGGCGAGGCCGGTGCTATCGTCGATGCCACCCTCCCCCATGAAGCCCTCCGGCCCGACGTCCTCCTCGCGGCCCGCGCTCGCGGCGCCGATGCATCGCGCGCAGTTCCTGCGGCTCGCCGCGGCCCTGCCCGCGAGCGCCGCGCTGAGCGCGTTCGCGCAGCGGCCGGCCGGGTCCACGCCTGCGCCGACCATGAACACCCGCCCCATCCCCTCCACCCAGGAAGCGCTGCCCGTGATCGGCTGCGGCACCTGGATCGGTTTCGACCAGCGTCCCGGCAGCGAGGAATACCAGCGCCTCACGGGCGTGCTCGAGGCGCTGTTCGCCGCGGGCGGCACGGTGATCGACAGCTCGCCGATGTACGGCCGCTCCGAGGAGAGCACCGGCGAGCTGCTGGCCGCCACGGCGGCGGCACGCGGCGCTCGGCGCCCCTTCCTCGCGACCAAGGTCTGGACCTCGGGCCGCGAGGCCGGCATCGCGCAGATGGCGCAGTCCTTTGCGCGGTTGCGCACCGAGCGCATGGACCTGATGCAGATCCACAACCTGGTCGACTGGCGCACCCAGCTCGCGACCTTGCGCGAATGGAAGGCGCAGGGCCGCGTG
This sequence comes from Variovorax sp. FG153, assembly GCF_057809595.1. Classification (NCBI taxonomy): domain Bacteria; kingdom Pseudomonadati; phylum Pseudomonadota; class Betaproteobacteria; order Burkholderiales; family Comamonadaceae; genus Variovorax; species Variovorax sp. FG153. The sequence goes on from NZ_JBMDKG010000024.1 coordinate 8,049, forward strand.
CGCTACCTGGGCATCACGCACTACACGGCCTCGGCCTACGACGAGGTCGAGGCGGTGCTGCGCGCGCAGCCGCTCGACTTCCTGCAGATCAACTATTCGCTCGACGCGCGCGCCGCCGGCGAACGGCTGCTGCCGCTGGCGGCCGAGCGCGGCGTGGCGGTAATCGTCAACATGCCCTTCGGTGGCGGCGGCCTGCTGCGCCGGCTGCGCGAGCGCGCGCTGCCGGGCTGGGCCGCGGAGATCGGCTGCGCGAGCTGGGCCCAGGTGCTGCTGAAGTTCGTGCTGAGCCATCCGGCCGTGACCTGCACCATCCCCGGCACCAGCCGCGCGGCGCACATGGTCGAGAACGCGGCGGCCGGCGCGGGGCCGGTGCCCGACGCGGCCTTCTGGAAACGGCACGCGGCCGAGGTGCTGGGCTGACGCCGCTCAGCAGTCGAGGAAGTCGGCCACGTGCCGGTTGAACTCCTCGGCACGCTCGTACTGCACCCAATGCCCCGCGCCGTCGACCACGGCGCCTTCGCGCTGCGGTCCCTCGGCCACAAGCCGCGCCACCAGCGCGCGCGAATCGGCGGTCACGTCGAACTCGCCCCAGAGAAAGAGCTTGGGCCCGGGAATCTCGGCCAGCGCCGCCTGCAGGCCGCCGCGGCGCGACACCTCCTTGCTGCGAAAGCGCGTGCCGTGGCACGCGATGTCGTGGATCTCGAAGGCCAGCGGATCGGCACGCGACATGTCGTGCAGCATCAGCGCGCCGAGGTTGTGCAGCAGCGCGGCGCGCTCCGCCTCGCGGTCCTGCGCGAGGCGCCAGTTGATCATCTCCACCGCCATGCGCCGCATCGTGCCGTGGCCGCCGCTGCCCACCAGCAGCATGCGGCGCACCGCGCGCCGGTGCAGCGCGAACTGCGAGGCCACGACGCCGCCGAAGGAGAAGCCGCCGAGGTCGATCGGCGTGCCGGCGCCGATCAATGCATCGAGCGAGCCGGCCAGTGCCGCGAGCGAGGGCGCGAGCGGATGCTCGTCGGGCGCCGGCGGGGGCGGCGTGCCCGAATCGTTGAAGCCCGGCATGTCGGGCAGCCACAGCGCGCGCTCGGCCGACAGGGCCTCGGCATTGCGCAGCCAGTGCATCCAGCTGCCATGGCCGCCATGCAGCAGCACCAGCGGCGGATGGGCGCCGCCGTCGGCGGGACCGAAGCGGCGCCAGCGGATGCGCACGCCGGCCTGCTCGATGTCGTGGTGGGTCGACAGCGCATCGACGCGCGCGATGACGGCGCGGGCTTCTTCCTCGGTCGCGGCCGAGAGTCCGGACGGGCCCGCGCTCACGGCAGCATCCTCTGCAGTTCGGCCTCGCCATCGAGGAACTGGTGCTTGAGCGCACCGACCAGGTGCAGCGCGAACAGCACATAGAGCACATAGCCGGCCCAGGTGTGCACGCCGCCCAGCACGGTGTGGAGGTTCTCCTTGGCGGCGGCCTCGATGTCCATGATCCAGCCGATGCGCGGCCATTCGAACAGGCCGAACAGCTGCATCGGGTGCGTGGCCGCGTCCTTCCAGGCCGAGTCGTGCATCCAGCCCGACAGCGGCAGCGCGATCATCACGAGGTACAGCGCGCCATGGGCCGCATGCGCGCCGATGCGTTCGAGCCGGCCGTAGCTGCCGGGCATGGCCGGAGGCCGATGGGTGGCGCGCCACAGGATGCGCAGGATCACCAGCCCCAGCACGGTGATGCCGATCGACTTGTGGGTGTCGATGGCCGGGCGCACCCAGTCGTCGGGAAAGCGGTCGACCGAGAGGATCAGCGCGATGTTGACGATCATCAGCAGTGCGATGATCCAGTGCAGCGCGATGGCGGTGCGTGTGTAGCGATGGTGAGGGGGCATGCGGGAATTTTCGGCGGGAGTCCGACTCAGCCTGTCAGGCGCGCGATTGTCCGGTCTTCGGCCTCGGACATTCGAAACCGCCGGCCCGTTCCGTGCGTACACCTTCCCATCGCCCTGGCGCCCCTGTCTTGAACGACCTGCTCCGCTCCGCCTTCGTCGCCGCATCGCCGCGACTCTCGCCCCCCGCCACGCCGCTGCGAAGCTGGCTCATCCATGGCGGCGTGCTGCTGCTGTGGGGCCTGCTGTTCGCCATGGCCTTCCGCCTGGGCAACGTGCAGGCCTGGTCGGTGGGCGTGGCCTACGTGCTCTACGACACCGTGCTGCTGCTGTTCGTGGGCTGGCAGACGCTCGCGATCCTGCGCCCGCGCGGCATCGCGCTGGCCTCGGCGCCGCTGCCGCATCCCGCCGTGGCCCCGCACCGCGCCACGCTGGGCGTGATCGTCGCCGCGCACGACGAGGCCGCGGTGCTGCCCGTGACGCTGGCCGCGCTGCTGGGCCAGACCGATGCGCCCGACCGCATCGTGATCGCCGACGACGGGTCGACCGACGGCACGGCCGAGCTGCTGACCACGCGCTACGGGCTCGAGGCGCCCGAGCCGGGGCAGCTCAGCGCCGCCAGCACCCTGCATCCCAACCTGCACTGGCTGCGGCTGCCGCACGGCGGCAAGGCAGTGGCGCTGAACGTCGCGGTGCTGTGCATAGACACCGAGACCGTGCTCACCGTCGACGGCGACACCCTGCTCGACGCGCGCGCCATCGCCGCGGTGCGCCGCGCCTTCTCGGACGAGCCCGCGCTGGTGGCGGCCACCGGCGTCATCACGCCGGTGTGCAGCCGCACGCTGGGCGGTCGGCTGCTGCAGTGGTTCCAGACCTACGAGTACATCCGCAACTTCCTCTCGCGCTATGCCTGGATGCGGGTCGACGGCCTGCTGCTGATCTCGGGCGCCTTCGCGGGCTTCCGGCGCGACGCGGTGCGCGCCGTGGGCGGCTTCGACACCGACTGCCTGGTCGAGGACTACGAGCTCATCCACCGGCTGCACCGCCATGCCCAGGCGCACGGCCTCGACTGGCGCGTGCGCGTGCTCGGCGACGCGCAGGCGCGCACCGACGCGCCCAGCAGCGTGGGCGCCTTCCTGCGCCAGCGCCGGCGCTGGTTCGGCGGCTTCCTGCAGACCCAGTACTGGTACCGCGCGATGGTGGGCGACCGCCGCTACGGCTGGCTCGGCACCGCGATGCTGCCGGTCAAGGCCATCGACACCCTGCAGCCGCTGTACGGCCTCGCGGCCTTCGGCCTGCTCGTGATGTACCTGGTGCGCGGCGACTTCGGCGTGCTGCTGCCCGCGGCCGGCGTGATCGCCGCCAAGATCGTGCTCGACCTCGTCTTCCACCTGTGGTCGGTGCACCTGTACCGGCGCTGGGTCGGCCACGGCGGCGAGGCCGGCATGCTGCAGGCCTTCGCGGCCGCGCTGATCGAGCCCTTCACCTTCCAGCTGCTGCGCCACACGGGCGCGGCCTGGGGCTGGTGGACCTTCCTGACCGGGCGCGGCACCTGGGGCCGGCAGCAGCGCGTCGGGCTGGTCGATTCAGACGGCGCCGAGCGCCGGGTCGATCAGAAGTAACCCGCGCCGCCGAAGCGATAGCTCGACACCACGAGGCCGCCCATGAAGGCCTCCTCGTGGTACACGCGCTCGCCCGCCTCCTGCTCGGCCGCCCCCACCGCCACCATCAGCGGAATCAGGTGCTCCTCGCGCGGATGCGCCATGCGCGCCGAGGGGGCGGCGGCCCAGTCCCGCAGGCGCTGCACGCGTTCCGCCGGCGCGGCCTCGACCGAGGTGGCGTCGAGCCAGTCGCCGAAGGCCTTCGACACGCCATGCGCCTGCGGCCCGAAGTTGCGCAGGTTGTGATAGCTCAGGCCGCTGCCGACGATCAGCACGTCCTCGTCGCGCAGCGGCGCGAGCGCGCGGCCCAGCGCGATGTGCTCGGCCGGGTCGAGGCCGCGGCGCAGCGAGAGCTGCACCACCGGCACCTCGGCCTGCGGATAGATCGCGGCCATCGGCGAGAACATGCCGTGGTCGTAGCCGCGCTCGGGATCGACGGCGGCCGGCAGCCCGGCCGCGGCGATCAGCGACTGCACGCGCTGCGCGAGCGCGGGCGAACCGGGCGCGTCGTAGTGCACTTCGTAGGTGTGGGCCGGGAAGCCGCCGTAGTCGTAGATCATCGGCGGACGCGGATTGCCCTGCACCGTGAACACCGGCGCCTCCCAGTGGGCCGAGACCATGAGGATGGCCTTGGGCGTGCGGCCGAGCTGGCGCGGCATGTCGGCCAGCGCGGCGGCGAGCCGGTCGTAGGTGGCGCCCATCTCGCGCTTCATCCAGGGCCAGGGGCCGCCGCCGTGCGAGATGAAGTAGGTGGGCAGGCGATTCGGGTTGTCGTGGGTCATGTCGTTGCTTCCTTGAATTGAAGGCGTTGCAGCGACTGTAGATATTTCCTGCGAGGAAATCGACAGGCTACGATTCATCGAATCGTTTCTCCAGAGGAAATCATCGATGGACCGCATGACCAGCCTGCGCGTGTTCCGCGAGGTCGTCGAATCGGGCAGCTTCGTGGCCGCCGCCGAGCGGCTCGGGCTGTCGGCGCCGATGGCCAGCAAGCACGTGGCGCAGCTCGAGAAGTCGCTGGGCGCGCGCCTGCTGCACCGTTCGAGCCGCCACCTGAGCCTGACCGAGGCCGGTACCGCCTGGTACGAGCAGAGCCGGCGCGCGCTCGACCTGCTCGATGCCGCCGAGGCCGCGATCGGCCAGACCCGCGAGGCGCCGCGCGGCCAGCTCAAGCTCAGCGCGCCCGTGTGGTGCGCCACCGCGCGCTTCGCGCAGGTGCTGGCCGACTACCGCGCGCGCTATCCCGAGGTGCTGCTCGACATCCACCTCGAGAACCGCAAGGTCGACCTCGCGGCCGACGGCTACGACCTCGCGCTGCGCGCCACGCAGGAGCCCTCGCCCGCGCTGATCGCGCGGCCGCTGTGCCGCGTGCCCTTCTTCCTCGCGGGCACGCCCGAGTACCTCGCGCGCATGGGCGGCAGCCCCGCGGTGCCGGCCGAGGTGGCGCGGCTCGGCGCGATCGTGCCGAGCTACGTGGCGCTCGACCATCTCGCACTGCAGGGGCCGGGCGGGCGCATGTTCCCGCTGCGGCTCACACCGGTCATGCGCTCGGACGACACCACGCTCACGCTGCATGCGGTGCGCGCGGGCATGGGGGTGGCGTTCATGCCGGGCTGGCTGCTCGAGGACGACCTCGCGCAGGGCCGGCTGGTGCGCCTGTTGCCCGACCACGAACCGCACCCGGTGACGCTGTTCGCGGTCTACACCAGCCGCCAGTACATGGCGCCCAAGCTGCGTACTTTCATCGACTTCCTCGGCGAGCGGCTCGCGGCGCTCGAACCAAAGACCGCGCCCGTTCCCGCCACTTCGTCGCGCAAACCACGCAGAAGCTGAAGAAACGCACCTTTTCAGGGCAAGGTCATGCGCTCACGGCTACAGTCTTCGGCTCTTCGGGAGAGTCAGTCCTTGTTCCGTTTCTTCGAAAAACTTCTACACCCCTACCCCGCCGCCGAACCTCCGCTTCCGCCGCAAGGCTTCTTCGCCTTCCTCTGGGCCTGCACGCAGGGCGTGCGCGGCAAGATCCTCGCGATGGCGGTGCTCACCGCCGTGATGTCGACCTTCGAGGCGCTGCTGTTCGCGCTGCTCGGACGCGTGGTCGACTGGCTCGGCGGCCAGGCGCCCTCGCGCCTGTGGGAAGACCGCGGCACCACGCTCGCCTGGATGGCCGGGCTGCTGGTCGCCAGCATCGCGGTGGTCGCGCTGCAGACCATCGTCAAGCACCAGACGCTCGCGATCAACCTGCCGATGCGGCTGCGCTGGAACTTCCACCGCCTGATGCTGGGCCAGAGCATGGCCTTCTACCAGGACGAGTTCGCGGGCCGCATCACGGCCAAGGTGATGCAGACCGCGCTCGCGGTGCGCGAGACCGTGTTCGTGCTGGCCGATGTGCTGGTGGCGATGGGCGTGTACGTCGCGACCATGATCGTGCTGGTGGGCGTGCTCGACACGCAGCTGATCTGGCCGTTCCTGATCTGGCTGGCCTTCTACATCGGCGCGCTGATCTACTTCGTGCCGCGCCTGGGCGCGGTCGGCAAGGCGCAGGCCGATGCGCGCGCGCTGATGACCGGCCGCGTGACCGATGCCTACACCAACATCGCGACGGTGAAGCTGTTCTCGCACACGCAGCGCGAGGCCGGCTTCGCGCGCGACGCGATGCGCGAGTTCATGCACACGGGCTACGGCCAGATGCGGCTGGTGAGCGCCTTCGAGATCGTCAACCACACGCTGAGCATGGGCCTGACCGCCGGCATGGCGGGCACGGCGCTGTGGCTGTGGTCCACCGGCGCGGTCGGCGTGGGCGCGGTGGCCGCGGCCACCGCCATGGCGCTGCGGCTGCAGGGCATGTCGCACTGGATCATGTGGGAGATGACCAGCCTGTTCGAGAACATCGGCACGGTGCAGGACGGCATGAAGACGCTGTCGCGCCCGCGCGCCGTGCTCGATGCGCCGGGCGCGAAGCCGCTCGAGGTGCCGCGCGGCGAGGTGCGCTTCGAGCATGCGAGCTTCCGCTACGGCGCGGCCGGCGGCCGGCGCGTGATCGAGGACCTCACGCTGACCGTGGCGCCCGGCGAGAAGATCGGCCTGGTGGGCCGCTCGGGCGCCGGCAAGTCGACGCTGGTGAACCTGCTGCTGCGCTTCCACGACCTGGAGAGCGGCCGCATCCTGATCGACGGCCAGGACATCGCGCTGGCCACGCAGGATTCGCTGCGCAGCCACATCGGCATGGTGACGCAGGACACCTCGCTGATGCACCGCTCGGTGGCCGACAACATCGCCTACGGTCGCCCCGACGCGACGCCGGCCCAGATCGAGGCCGCCGCGCGCCGCGCCGAGGCGCATGACTTCATCGGCACGCTGGGCGACGCCAGCGGGCGCCGCGGCTACGAGGCCCATGTGGGCGAGCGCGGCGTGAAGCTCTCGGGCGGCCAGCGCCAGCGCATCGCGATCGCGCGCGTGATGCTCAAGGACGCGCCGATCCTGCTGCTCGACGAGGCCACCAGCGCGCTCGACTCCGAGGTCGAGGCCGCGATCCAGCAGAGCCTCTACACGCTGATGGAAGGCAAGACCGTGATCGCGATCGCGCACCGGCTGTCCACCATCGCGGCGATGGACCGGCTGATCGTGCTCGACGAGGGCCGCGTGGTGGAGGAAGGCGACCACCGCACGCTGATGGCCAAGGGCGGGCTCTATGCGCGGCTGTGGGCGCACCAGAGCGGCGGCTTCCTGGGCGACGCGCTCGACGAGGAAGAGGCGGCACTGGCCTGAAAAGGCGGGATCGGGCAGCCGAACGCAGAAGGAAGACAAGAACTACGCAGAAGTCGCAGAAGGAATTCCAATTTTTGGTCTTCTCTTCTGCGACTTCTGCGTGACCTTCGCGACCTCTGCGTTCGGCTGTCCGCTCCCGCATTCAGACAGGCAACGCCCCCGCCTCGTACTGCGCCACGAACTCCCCGCTCGGCGGGATCGGCTTGATGATGTCGATCAGCACCCCGTTCGGGTCGCTGGTGATGAAGTGGCGCTGGCCGAAGGCCTCGTCGCGCAGCGGCAGCAGCACCGGCAGGCCGGCCGCGGCCAGGCGGTCGTGCACCGCGTCGGGATCGTCCACCTCGAAGTTCAACAGCAGCCCGCCCGCCACCTTGCCGCGGCCCGCGGCGGGAATGGTCTCGTGCCGGCCGTCGAGCACCGCGAGGTTGACCGAGGGCTCCCCCTCCAGTTGCAGGTGCACGTACCAGTCGCTCGTGAACAGCGGCGCGAAGCCGAAGTGGCGCTGGTAGAAGTCCGCCGTGCCGGCGACGTCATTGGTCATGATGACCGGGTAGTAGCTCGTGACTTTCATGAGGGGCTCCTTGAGATGGCTGAAACTGACATACAGTCTGTATGTTTGATTGAATATACATACATACAGTCTGCATGTAAATGACCTCCAAGATCATCCGGACCAACAAGGAGCGCACCGAGACCACGCGGCAGGCGCTGACCGAGGCGGCGCGTGCCCTCTTCGTCGACCAGGGCTATGGCCAGACCTCCACGCCCGACATCGTGGCCGCGGCCGGCATCACGCGCGGCGCGCTCTACCACCACTACGCCGACAAGCGCGACCTGTTCCGCCATGTGCTCGAGCAGGAGTCGCGCGCGGTGGCCGCCGAGATCGCGGCCGCCACGCCCGAGGCGCTGGCGCCGCGCGAGGCGCTGCTGGCCGGCAGCGACGCCTACCTGCGCGCGATGACGGTGCCGGGCCGCACCCGGCTGCTGCTGATCGACGGACCGGCCGTGCTCGGCATGGCGGAGATCATGGCGATGGACGACGCGAACGCCGCCCATTCGCTGCGCCAGGGGCTGGCCGAGGCCGGCATGGGCCGCGGCGAGGTCTCGCTCGATGCGCTCTCGCAACTGCTGTCGGCCGCCTTCGACCGCGCCGCGCTCGAGATCGACGCGGGCGCCGATGCCACCGAGGTGCGCGACGCGATGCGCTGGCTGCTGCGGCAGGCGCTCGGCGCGGAGGCGCCCGCCAAAACCGCGCCCAGGCGCAAGAACTAGAGCGAGCGCTAGACGATCCCGCGCCCGCCCATGCGCACCGGCCAGCGCGCGACCGTGCCGCGCTGCAGCGATTCGAGCGTGGTCTGCGTGAAGACGTTGATGCTCACGTGGCGCGCGAGATAGCGCTCGAGCACGAGCCCGAACAGGTAGGGGCTGGCGCCCGAGAAGCCCTGTTCGTCCACGCTCAGCGTGCAGGCCACGCCGCGGCCGTAGACCAGCGGCCCATGGCCCGGCAACCGGCGCGTGACCGGCGCGATGCGCGAGCCCACGAGGGCGTCGACCTGCAGCCGCATCGCCTCGTCGTCGCCCGCGACGAACAACCGCAGCATGTCGCGCAGTGCCTGCGCGCCCTCGAGCCGCGGCAGGCCGGCCAGCGGCAGGTGGTTGAAGCCCAGTTGCCGGATCAGCCGCCAGGCGATCTCGCGCTGCGCGAACGGCGGCCGCGGCATGCTCGGCGGGCGCACCAGCCCCACCGCCGACACCGGCATCGACTCTGCCGCCGCGAGGTCGCTGCGGCCGTTGCGCGGCACCAGGCACGGCAGGTCGCGGTTGGTGAGCCAGGCCTGCGCCCACAGGCTGCGCAGGCCTTCGGGGTACGGCGCCTCGTGCTGGTCGACCAGCGACACGAACGCCTCGCTGCCGATGTACGGCGTGCGCGTGCCGTGGCGGCGCGCGGTGTCCGACACCAGCCGCGGCTCGCGCCGCAAAGAGAAGTAGCGCCCGTGGTTGCCCTGGTCCTCGTTGAGCGTCTGGTAGAGCGGCCGGAACTGCGTCGGGGCCGTGGTCCCTGGCTGCTGGCCGCTCAGCTGCTCGACCGCGTAGACCTCGAAGTCCAGCGGGCGCGAGCGGTCTGGCACGAGGTGGAACTCGGTGCGCGCGGCATCGAGTTCGATGCGGTCGGTGCGGCGCTGGAACAGGTTGACCACCGGCGTGGCGAACAGGGCGAACTGCGCCGCGTCGACCAGGCTTGGCGCCAGCCCGGGGCTCGCGGGCGATCGCGCGAGCAGCACCACGATCTCGGCCTCGCGCCCCTCGATGCGCGACAGGCCCGGCGCGAGTTGCGTCAGCGTGAAGAAGAGAAAGCGCTCGGGGCAGGCGAAGTATTCGTGCAGCAGGTTGTGGCCATGGAGGCTGTTCCATGCCGGCGGCAGCAGTCCCTCGCCGGGCTCGAGGCCCTCGTGCACCAGCGCCTCGTGCACGACCACGTGCGGACGCTCGCCGAGCCGTCCGGGCGTGCCCGTGACGGTGGCGACGGCCGCGGTGTGCAGCAGCTCGAACAGGTGCGAAGCCAGGCGCGCATCGCCGACGAGGCAGACCGGCAGCCGGTCGAGCCCGGCCAGCGCGGAGAAACCGAGCGGCCCGATCGTGCGCAGGCGCAGCCGCAGCGCGCCGCCGACCTGCACCTGCGGCGGCAGATGGCGCTCGAGCGCCGGCAGGTCGGGCGGCGCGCCCGCGAGGCTGGCCTGCGCGATCTCGATCGGCCACAGCGTCACGGCCTGGCTCGAGCGGAACTCGCAGGGTGTCTGCTCGCCCGGCGCCACCTTCGCATGGAAGGCCGTGCCGCGCGGCACCACGAAGCCGCGCCGCAGGTCGCCCTCGTTCGCGCTCGGGTGCAGCTGCGCCACCGCCATCGAGGGCGTGGGGCTCAGGTAGTGGGGATGCATCACTTCGAGCAGCCGCTGCGTGAAGCGCGGGAACTCGGCATCGAGCTTGATCCGCATGCGCGCCGACAGGAAGCTGAAGGCCTCGATCAGCCGCTCGACGTAGGGATCGGCCACCTCGATGCCCTGCATGCCGAGCCGGTGCGCGATCTTCGGATGGGCGGCGGCGAACTCGGCCGCGGCCTCGCGCATGTAGCCCAGTTCCTGGTTGTAGGCCTCGAGCATTCGGGGGTCCATGGGGGTGCTCCAGGTGTCTCAGCGCGCGGAGGGCGCCACGCTCACGCGGCGCGACTCGAGGTCCAGCGTGCTGTGCACCATGAACTCGAGCGGACAGGGCCGCAGGTCGATCAGCGCATGGATCTCGAAGCGCAGTTCGTTGCCCGCGAGGCCCGCGCCGGCCAGCGGCACGATGCGCAGCGACTGGGCGATCAGGCGCGGCTCGTAGTCGCGGATCGCGCGCCGCAGCATGCGCTCGAGTTCGCTCCAGCGCCGCTGCGACGCGGGGCCGCCCGCGAACGCCGGCAGGCCGAAGTTCAGCGTGGAAGCCGCGGCCAGCGCATGGCGCGCGCGGTCGATGCGGTCCTCGGCGCTGGTGGTGTCGAGCAGGATGGAGAGGTCGCGCCGCACGATCTCGCGCAGGCGCGCGGGGCTCGCCGCGACGTCGGACATGGCGTCGCGCCGCTGGCTCGGCGCCTCGTCGCGCAGGCGGTCGAACAGCGTGGGCAGCAGCCACGCATGCGGGCGCCGCGCGGGCGCGAAAGCCGCTCGCGCCACGCGCGCGCCGGGATGCACGGGATCGATGGAATCGTCGGACATGGTCGCTACCTCCGCCAAGGCCGCCGAGTGTGGCGGCGCCCGCGATGCGGCAGTGCAAACAATGGTCACGCCGCCGCGCGCGGGGCCAGACAGGCCCGCGAAGCGGGAGATATGTCATGACCGGCCCCGCAAGTCCTACAGAACCCGCCGCCCCTCGCCGACACCTCCCGCACCCCTTGCGCCGCGATGCTGACCCCATCGTCAACAACGTGGAGTGCTCGCGGTGAATTCCATCATCTACATCGTCGGTCTGGTCGTCGTCATCGTGGCCGTGCTTTCGTTCTTCGGCCTGCGCTGAAAGACGTCAGTCCCCCTCGAACCATCCACACGCCAGAAAGAACGGGGCCGCCACGCGGCCCCGTTTCGCTTTGGGACGCCGGGCATAATCCGCGCGCTGAGCCGCCCTCGGCCGAGGGCGCATTCGCCGGCACCGAGCCGGCCCCGCCTCCGTTCGCGAAGGGACGCTGTTGACCACCACCGCACTGCGCGAGACCCCAGACTTTTCCGATGCGGTGATCACCGAGGCGATCCGATGGGCCGAGCAGAACGGCCCGCTCGACGACGCGCAGGCCATGCGCATCGCCGCGCAGGCGCCGCACACGCCGGCACGCATCGCCGAACGTGCACGCCTGCTCGGCGAACGACTGGGCCTGCAGGCCGAACTGCGGCGCGCGCGCCAGTGGTCGCCCTGGGTGCTGCTCGGGCTCGTGGCCCTCATCGTCGTCGCCGGCCTCGCGCTCGCTGGCAACGTGGTGGGCGGCAGCGAACGCCACATCAACGTGATCGTCGCGCTCGTGAGCCTGCTCGGGGTGCACCTGCTGACGCTGCTGCTGTGGCTGCTCGGGCTGTGGCTGCCGCTGGCCTCCTTCAGCGCGGCGTCGCTGGGCTGGATCTGGCTCTCGCTGACCGCGCGCGTGGCCGGCGGCCGGCATGGCCAGGCGCCGCTGCTGGTGCGCGCCACCACCGGCCTGCTGGGTCGCGCGAAGCTGCTGCCCTGGGCCTTCGGCATCGTGAGCCACGGCATCTGGTCGCTGTCCTTCGCGGTGGTGCTGGCAGCGATGCTGTTCGCGCTGGCCTTCCGCAGCTACACGCTGAGCTGGGAGACCACGATCCTCGATCCGGCCTTCTTCGTGCGCGCGGTCGACGCGCTGGGCTGGGCGCCGTCGCGCCTGGGCTTCCCGGTGCCCGACGCCGCCACCGTGCTGGCCGCCACGCCGCCGGCCTCGGGCCAGCGCACCTGGGCGCTGTGGCTCACGGGCTGCATCCTGACCTACGGCCTGCTGCCGCGCCTCGTGCTGCTGGGCTGGAGCGCCGCCGTGTGGCGCCTGCGCCGCCAGGCGCTGCGGCCCGCGCTCGACGCGCCCTACTACCGCCAGCTCGCGGCCCGCTTCGCGGCACTCGCGCCCAGCGCCATCGTCGATGCCGATCCGGGCCGCCGCGCGCGCGAGGCGCCCGTGGGCCTCGCGCCCTCGGACCTGCGCGACCTGCGCGTGCTGGTCGGCTTCGAGCTGCCGCCTGACATCGCCTGGCCGCCCGAAGGCCTGCCCGCGGACCTGCGGCTCGAGCGCATCGACGGCAGCGCCCCCGAGCGTCGCGCGCTGCTCGACCGGCTCGCGCTCGCGCGGCCGCGCAGCGTGGTGCTGGCCTGCCGCGCGGCCGCCAGCCCCGATCGCGGCACCGAGCGCTTCGTGCGCGACCTGCTCGCGCACAGCGGCGAATGCCGCCTGTGGCTGATCGCCGAGGACGGCAACGAAGGCCCGGCGATCGCGCGCTGGCTCGCCTGGCTGCGCGACGCCGGCCTCGACCGCGTGGCTGCGGGCACCTCGCTCGCCGAGCTGCTGGGCGCCATCGACAGCGTCGCATCATGAGCGACCCGATCCGCATCGCCGTCGTCGGCCACACCAATGCCGGCAAGACCTCGCTGCTGCGCACGCTCACGCGGCGCATCGATTTCGGCGCGGTGTCCGACCGCCCCGGCACCACGCGCCATGTCGAGTCGGTCGACCTCGAGATCGACGGCCGCCCCGCCGTGCGCTTCTACGACACGCCGGGCCTCGAGGACGCGGTGGCCTTGCGCGAGCATCTCGCGCACATCGATCCCGCGGGTCAGGCCACGCCGCCCGAGCGCATCCGCCGCTTCCTGCAGGGCCCCGAGGCACACGGCGCCTTCGAGCAGGAGGCCAAGGTGCTGCGCGCCATGCTCGACATCGACGCCGCCTTCCTCGTGATCGACGTGCGCGAACCGGTGCTGCCCAAGTTCCGCGACGAGATCGAGCTGCTCAACGCCTGCGCGCGGCCGGTGCTGCCGGTGCTCAACTTCGTGCGCGACGCGGCCAGCCGCGAGGCCGCCTGGAAGGAACTGCTCTCGGCCTACGGCCTGCACGTGCAGGTGCGCTTCGACGCGGCGGCGCCCTTCGTGGGCGCCGAGCGCGATCTCTATGGCGACCTCGCGACGCTGCTGCGCGACCGGCGCGAACTGCTGCGCGGCGTGGCCGACGCGCTCGAGGCCGAGGCCGCGGCGCGGCGCCGCGCGGCCGCCGCGCGCGTGGCCGAGTTGCTGGTCGACGCCACCGCGCTGCGGCGCAGCGTGCCGGCCGCCGAGTTCGCCGATCCCGCGCGCCGCGACGCGCTGGTCGCCGCGCTGCGCAGGACCGTGTTCGACAAGGCGCAGCGCTGCGCCGACGACCTGCTCGCGCTCTACGGCTTCCGCCAGGGCGACGCGGCCGAGGCGCCGCTGCCGATGATCGAGGGCCGCTGGGCGCTCGACTTCTTCAATCCCGAGGCGATGAAGGACGCGGGCCTGCGTCTGGGCAAGGGCGCGGCCATCGGCGCCGCGGTCGGCGCGGTGGCCGATCTCGCGGTGGCCGGCCTCTCGTTGGGCGCCGGCGTGGCGCTGGGCAGCGCGATCGGCAGCGCGGTGTCGCAGGGCTGGGGCCCGCTGGGCCGCAAGCTCGCGAACAAGCTGCGCGACGTGCACGAGCTCACCGTGGAAGACGGCGTGCTGTTCACGCTCGCGGCCTGGCAGCTGCAGCTCGCACGCGCGCTCGAGCGCCGCGGCCATGCGGCCACGCAGCGCATCGAGGCGGTGGACGGCGGCGCCGACGCGGCCGGCGAGGCCATCGCCGCCGCGCTGCGTGCCGCGCAGCCGGCGCGCAGCCATCCCGAATGGGAGAGCGGCCAGGGCGCGGCCGGTGCCTTGCAGTCGGTGCGCGCGCTGTGGCGTCCCGCGCCGCAACGCGAGGCGCTGGTGGCGACGCTCGCGGGGCTGCTGCAGGGCGGCTTCGACGTTTGAGACGTCGTCGCGATTCGATCGGGATCGGGATCGGACAGCCGTACGCAGAGGACGCGAAGGTTTCGCGAAGGACGCGAAAGAACAGCCTTTGAAGGTGGGTTGCGCGTCCGCGAAGATCGCGCTTCCTCATGAGGGCCGCGGGCCATGCGCTACGGCAACCCAACTTTTCTGTCTTCCTTTTGCGCCCTTCGCGAAACCTTCGCGTCCTCCGCGTCCGGTTCCCGCATTCAGTCCAGCAGATCCTCCAGCAGCAGCGGCAGCCGCCGCAACCGCTTGCCCGTGGCATGGAACACCGCGTTCGCGATCGCGGGCGCCACGCCCACCATCGCGACCTCGCCGAGCCCCTTCACGCCGAGCGCGTTGAAGCGCGTGTCGGGCTTGCCGACGAAGCCGACCTCGATGCGGCCGATGTCGGCCGCCACCGGCAACACGTACTCGGCCAGGTCGGCGTTGAGGAAGCCGCCATGGCGCGGATCGACCTCGCTGGCCTCGCGCAGCGCGGCGCCGATGCCCCAGACCACGCCGCCCTCGACCTGGCTGCGCGCGGTGCGCGGACTCGCGACCGCGCCGCAGTCGGCCACGCTCACCACGCGCGGCACGCGGATGCGGCGCGTGGTCGGCTCGATGCGCACCTCGACGAAATGCGCGATGAAGCTGAAGCCCACGTAATCGGGATAGACCGGCCCGGCCGCGGCCGGCAGCCCGCCCGTGAGCCGGCCATAGACCTGCTCGGGCTGGCCGGGCGCGCGACGCCGGCTCTCGGCCTCGGCCTGCGCGCGGCCCGAGGCGCGCAGCAACTCGAGCGCGGTGGCGTTCGCGCCCGCGCCGGGCGCGTGTGCGCGCAGGTCCTCCATCAACCGCTGCGCCGCCTCCTGCACCGGCGGCAGCGCGGTCGCGGTGCCCCAGGAGCCGGCCGTCAGGTGCTGCGGCGCGGCGCCGGTGTCGCCGAGCACGATCTCCACCGCGGCCACCGGCGCGCCGAGCACGCGCGACACGGTGAGCGCGATCGCGGTGCGCATGCCCTGCCCCATCTCGTGTCCGCCCACCGCCACGCGCACCCGGCCGTCGCCGGCCAGGCTCACGGTGGCGAAGGCCGGCGCCATCGCAGCCTTGTAGGCGCCCACGGCCACGCCCCAGCCGATGCGACTGCCGTCGGCGGCGCGCATCGAGCCCGGCGCCATGTCGCGCCGCGCCCAGCCGAAGGCCTCGCTGCCCTGCACCAGGCATTCGGCCAGGTGGCGCGAGGAGAAGGGCTTGCCGCTCAGCGGATCGACCGCGGTGTCGTTGGCGAGCCGGAAGGCCACCGGGTCGCGGCCCAGCAGGCAGGCCATCTCGTCGACCGCGCTCTCGAACGCGAAGGCGGCCGGATGCTCGAAGGGCGCGCGCATGTAGCCCGGCGTCTGCACGTCGGTGCGCACCAGCCGGTCGCGGCCGAGGAAGTGCTTCACGCCGTACAGCCGCGAGGTGATCTCGCTGCCACTCGAGGGAAAGAGGTCGTGGCGCGAGGTCTGCTGGTCGATGTCGTGCACCGCCGCGACCAGCCGGCCCTCGCGGTCCGCGCCCAGGCGCACGTGGTGCCGGCTCGCGGGCCGGAAGCTGGCGTTGTGGAACAGCTGCGCGCGCGTCAGCACCAGCTTGACCGGCCGGCCGAGCTCGCGCGCGGCGATCGCCACCGCCGCGGTGTGCGACTGCAGCGAGTTCTTCTGGCCGAAGCCGCCGCCCAGCGTGGGCGAGAGCACGCGCACGCGCGCCGGCTCGATGCCGAGCTGCTTCGCGAGGCCGTGGCGCACGCCCTCGGCGTTCTGCGTCGGCTCGCGCACGGTCAGCACGCCCTCGTTCCATTCGGCCACGGTCGCGATGATCTCCATCGGGTTCTGGTGCTGGATCGGCAGCTCGTAGCGCGCCTCCACCGTGAAGGCCGCCGCGGCCAGCGCGGCCTCGGCATCGCCCACGCGGCGGTCGGCGAACATCGGCTGCGGCAGCAGCGCGGACTGGGCCTGCGGCTGCGCGTCGGGCGCGTCGATGCCCGCGACGAAGGGCTGGGCCTCGTAGCGCACTTCCACCAGGGCCGCTGCCTCGCGCGCGGCTTCGAGCGTGTCGGCGACCACCATCGCGACGGTCTGGCCGCGGTAGGCGATCTGCGCCGAGCGCAGCGGATAGAAGCTCTGGAAGCCGAAGCCGCCGCCCATCAGGAAGCCGCCCGATTCGAAGGCGCCGATGTTCTGGTGCGTGTAGACCTTGCGCACGCCGCGCACGCGCTCGGCGACGCCGGTGTCGATGCGCGCCACGCTGCCGCGCGCGATGCGCGACGGCACGAGCGCGGCATGCAGCAGGCCGGCGCGCGCATCGTCGGCCGCATAGCGGGTGGCGCCGCGCACCTTGTCGTGCGCATCGACGCGCTCGGCACCGGGCCGCGCGCCGCGTTGGGGGTTCTGGATCGTGGTTGCCATGGTTCAGCTCCTGTCCCGGGCCAGCATCAGCGCGTCGGTCACCGTCTCGATGCCGAGCGCCACCTTGAAGCCGTTGTGTTCGAGCGGCTTCGCCTGCGCGAACGCGATCTCGGCCGCGCGCCGCGCCGCGGCCTGCGTGAAGGGCCGCCCGACCAGGCTGCGCTCGGCCTCGAGCGCGCGCCACGGGTGCGTGGCCACGCCGCCGAGCGCGATGCGCGCATCGACCACGCGGTTGGCGCGCAGGTGCAGGCCCACGGCGGCCGAGGCCAGCGCGAAGGCATAGGACTCGCGGTCGCGGATCTTGTGGTACGTGGAGGCCCGCCCCGCCGGCGTGCGCGGCACGCGGATACGCACGATCAGCTCGTCGGCCGCGAGCACGGTCTCGAGGTGCGGCGTGGCGCCGGGCGCGCGGTGCAGTTCGCGCACGGCCACCGTGCGTTCGCCGCGCGGGCTCAGCGTGTCGACCTGCGCATCGAAGGCCGCGAGCGCCACCGCCCAGTCGCCCGGGTAGACCGCCACGCAGGCCTCGCTGCCGCCGAGCACCGCATGGCCGCGGTTCACGCCGGCCAGCGCCGCGCAGCCGCTGCCGGGCACACGCTTGTTGCAGGCGAACTCGGGGCCGCCGCGGAAATAGGCGCAGCGCGTGCGCTGCAGCAGGTTGCCGCCCACGCTCGCCATGTTGCGCAGCTGCTGCGAAGCCGCCTTCCACAGCGATTCCGACAGCGCGGTGAACTCGCGCTGCACCACGGGATGCTCGGCCACGTCGCTCATCGCGGCGAGCGCGCCGATGCGCAGTTCGGCCCGGTCGCTGGCGTCGATCTCGCGCAGGCCCTCGATGCGGCCGATGTCGACGACCGTGGCCGGCGCTTCCACGCCGAGCTTCATCAGGTCGAACAAAGTGGTGCCGCCCGCGAAGTAGCGCGCGCCGGGCTGGCTGCGCGCCAGCAGCTGCACGGCCTCGGCGCTGCTGCGCGGCCGGTGATAGGCGAAGTCATGCATGGCGGCGGCCCTCCATGGCTTCGGTCTCGGCGCGCATGCGCGGGGCGGCATCGCGGATCGCCTCGAGGATGCCGGCGTAGGCACCGCAGCGACAGAGGTTGCCGCTCATGTACTCGCGGATCTGCGCCTCGCTGGTGGCGTGGCCCTCGCGCACGCAGGCGATGGCGGCCATCACCTGGCCCGGCGTGCAGTAGCCGCACTGCAGCGCGTCGTGGTCGACGAAGGCCTGCTGCATCGGATGCAGCGTGCCGTCGGGCGCGGCGATGCCCTCGATGGTGGTGACGGCGCAGCCGTCGGCCTTCACGCCCAGCGTGAGGCAGGAGGCGACGCGCCGGCCGTCGAGGTGCACGGTGCAGGCACCGCACTGGCCGTGGTCGCAGCCCTTCTTGGCGCCGGTGAGGCCGAGCTGCTCGCGCAGCACGTCGAGCAGCGAGGCGCGCGGCTCGAGCTGCAGCGCATGCGGCTGGCCGTTGATGACGACGCGGGTGTCGATGCGCGGCGGCGCGGGCGTGGCCGTGGCCTCCTGCGCGCTCGCCAGGCCGGTGCCCGCGGCACCGGCGGCGCCGGCCGCGGTGCTCATCATGAAGGTGCGCCGGCTCAGCGCGGGCGCGCCGGTGCCGGGGGATGGGGTGGGGTTCATCGTGGCGTCCTTTCTTCTTCTGCTCAGACCTCGCGCCCGATGCGCGCATCGAGCGACAGCCGGCCGCCGCCGCGCGCCAGCAGGCACAGCGCGATGAAGAACAGCATCAGCGGGTATTCGAAGCCGCGGTCGATCCACGGGAAGGTCGGGCCCATCACGTAGCAGATGACCAGCATCTGCACCGCGACCATCGCGGCGACCACGCGCGTGAACAGGCCGGCCGCCAGCATCAGCCCGCCCACGCCCTCGAGGAGGGCGACGAACCAGCCGAGCAGCTCGGCGCCCGGCAGGTGCAGCACGTTGGCGATCAGGTTGACCGAGCCCTTCATCGGGTCGGCCATGCTGCCGTGGCTGCGGCCCAGCAGCTTGGGCAGGCCGTGGGTCACGAGCATCAGGCCGAAAGCCAGGCGCAGCAGCGCGTAGCTCAGCGGCTCGAAGCGGTCATAGGTGCCGCGCAGGCGCGGAAAGATCAACTGCATGGGGGTCGCTCCTCGGAAGGAAAAGGTGACGAGGCGCGGCGGGATGGCCGGCGCGCTGGCAGTCTCTCTGTTCTGCATTGGCGAATAAATATGCGAATTTCGTCAATACAATTCAACACAAGCCAACAATCTGCCGAGCTCATCCCATGGACCGCTTCGATGCCATGCGCCTGTTCACCCGCATCGTGGAACTCGGCAGCTTCACGCAGGCCGCGGCCGCGCTCGAACTGCCGCGCGCCACCGCCACCCATGCGATCAAGGAGCTCGAGGCCCGGCTGCAGGTGCGCCTGCTCGAGCGCACCACGCGCCAGGTGCGCACCACGGTCGACGGCCAGGCCTACTACGAGCGCTGCCGCCACCTGCTGCTCGAACTCGAGGACGCCGAGTCCTCGCTCGCGCAGCTCGCGGTCAATCCGCGCGGGCGGCTGCGCATCGACATCCATGGCGCGGCCGCCAACGACATCGTGCTGCCGCGCATCGGCGACTTCCATGCGCGCTATCCGAACATCGTGCTCGCCGTGGGCAGCGGCGACCGGCTCGTGGAGCTGGTGCGCGAGGGCGTGGATTGCGTGGTGCGCGCGGGCGAGCCCAAGGACTCCTCGCTGGTCACGCGCCGGCTCGCGCTGCTGCCGCAAGTGACCTGCGCGAGCCCGGCCTACCTGGCCGAACGCGGCACGCCGCTGACACCGGCCGACCTGCTGAGCCAGCGGCACCTGGCGGTGAACTTCTTCTCGTCCTCGCGGCCCGACCACTTCCCCTACCTGTTCGAGGTGAACGGGCGCGTCGAGCAGGTCGTGCTGCCCGACTGGATCAGCGTGAACAACGCCGACAGCTACAAGACCTGCGCCGAGCAGGGCTGCGGGATCATCCAGGTGCCGCGCTATCACATCGAGCGCCAGCTGCGCGCCGGCACGCTGGTCGAGATCCTCGCCGATACGCCCTGCCCGCCGATGGTCTATTCGGTGCTCTACCCCCAGCACCGGCTGCTGTCGCCGCGCGTGCGGGTGTTCGTGGACTGGGTGACGGCGCTCTATGCCGAGCGCTTCGGCGCGCTCAGGTAGCGGCGCCCTCGTGCGCCTACACGACCGGCACCGTGCCGCCGTCGATCACGTACTCGCTGCCGTGGATCGAGGCCGCGCGCCGCGACACCAGGAAGGCCACGAGCTCGGCCACCTCCTCGGGCAGGCCGGGCCGGCCGATCGGGATGCCGCCGAGCGCATCCATCACGCCCTGGCGCGCGCTCGCATAGTCGCTGCCCGCGCCCGCCGCGAGCCGCTCGACGAAGGCGCGCGCGGCACCGGTCTCGATGTAGCCCGGCGCCACCGTGTTCACGCGCACGCCGCGCGGGCCGAACTCCTTCGACAGGCCCTTGCTGTAGGTGGTGAGCGCCGCCTTGGCCGCGGCATAGGCGAGCGTGGATTCGTACAGCGGCAGCCGGCGCTGGATCGAGGAGATATGGACGATGGTGCCCTCGCCCTGCGCGAGCATCGAAGGCAGGAAGGCGCGGTCCAGCCGCACGGCCGCGAGCAGGTTGGTATCGAGCGCCGCCTGCCATTGCGCATCGTCGAGCGCGAGCGCGCCGCCGGGCGAGGCGCCCGAGCCGCCGACGTTGTTGACGAGGATGTCGAGCCCGCCGAAGGCCGCGAGCGTGCGCTCGGCGACCCGCGCCACGCCCGCGGGCGTGGCGATGTCGGCCGCGACGAAGAGCTCGGCGCCGTCGCCGTCGGCCGCATCGGGGGCGCTGCGCGCGGTGGCGGCCACGCGCGCTCCGCTCGCGGCGAGGCGGCGCACGATGGCCTGGCCCATGCCCTTGGTGCCGCCCGTGACGAGCACGCGGCGGCCCGCGAACTCCGCGGGGTCGAACGAGAAAGGCAGGGAGGAAGGCTGATGCATGTCGGTCATGGGAAAGGTCCTTGTTGGCGATGCATCGAGGCTAGGGATACCCTCGGGCCATGACAAGAACGCACGAAGAAGTAAGGCCCGTACTCGCAGGTAACCCCGTCGCCTACACGCCGGCCAGCGCGGCCGCGCAGGTCGAGCGCGCGCTGGGCTGGATCGAGGGCCGCTGGAAGCTGGTGATCCTGTTCCAGCTGTTCGGCGGCAAGGTGCTGCGCTTCTCCGAGCTCGAGCAGGCGATACCGGCCGTGTCGCAGAAGATGCTGACGCAGCAGCTGCGCCAGCTCGAGGCCGATGGCCTGGTGCTGCGCACCGTGCATTCGCAGGTCCCGCCGAAGGTCGAGTACCGCCTGAGCGACTGGGGCCAGTCGCTGTGCCCGGTGCTCGACGGACTGCTCCAGTGGTCCGAGGCGCGACCGCGCTTCGACTAGGACACAAAGTCTTCGATGACGCCGCGGTGACGCTCGATGTCACCGCGCTTCGGGCGCATGGACGCCCGTGTTGCTTGCGCGCCCACGGTCACCGTACCGTCATCCGCCAAACCTAGCATCCGCCGGCCTTCGGCACCCCTCAACGCAACGCAACGCGAAACTCCAACATGAAGAAAACAGCCGTTCCTGCACCCGCACCCCGTCCCCTGCGTGCCGCCTTCGTCGCGCTCGGCGGCAGCCTCGTCATCGCCGCCTGCGGCGGTGGTGGTGGCGGTGCCATCGTCCCGGTGTTCCCGCCCGCCCCCGCGCCGGCACCCGCGCCCGCCCCGGCGCCCACGCCGCTGGGCACGCTCGACGGCTCGGTGCCGCTGGTGATCGGCCACCGCGGCCTGCCCGGCCTGTTCCCGGAGGAAACCCAGAAGGCTTACGAAGCGGCCGCCGATGCCGGCGCCGATTCGCTCGAGACCGACCTGCATCTGACCAAGGACTGCGTGCTGGTCGCGCGCCACAACCCCTGGCTCAGCGACAACACCGACATCGCCGACGTCGCCAAGACCAACGCCACCGTGGCCGCGCGCAAGCGCACCGTGCCCGGCGTGCGCGTCGACGTGACCTACCCGGCGATTCCCGCCAACGGCCCGGCGAAGTACCTGAGCGACCTGACCGATCCCAAGGATCCGAAGTCGGTGCTCAAGTCGCTGGTCGTCGACGGCGAGGACCACACCAACGACTGGTCCATCACCGACTTCACGATGGCCGAGCTCAAGCAGTGGATCCACGGCACCACCTTCGACGCGAAGGACGAGCGCCCGACCGAGCTGAACGGCAAGCTGCCGATCCTGAGCTTCCAGGAAGTGATCGACATCATGCGCGCCAAGGCCAAGGCCACCGGCCGCACGATCACCGTGTATCCGGAAACCAAGAACCCGATCTGGAACAACGCCCAGGCGATCGCCAACGGCTGCGGCCCGGCCGGCAGCCACCCGCTGGAAGACGCGCTGCTCAAGGCGATGAACGCCAACGACCTGAACCGCAAGGACGCACCGATCTTCGTGCAGAGCTTCGACCCGGTGAGCCTGAAATACCTGCGCTCGGCCGGCCTGAAGGCGCGCGCGGTGCAACTGGTCGACGGCAACGACATCGACTTCAAGACCGGCGAGATGATCTACGTCACCACCGACGACTACACCTTCGTCGATGGCCGCCCCTACAGCTGGACGCTCGCGGGCGACCCGCGCTGGTTCGGCGCGATGCTCACGCCGGCCGGCCTGGCCGAGGTCAAGACCTATGCCGACGGCATCGGCCCATGGAAGCCGCAAGTGATGGCGCACACGATCGTTCCGTTCAAGACGCCCAACAAGGGCATGGTCGAAGCCAACACGATCAAGCCCACCAGCCTGATCGCCGACGCTCACAAGGCCGGCCTGTTCGTGCACAGCTACACCTTCCGCAACGAGTCGCGCTACCTGGCCGCCGTCTACAAGGGCGACCCCAAGGCCGAGTACCTCGCGTACTTCCGCGCCGGCATCGACGGCGTGTTCTCGGACTTCGCGAACACAGCCTTCGCCGCGCGCAAGGACTACCTGAAGGAAACCGGCCGCTGAGCCGGCACGCGGCAGACCGACCGAAGCAGGCAGGCGGCACACCATGTACCCGGGCGAACGACTCAACGGGTACAGCCACCTGCTCGGCCTGCTGCTCGCCCTGCCGGCGGCCGTGCTGCTGCTGGCCAAGACCCTGCCCACGGGCGACCCGGCGAAGATCGCCGGCTCGCTCGTGTTCTCCCTTTCGGCGGTCGCGCTCTACGCGGCCTCCACCCTGTTCCACAGCACCCGCGGCCGGCTCAAGCGCCTGTGGGAGTGCGCCGACCACTGCGCGATCTACCTGCTGATCGCCGGCACCTACACCCCGTTCGCGCTGGTGATGCTCGAAGGCGCCTGGGCCTGGCTGCCGCTGCTGGCGATGTGGGGCGCGGCCGCGGTCGGCATCCGGCGCGAGCTGATGGCCGCGCGCGGCGCGCCCGTGAAGCCCTCGCTGCCGCTGTACATCGGCATGGGCTGGCTCGCGATCGCCGCGGCCGTGCCGCTGGCGATGCAGCTCGAGGGCGGCGGCCTCGCATGGCTGCTGATCGGCGCCGTGCTCTATACCGCGGGCACGGTCTTCTACCGCAACCGCCGCGGCTTCCGGCATGCGCATGCGGTGTGGCACCTGTTCGTGCTCGCGGGCACGGTCAGCCACTACGTGGCGGTGGGCTGGTTCGTGCTGTAACCCGGCCGCCTACTCCTCGCTGGTCCACTCCACCTGCACGCCCAGGCTGCGCAGGTTCTCGACGAAGCGCGGATGCGCGCGGCGGATCGGCGTGGCGTTGCGGATCTCGGAGCGGCCCTCGATGCTCGAGGCCACCATGAAGAGCGCGATCGCCACGCGGATGATGTAGGGGCTCTCGACCACCGCGGGCACCAGCGGGGCGCCGCCGAAGGTGATGAGCCGGTGCGGGTCGGACGAGAACACGTGGGCGCCGAATTTCGAGAGCTCGCCGGTCCAGCCGAGCGCGCCGTCGTAGACCTTGTTCCAGAACATCGCGTTGCCCTGCGCGCGCACGCCCAGCGCGATGAAGATCGGCAGCAGGTCGACCGGAAAGTACGGCCAGGGCGCGGCCTCGACCTTGGTCAGCACGTTGGCGGTGAACGGCGTCTGCACCTTGAGCGGCCCCGAGCGCACGGCGCGCGACCAGCCGTCCTCGTGCACGATCTGCACGCCGAACTTGGCGAAGGTGCGGTCGATCAGCGGGAAGTTGGCCGGCGCGCTGTTGCGCACCACCACGTCGCCGCCGGTGATGGCGCCGAGCGCGAGGAAGGTGGTGATCTCGTGGAAGTCCTCGTCGAAGCGGAACTCGCCGCCGCCCAGCGCATGGCCGCCATGCACCGTGAGGCGCGAGGTGCCGATGCCGTCGATGCGCGCGCCGATCATGGCCATGAAGCGGCAGAACTCCTGCACATGCGGCTCGGAGGCCGCGTTGGTCAGGGTCGAGGTGCCCTCGGCGCCGACCGCGCACAGCACGAAGTTCTCGGTGGTGGTGACCGAGGCGTAGTCGAGCCAGTGGTCGGTGGGCACCAGGCGCCCGTCGGTGCGCACCAGCAGCGAGCCCTCGGCGCGCTCGACCTGGCCGCCGAAGCTGCGGAACACCTCGACGTGCGGATCGATCTCGCGCACGCCCAGCGTGCAGCCCTTGACGTTGTCCTCGAGCCGCGCCACGCCGAAGCGCGCCAGCAGCGGCGGCACCAGCATGATCGAGGAGCGCATCTCCTCGGGCAGCCGGTGGGCGGCGGCGTCGAACACGGTGTCGCGGTGGTGCAGCGCGAGCGTGCCGGTGGCGTGGTCGAGCTGCACCTCGCTGCCCAGCGTGCGGAAGATGTCGAGGATCTTGCGCACGTCGGTGATGTCGGGCACGCCATGCAGGCGCAGCGGCTCGCGCGTGAGCAACGTGGCGCAGAGGATCGGCAGCACCGCGTTCTTGTTGGCCGACGGCGTGATGCGGCCGCGCAGCGGCGTGCCGCCGTGGACGATGAGATTGGACATGTGTGTGTGGGACCCCTGTATGGGGTGAATGATAGGCGGCGCTAGGCCTCGTGGCCCGGCGTGCGGCGCGGAATCCAGTGGGCCAGCACGCCGGCCGCGGCGAAGGCGAGCCCGCCCGTGACCGCGATGCCCGCGGCCAGCGAGAGGCTGCCCGCGAGGAAGGACAGCAGCGCCGGCCCGCAGGAGGCGCCGATGTCGGACATCAGCCGCCACACGCCGAGGAAGTGCGCGCGGCCATGGCGCGGCGAATGGTCGGCGCCCAGGGTCATGATCATTCCCGAGCCGATGCCGTTGCCGAAGCCGATCGCCAGCGCCGCGACCAGCAGCGTGGCGGCGCCCGTGGTCAGCGGCATCAGCAGCATCGCGAGCCCCATGATCAGCATCGAGGGCACCGCGACCCAGCGCCGGCCCTTCTGGTCCATCACCTTGCCGGCCGGGTAGAACACCAGCATGTCGATGCCGCCGGCCATGCCGTAGATCAGCGAGGCCACCGAAGGCGCGAGCGCGAGGTGGTCGGCCCACAGCGGGATCACGGCCTGGCGCGAGGCGCGCACCGCGCTGACCAGGGTCACGGCGATGCCCAGCGTGAGGAACACGCGGCGGTGATCGCGCAGGGTCGAGACGATGGTGGGCTTCGCGGGCGCGGCCTGGCCCGGCGGCACGGGCGGCAGTTCGAGGTCCGGGATGCGCGCGCCCAGGATGGCCGCGCCGGCCACCGCCACGATGCCGAGCACGTAGGCCGCCATCAGGCCGAAGAAATGCACCGCGCCGGCCGCCAGGAAGGGGCCGATGAACATGCCGATGCGCATCACGCCGCCCAGCGTGGACAGCGCCCGCGCGCGGTACTCGACCGGCACCGCCTCGCTCATGTAGCTCTGGCGCGCGAGGTTGTAGACCGCCTGCGACATGCCGACCATGAAGCAGCCGAGCGCAAACAGGCCCAGGTGCGAGGTCCACACGCACAGCGCCATGCCGAGCGCGCTCCAGGCGCCGGCCGCGACGATGGCCCAGCGCTCGCCCCAGCGCATGGTGATCATCGAGGCCGGGATGTTGTTGAGCAGCGAGCCGATGCCGATCAGCGCCATCACCAGCGCCGCCATCGGCACCGAGGCGCCGAGCTCGCGCGCCGTGAGCGGCACGATCGGCAGGATCGCGCCCTCCCCGATGCCGAACAGCAGCGAGGGGCCGAAGGCCGGCACCGCGATGCGCCACAGCGAGAACGGGGCCTGGGAGGAGGACGAGGAGGTGGAGACGGCGGGCGGGGACGACATGCGGCGGGGGCTCTGGCTGGATGCCCTGGCCGCGCGGGGCGCGCAAGGCGCCGGCATTGTCCCGCCGATGGCGCGCGGGCGCAGGCGCGCCGCGCAGTGCCCGATGGGGCGGGTACGGCATTGCGGCCCGGGGCAGCGGGAACGCTCAGCCCCGCATCGCGTTCGCCACGATGCGCACCGCCGAGGCCACCACGTCGTTGCGCGTCTTCGCGCCCTTGTCGCCCGGGAAGGTCAGGTACACCGCGAGCACCAGCGGCGCGCCCGAAGCCGGCCACAGCACGCCGACGTCGTTGTTGGTGCCGTAGTCGCCCGCGCCGGTCTTGTCGCCCACGGCCCAGCCGGCCGGCACGCCGGCCAGGAAGCGCTCCTTGCTGGTGGTGTTGCCGCGCAGCCAGGCCTCGAGCCGCGCGCGCTGCGGCGCGGCCAGCGCGTCGCCGAGCACCAGCCGCTGCACGCTGGCGGCCATCGCGGCCGGGCTGGTGGTGTCGCGCGGATCGCCGGGGATGGCGCTGTTGAGCTCGGTCTCCCAGCGGTCGAGGCGGAACACCGTGTCGCCGATGGAGCGCGCATAGGCCGTGACGCCGGCCGGCCCGCCGAGCTGGTGCAGCAGCAGGTTGGCCGCGGCGTTGTCGCTGTACTGCAGCGTGGCGGCGCACAGCTCGGCCACGGTCATGCCGTCGGCCAGGTGCTTCTCGGTGATCGGCGAGTTCGGCAACAGGTGGGCGCGGGTGTAGCTCAGGCGGCGCTCGAGCAGCGCCGGTTCCTGCGCGGTGCCGCGCTGCAGGATCGCGGCCGCGAGCATCAGCTTGAAGGTGCTGCACATCGGAAACAGCTCGTTGCCGCGGTGCGCGATGCGCGCGCCGCTGCCGGTGTCTAGCGCATGCACGCCCAGGCGGCCGCCGCAGTCGCGCTCGAGCGCCGCGAGCCGGGCCTCGGCGTCCGGGCCGGCGGCGGACCAGGCGGCGCAGGCGCTCGCGAGCGGAACCGCGCTGGCGGCGGCGAGGAGCGTACGGCGTCGGATCGGTGTGTTCATGGGTGTGGGATTGCGAGAGAGTGGTTGGACGAGACCGCATCGTAGGAACGGGCACCCCGCGCCGCCAGCGCGAGCGGGGCGGCGGGCGTCCCGGCTGTATCGGGTGTAACGGCACGGCCGGCATGGAAATTCAACCGAAGGGTTGAACGAAATCCGGAACCGATCTATATTCAACCTCATGGTTGAACTTGAACTTCCTGCCGAGCGCCAGGACCAGCGCCTCGACGCCATCTTCCACGCGCTGGCCGACAGCACGCGGCGCACCATGCTGCAGTTGCTGGCCCAGGGCGACTGCAGCGTGGGCGAACTCGGCGCGCCGTTCCGCATGAGCTTCGCCGGCGCCTCCAAGCACGTGAAGACGCTGGAGCGCGCGGGGCTGGTGTCGCGCACGGTGCAGGGCCGCGCCCACGTGTGCCGGCTCGAGCCCACGGCGCTGGCCACGGCCGACGCCTGGCTGCGCTACTACGAGGGCTTCTGGGGCGGGCGCCTCGACGCGCTCGAGCAGGCGCTGCGCGACGACGCCGCCGGCTGATTTCTTTTTCTCATCCGACACAAGGAGCAGCACCCATGACCACCACCGAACGATTCGGCCGGCTCGTCGAGCCCGGCACCCTGCGCATCGAGCGCCTGCTGGCCGCGCCCGTCGAGCGCGTCTGGTCCTACCTGACCGATCCCGGGAAGCGCGCGCGCTGGCTCGCGGGCGGCACCATGGCGGCGCAGCCCGGCGCGGTGTTCGAGCTGCGCTTCGAGCACACCACCCTCTCGGGCGAGGCCGCGCCCGAGCGCTACGCGGCCTACCGCGCGCCGCACCAGCAGAAGTCCCGGCTGCTGCGCATCGAGGCGCCGAGGCTGCTGGTCATCAGCTGGGGCAGCGAAGCGGACGACGCCTCCGAGGTCACTTTCGAACTCGCGCCGCGGGGCGATTCGACCCGGCTCGTGCTCACGCATCGGCGCCTGCCCGATCGCAAGGAGACCGTCAGCGTGGCCAGCGGCTGGCATGCGCACCTCGAGGTGCTCGAGGCGCTGCTCGAAGGCCGCGCGCCCGCGGGCTTCTGGACCGCGCTGACAGCGATCGAGCAGCACTACGAGGCGCAGATCCGCTGAGGCGCACACGCTCGACCACCACAGGGGGCCTTCGGGCCCCTTTTCTTTTTCGGCCGGCGCTGTCGCGGCGCTGTCATGCAGCTCGCGCAGCATTCGAGGCATTGGTTGTATTTGTGGAATTTGTTGTAAATCACATTCATCTGCCCAAGTGCACATGAATGCATCGATCGCCGGCAAGCCACGCACGACCAGGAATGCCTTCGTGCCGGGGCGGGTCGAGTGCCCGCCCCGGCGTTCTTGACCTGCCGGAGTTCCCCGATGACAACGCCGAGAGGCCGCCTCGCGCGCGCCGCCCTGTGCCTGACCCCCGTGCTTCTGCTGGCCGCCTGCGGCGGCGGTGGCGATGGCTCGACCCCCTTCCTTCCCGTTGCGCCGCCCGCGCCCGCGCCGGCGCCCGCTCCGGCGCCCTCCCCCGCGCCGGCACCCCGCCCCAAGGCGCTGGTCATCGGCGTCGACGGCGTGCAATACGCGGCCCTGCAGCAGGCGCTCGGCGACGCGCGCATGCCCGCGCTGCAAGGCCTGGGCACCTTGCTGCCTTCCTACACCGGCGGCGTGCTCGGCCGGCGCACGCAGCAGCAGGCCACCGACGGACCGTCGTGGGCCACGCTGCTGACCGGCGGCTGGGCCGACCGGCACGAGATCCGCTCCAACTACGAAGGCCAGGCCTTCGGCGCCGACACCGTCTTCAAACTGCTCAAGCAACATCGCGCCGACACCCGCAGCGCGGTGGTCGCGAGCTGGAGCGGCCTGCCGCAACTGCTGCGCGCCGACAAGGCCGCGGGCTACCTCGAGCTCGCGAAGGACTGCGACGGCAGCGACGACTGCGTCTCGACCGAGGCCGCGGGCGCGCTCGAGAGCGGCGGCTACGACCTCGTGGTGGCCGACTACCAGGGCCCGGCGCAGGTCGCCGACGTGGCGGGCTACGGCACCGACTACCAGAATGCGCTCGCGCAGGTCGACAAGCAGATCGCCACGCTGCGCGCCGCGCTGGCGCGGCGCCGCGCGGCCCAGCCGCAGGAGGACTGGCTGGTGGTCGTCGCCACCACCCACGGCCTGGGCGCCACCGGCGTGGCCGACGGCATCCCGGTGCCGTCGAACCTCGCGACCGCGCTGGTGCTCGACCGCCGCGCCAACCTCGACGCGGCAGCGCCCGCCGGGCTGCCCGCGAGCATCGCGGACTGGTACGGCTATGCCTCCACGGCCGACATCGCGCCCACCCTGCTGACCCACCTGTCGGCCCTGCCCGCGGCCGACAAGTACGCGATCGACGGCGCGCCGCTGCTGGGCGCGCCCGGCGTGCGCCGGCTCGCCGCGGTGGCCAACGACAAGCGCAACGGCATCCGCCTGAGCTGGACGCTGCCGGCCCCGGTGGCCTCGATCACGGTGCTGCGCGACGGCGCGGCCGTGGCCACGCTGCCCGGCACGGCCGTCGGCTTCGAGGACACCACCATGCCCTTCGACGCCAGCGGCACCTACGCCTACGACTACACCGTGGTGGCCGACAAGACGCCGGTCTCGCTGCGCGCCTCGCTCGACTACGTGAAGCCGATCGTGCTGCTGCCCAGCGTGGCCAACGGCCTCACGCACCTGTTCCCGCTGAACGGCGCGCTCGGCGACCGCATCGCCGGTGGCCAGGTCTTCGCGCCCTGGGTCAAGGGCGCCACCGCGGTCTACGCGGCGGCCGGCGACGGGCCGCTGGGCAGCGGCACGCGCGCGCTGCTGTCGACCGACTACACCGGTGCCACGGTCTGCGCGGCCTGCGACGGCGGCTATTCGGTCCCCACGGCCAGCGTGACCAGCACCACCGCGCCCTTCAGCTTCGGCTTCTGGTTCCGCTCCGACGCGACCCGCTCGGGCATGCCGGTGATCTCGAACAAGAACTGGGCCAGCGGCGCCAACCCGGGCATCGCGATCGGCCAGTACGGCAGCGCCCTGCGCTTCAACATCGGCCGCGGCGGCGACCGCGTCGGCGACAAGGACCTGGGCTTCAGCGCCAACACCTGGGCTTATGTCGTGATGACGGTGGACGTGCCGGCGCTGAAGGCGACCTACTACGTATTCGATCCTGCGCTGGGCCTGCAGAGCATTTCCGTGACGCTGACCAGCGCCTTCACGGCCGCGCTCAACGGCCTCAACAAGGGCTTCTCGCTCAACGAGGACGGCGATGGCGGCTACGGCCCGAACTTCCGCAACGGCGCCGGCAGCGCCACGGTTGCCGGGCGCTTCGACTTCGCCGAGTTTGCGACCTGGAACCGCGTGCTGAGCGCGGCCGAGATCGAGTCGATCGCGCGCTCGCGCGGTTCGCTGACCACGCTGGTGCCCTGAGGAGAGACACGCATGCGCAACACAGCAATGCAACGCACGGCCTGCGCCCTGGCGCTGCTGCTCGCCGCCACCGTGCTCACGGCATGCGGCGGCGGTAGCGGAGGGGGTGGCGGCGCCATCGCCCTGCCCCCGGCCACCGGCCTCGTGCCCAACGACCCGGCCACCGCCGGCCCGCCGGCCGAGGCGCTGACCCCGCCGGGCGGCACGCCCGATTCCCAACTGCCGCCGCGCCGTCCCGAGTCGGTGCGCTGCGCGCCCTGAGCCCGAACACCATGAGCGACACGCAAGCATCCCCTTCCCGCCGCGGCTTCCTGCGCGGCGCCGCCACCACCGCGGGCGCGGCCGCCGCGCTCGGCCTGCTGCCGCCCGGCATCCGCCGCGCGCTGGCGATTCCCGCCACGCAGGAGACCGGCACCATCAGCGACGTCAAGCACGTCGTGATCTTCATGCAGGAGAACCGCTCCTTCGACCACTACTTCGGCACCCTGCGCGGCGTGCGCGGCTTCGGCGACCGCTTCCCGGTGCCGCTGTCCAACGGCAAGCCCGTGTGGCAGCAGCCGCCGACCTCGGGCAGCGGCACCTGCGTGCCCTTCCGCTACGACACCACCGCCACCAGCGCGCAGCGCACCACCGGCATGGCCCACAACTGGTCCGACGGCCAGCAGGCCTGGAACGGCGGACGCATGAACCAGTGGGTGGCGGCCAAGACGGCGCGCGCGCTCGGCTACTACACGCAGAGCGACATCGCCTACCAGTTCGCGCTGGCCGATGCCTTCACCTTGTGCGACGCCTACCACTGCAGCGAGCTCACCGGCACCAACTCGAACCGTCTGTTCCTCTGGAGCGGCACCAACGACCCGCTGGGCCAGGGCGGCGGTCCCGCGATCGACAACTCGAACGACGACCTCGCGAACGCGCCCGGCTACGACTGGACCACCTACCCCGAGCGCCTGGAACAGGCCGGCGTGAGCTGGCAGATCTACCAGGACATGGCCGACAACTACACCGACAACCCGCTCGAGGGCTTCACCAGCTTCCGCAAGGCCTACTACGCGGCCGAGCCGACCGAGGCGCAGCGCTCGCTCAAGGCACGCGGCCTGTCCACGCGCTCCCTCGACGACCTGGCCGAGGACGTGAAGGCCGGCCGGCTGCCGCAGGTGAGCTGGATCGTGGCACCGGCCAAGTACTCGGAGCATCCCGGCCCCTCGTCGCCGCTGTGGGGCGCCGAATACACCGAGCGCGTGCTGAACGCCCTCACGGCCGATCCCGCGGTCTGGAGCCAGACCGTGCTGTTCATCATGTTCGACGAGAACGACGGCTACTTCGACCACATGCCGCCGCCCGCGATTCCCTCGCTCGATACCGACGGCAGCGAGGCCGGCATGAGCACGGTGTCGACGCTGGGCGAGCGCAACGACCTCAAGGCGCCCTACCGCGGCTCGCCCTTCGGCATGGGCTGGCGCGTGCCGATGTACGTGGTGTCGCCCTGGAGCCGCGGCGGCTGGGTCAACTCGCAGGTGGCCGACCACACCTCGGTGGTGCGCTTCCTCGAGACGCGCTTCGGCGTGATGGAGCCCAACATCAGCCCCTGGCGGCGCGCGGTCGCGGGCGATCTCAGCACCTGCTTCGACTTCGCCACGCCCAATGCCGCGTTGCCCGCGCTGCCGCACATCGACGGCAAGGCGGCCGACGATGCCATTGCGAAGCAGCTGCTGCTGCCCACGCCGGTCGCGCCCGCGCCCGGCACCGGCACCCTGCCCCAGCAGGCCACCGGCGTGCGCTACTCGCGCGCCCTGCCCTACGAGCTGCACACCAGCGGCCGGCCCGACGTGGCGCAGCAGAAGTTCTGGCTGGTGTTCGGCAACACCGGCGGCGCGGGCGCGGTGTTCCATGTCTACGACCATCTCGCGCTCGACAAGGTGCCGCGCCGCTACACGGTGGAGCCCGGCAAGCTGCTCAACGACGCCTGGGCGGTGGCGGCCGGCGGGCGCTACGACCTCTCGGTGTTCGGCCCCAACGGCTACTTCCGGCGCTTCGGCGGCAAGCTGCCGGCCGCGCTCGCGGGCGGCACGGCACTGCCCGAGGTGCGCGTCTGCTACGACGCCGCCAACGGCGACGTGCACCTGGAAATGCACAACCTCGGCAACATCAGCTGCACCGTCGCGGTGGCGCCGAATGCCTACCGCACCGACGGCCCGTGGTCCTTCGCGCTCGCGCCGGGCCAGGTGGTGGTGCAGAAGTGGGACCTGGCACCGGCGAAGCACTGGTACGACTTCAGCGTGACGGCCAACGTGGACGACGGCACCAGCTACCTGCGCCGCTTCGCGGGCCGCGTGGAGAACGGCAGCCACGGCATCAGCGATCCGGCGATGGGCCAGGCGGCCTGAGCGTCACGCGCCTCCCCCACAATGGCGCCGGTCCGCCGCCGGCGCCATTCCTTCCTCCCCTTCGGCATCCCCATGCTCCAAGAAGAACGATTCCTGCGCATCCGCAGCCTGCTGGCCACCTTCTCGCGCCTGAGCGTCGAGCGGATCATGCAGGACCTCGCGGTCTCGCGCGAAACCGTGCGCCGCGACCTGCTCGAGCTCGAGGGCCTGGGCGAGCTGCGGCGGGTGCATGGCGGCGCCGTGGCCACGGGCGCGGAGCCCGAGCCGCCGCTGGCGGTGCGGCTGGTGGCGCGGCAGCGCGAGAAACGCGCCATCGCCAGGGCCGCGATCGCGCTGCTCGAACCGGGCCAGACCGTGTTCCTCGACACCGGCAGCACCACCGCGCTGCTGGCCGAGGCACTGGCCACGCTCAGCGGCATGACGGTCATCACCAACTCGCTGAGCATCGCGCTCAAGCTCGCGGGCGCGGCCGAGGGCCGCGACACCGGCGGGCGCACCGTGCTGCTCGGCGGCGAGATCGACGTCAAGACCCAGGCCACCTGCGGCGCCGGCACGGTCGAGGAGATCCGCCGCTACCGCGCCGACGTGGCGCTGCTGTCGCCGGTGGCGATGCATCCGAAGCACGGCGCGATGAGCTTCGAGCACCACGAGGCCGCGATCGCGCGCGCCATGGCCGAGCAGGCGCAGCAGCTCGTGATCCTGGCCGACCACGCCAAGATCGGCCAGGCCAGCCGCGTCACCTATGCGCGCAGCGCCGACATCGACGTGGTCGTCACCGATGCCGCCTCGCGCGACATGCCGGCGCTGCCGGCCCTGCGCCGGGCCTGCGAGCGCGTGGTGCTGGCCTGAGGCTTTGGCATCATCGCGGGATGGAAATCCACTCCCGTCCCCTGGTCATCGTCAAGCTCGGCGACACCTTCGACGCCCTGCGCGAGACGCACGGCGACTTCGAGCACTGGATCGCCGACGGCCTGGCCAGCGACACGCTGCCCATCGCCGTGATCGATCCGCGCCGCGGCGACACGCTGCCCGATCCCGCCGCCATCGCGGGCGCGGTGCTGACCGGCTCGCATGCGATGGTGTCGCACCGCGAGGACTGGAGCGAACGCACCGCCGGCTGGCTCGCGCGCGCCGTGGCGCAGGGCACGCCGGTGCTCGGCATCTGCTATGGCCACCAGCTGCTCGCGCATGCGCTCGGCGGCGAGGCCGGCGACCGTCCGCGCGGCCCGGAGATCGGCACGGTCAACGTCGTGCTCGAGGAGGCCGCCGCCACCGACCCGCTGCTGGGCGGCCTGCCGGCGCGCTTCGCGGCCCACGCGGTGCACTGGCAGAGCGCGCTGCGCCTGCCCGAGGGCGCGGTGCGGCTGGCCGGCAGTGCGCACGAACCGGTGCATGCCTTCCGCGTCGGCGACAGTGCCTGGGGCGTGCAGTTCCATCCCGAGTTCGATGCCCACGCGATGCGCGACTACATCGATCGCCTGGCCGGCCCGTTGAAGACGGCCGGGCTCGACCCCGAGGCGCTGCGCGAGCGCGTGCAGGCCACCGGCGATTCCGCGCAACTGCTCGGCCGCTTCGCGCGCATTGCCGAGGCGCGGCAGAGATAGGACAAGACGGAAGCGGACTTCCGGACGCAGAGGACGCGAAGGTTGCGCGAAGGACGCGAAAGGAAGGCAAGAAAAATTTTGAATTTCTCTTTCGCGCTCTTTGCGTAACCTTCGCGTCCTCTGCGTCCGGCTGTTCGTATTTCAGTACTGCACGCGCAGCGACAGCGTCGCGCTGCGCGGCGACCCGTACCAGCCCTGGTTGAAGAACGCCACCTGCGAGTAGTACTTGCGGTCGGTCAGGTTGTTGATGTTGAGGGTCGCCGAGACGTTCTTGCGGATCTCGTAGCGCGCCATCAGGCTCACCAGCGCATAGCCCGACTGCGCGACCACGGTGGAGCGGTTGGCCGGCGGCGCCATGACGGTCTCGTAGGCGCGGCCCTGCCAGTTCACGCCCGCGCCCACGGTCAGCGCGCTCCAGTCGCCCGGCAGCCGGTAGCTGCTGAAGATCTTGAGCTGGCTGCGCGGATGCCCGGTGTTGATCGGCGTGCCGTTCGCGGCCCGGGCGCGGAAGTGGGTGTAGCCCGCGGAGAGGTTCCAGCCGCGCGCGATCTCGCCGCTGAGCTCGAGGTCCACGCCCTCCACCTTCGCGCCGGCCACCGCGCGGTAGGCCTGGGTGTTGGGCACGCCGCCCGCGGTCTGGCCGGCGATGGCCTCGGCCAGGTTGTCCTGGCGCGTCTGGAACAGGGCGAAGGCGCCGTTGAGGCGGCCCTCGGCGTAGGAAGCCTTGAGGCCTAGCTCGAAGCTCTTGCCGGTCACCGGGTCGAGGATCTCGCCGGCCGCGTCGCGGTTGTTCTGCGGCTTGAAGATGCTGGTGTAGCTGGCGTAGGCCGTGTAGGTGTCGTCGATGTCGTAGAGCAGGCCCGCGTAGGGCGTGATGCGGTCGCGGTGCTCGTACTTGCGGATGGCGCCGAAGTAGTTCTGGTCGGTCTTCCAGTTGCTCACGCGCGCACCCACGATCAGGTGCAGCGGGTCGGCCAGCGAGAAGCGCCCCACGGCATAGGCGCCGTCCTGGCGCGCGCGCATGGTGTCGGCCTGCGAAGGCACGCTCGACCACAACGGCTCGGCGATGCGGTCGACGCGCCAGTCGAAGAAGCTGCCGATCGGCGGCTGGTTCAGCGCGCGGTACTGCGGCAGGTCGAGCCGGTCGTCGAAGCGCATCCAGCCGAGCGAGAACTCATGGTCGCGGCCCAGCAGCCGGAACGGGCCGCCGAGCGTGGCATGGGCCGCGCGGCGCTTCAGTTCGCCGTCGTAGTAGATATACGACGGCGCCACGCTCATCGCGCCGGTGAAGGCGTTGACCGCGCCGCCGCGGTAGAGGTGCTTCATCATCATGTCGGTGCTGGCATGGCTGTAGGCAAGGCGCGCGGTCCAGCGGTTGGCGAAGCGGTGCGTGAGGTCGAGGAAGGCGGTGGTGGTGTCGGTCTCGGCCCGGGTCCATGTCGTGTTGCTGGCCACGGAGCGGTCGAAGTCGGTGCGCCGGCCATCGGTGTAGAACAGCGGGAAGCCGGCGCCGAAGCCGCGCGTCACGGTGTCCTGCCTGCTCAGCCCCAGCGTGAGCTCGGTGGCGGGCGTCAGGTCGGCACTGAGCACGCCGTAGAAGGTGTTCGAGCGGTTGCCGAGGAAAGTGGTGTAGCTGTCGCCGTCCGAATGGGCCGCCACCAGGCGCGAGCGGATGCGCCCGTCCTGCGTGAGCGGGACCGAGATGTCGGCCTCGGCGCGCCGGAAATTCCAGCTGCCCACCGACACGCCGGCCGAGGCCGCGAACTCGCGCAGCGGCCGCTTGCGCACGAAGTTGATGGCGGCCGACGGATTGCCCGCGCCGGTCATCAGGCCGGTGGCGCCGCGCACCACCTCGAGCCGGTCGTAGATCGCGGTGTCGAGGTTGCTCTCGCCGAAGGACCAGGGCGACAGCACCGGGCTCACGAGGCCGTCGAACTGGTAGGTGTCGATCGCGAAGCCGCGCGCCGACACCGAGAGCCGGTTGGCGTCGCTGCGCGTGATCGAGATGCCGGTGGCGCTGTTCAGCATGTCGCCCGTGGTCTGCAGGCCCTGGTCCTCGACGATCTGGCGCGTGACCACGCTGACCGATTGCGGCGTCTCGCGCGGCGAGAGCTGCAGGCCGGTCGCGGTGCGCGCGGCCTTCGTGGTGTACGAATTCGTGCCCTCGGTGGTGGGCGTGACCGCCGTGCCGGTGACCTCGATCGCGGGCAGCGCGGCGCTCGATCCGGCATCGGGTGCCTGCGCCAGCGCGGACATCGAAGGCAGCGCCGCGCCGAACAGCAGGCTCAGGGAATGGCGCCGGAATGGCGCGGGGGAACGGAAGGCAGTCGGCATGGCGGCAGTGAGGACAAAGGGTTTAACGACAAATAAGAATTGTTACCATCTGGCGATGGACCGACCTATGCCGGAGCGCGGCAAAGCTATGCAGTACGCCGAAAGCACGGCTTTCTCCGCCCCCGCCGCGTCGACGCGCGCGTTCAGCGCCGCCGAGTTCGACCGGCTCGGCCGCGACGCGGGCTTCCGCTATCGCCTGCCCTATCTCTCGGGCGCGCCGCGCGACCCCGAGGCGCTGTGCATTGCCGAGGGCCGCGTCGAGACGCATGCGCTGGGCGCGGGCCTGACGCTGGCCGCCTCCGACATCGTGGTGCACCACCACTACGAGGCCACCTCGCAGGCGAGCCCGCGGTTCTCGGCCATCGTGGTGCTGCAGGGCCAGGCACGGGCCGCGCTCGGCCGCGGCGACAGCGTGCCGATGCGCACGCACGGCGGCCTCAGCGCCGCCTATGGCGACGGGCTGTCGATGACCGGCATTCACCCGGCCCGCCAGCGGCTGCGCAGCATCAACGTGTCGGCCGCACCGCTCGGCACGGGCGACGCGCAACTCGACGAACTGATCGCCGCCGCGCTGCGCTCGCCGGCCGGGCACCCGCGCCACTGGGCGGTGCCGCCGCACCTCGTGCAGGCCATCGAGCAGGTGCTCGGCGGCCGGTGGCAGGGCCCGCTGCAGGCGCTGCTGTGCCAGGGCGTGGGCCTGCAACTGCTCGCGCACGCACTGGCCGATGCGGCGCCTGCAACCCCACCGCAGCCCTCGGCGCGCGACCGCCAGTTGCTCGAGCGCGTGCGCGAACGCCTGCACGACGCGCCCGAGGAACACCACACGCTCGAGGCGCTGGCCCGCCTCGCCTGCATGAGCCAGAGCACGCTGCGCACCAAGTTCCGTGCCACCTACCAATGCTCGGTCTTCGAGTGGCTGCACGAGCGCCGCATGGTGCTCGCGCGCGAGCGACTGGCGCAGGGCCTGAGCGTGCAGGAGGCGGCGCGGCTCGTCGGCTACCGCCACGCGACCAACTTCGCGACCGCCTTCCGAAAACGCTTCGGCGTGGCGCCGAGCGGGCGCGAACGCCACTGACGCCGTCCGCGCCCCGGCGTCGGAGCGCGACTACATCGGGGCCCCGGCGCTTCGGTTAAGGTTCGGCGCATTTCCGCAGTTCCAGAAGGTCCCATGAACCGCCCCGTCCCCGTGCGCAAGCACTTCTCGATGATCCGCGGCTTCCACCTCGCCGACGTCTTCACGCTCGGCAACGCGGCCTGCGGCGTGGGCGGCGTGTTCCTCGCGATGGCCTACATGGCGAGCCAGTCGCTCACCCACTTCTACTGGGCCGCCGCGCTCGCGCCCGCGGCCTTCGTGTTCGACGTGTTCGACGGCCGCATCGCGCGCTGGCGCCAGACTCATTCGGCGCTCGGACGCGAGCTCGACTCGCTGGCCGACGTGATCTCCTTCGGCGTGGCGCCGGCCGCGCTGGGCTTCGCGGCCGGGCTCGACGGCGGCTGGGACTGCGTGGCGCTGGTCTATTTCGTCTGCTGCGGCGTGAGCCGGCTCGCGCGCTTCAACGTCACGGCCGAATCGCTCTCGGCCGGCGGCGACAAGGTCAAGTACTTCGAGGGCACGCCGATCCCGACCAGCGTGGTGCTGGTCGGCGTGCTCGCGTGGGCCGCCTCGCAGGGCCGCATCGGCGACGCGCTGTGGGGCGGCGCCTGGAGCGTGGGCCCGTGGCAGCTGCATCCGATGGCGCTGCTGTTCGCGCTCTCGGGCACGCTGATGATCAGCAAGACGCTGCGCATCCCGAAGTTCTGAGCCCGGACCAACCCAAGGAAGACACCCTCATGACGATGAAGCTGTATTTCGACCCGCACAGCCGCGCGCAGGTCGCCAAGTGGATGCTCGACGAGGCCGGTGTGGACTACGAGATCGTGCCCACGCTGATCCGCGAGAAGGCGCACAAGACGCCCGAGTTCCGCCGGATCAACCCGGCCGGCAAGCTGCCGGCGCTGGTCGACGGCCCCACGCGGCTGTTCGAGAACGCGGCCATCTGCCTCTACATCGCCGAGAAGTACCCCGCGAAGAAGCTGGCACCGCCCGTGGGCACGCCCGAGCGCGGCCGCTTCCTGTCGCTGATGGTCTATTCGACCGCGCAGCTCGAGCCCGCGATGGGCGACAGCCTGCTCAGGCTGCGCAGCAACAACAGCGCGCGCGGCTGGACCGACTTCGAGGAGGCCAAGGACGCGGTCGAGCGCGAACTCGGCGACGGCCCCTACCTGTTCGGCGCGCAGTTCACCGCGGCCGACGTGATGATCGGCTCGATGTTCATCTACCTGCGCGCCTTCGGCGGCCGCTCGAACCGGCCCCGGATCGACGCCTACGTCGAGCGGCTGCAGGCACGCCCGAAGGCCATGCGCTTCGGCTGAAGCGAAACGTTCCGGCGCCGGCTGCCGCGCCGGCGACAGGTGGCGCGGCAGAGGCGGGCCTACGCTCGGTCCCCCGCTGTTTTCCAACGAAGGCTTCGCGCCGCACCACCATGCACAACACCAAGAGACAGGCAGCCACCCTTCCCCTTTCCCTGCTCGCCGCCGCGCTGCTGCTCGCGGGCTGCGCCAGCGCTCCGCCGCCCTCGGGGCGCGCGGTCACGATCGAGCGCACCACCTACGGCATCGCCCACGTCACCGCGCCCGACTACGAAGGCCTGGCCTTCGGCGCCGCCTACGCGCATGCGCAGGACAACGTCTGCCAGACCGCCGAGCACCTGGTGACGATGCGCGGCGAGCGTTCGCGCTTCTTCGGCGCGCAGGAGCGCGGCGCCTTCGGCCTGGGCCTGATGCCCAACGCGCAGATCGACCTTTTCGTGCGCTACCACATGGACGACGCCGCGCTCGCGCGCGCCGGCGCCACCACCGGCGCCGAGGTGCAGACCATGATGCGCGGCTACGTGGCCGGCTACAACCGCTACCTGCAGGACGCCGGCCCCAACGGACTGCCCGCGGCCTGCCGCGGCAAGCCCTGGGTGCGGCCGATGACCGCGGCCGACCTGGCGCGCGCCACCGAGCAGTCGATGATCCAGGGCGGCCTGGGCGCGCTCGCGGGCGCGGTGCTCGAGGCGAAGCCGCCCGCGCCGGGCGCGCGCACCGGCGCGGCGCCGGTGCCGCTCGACCAGGCCGTGGCCGAGATCGGCCGCCACAGCTTCAACGCCAACCCCGAGGGCGGCGAGCTCGGCTCCAACGGCTGGGCCTTCGGGCGCAACGCCACGCCCGACGGCCGCGGCCTGCTGCTGGGCAACCCGCACTTCCCGTGGACCGGCACCAACCGCTTCTGGCAACTGCACCTGACGATCCCCGGCCGCGTCGACGTGATGGGCGCCACCGGCGGCCTGAGCCCGGTGGTGGCGATCGGCTTCAACAAGGACGTGGCCTGGACCCACACCGTGTCGACCGGCAAGCGCTTCACGCTCTACGAGCTGCAGCTCGATCCGGCCGACCCGACCGTCTACATCGTCGACGGCCAGCGCCGCCGCATGACGGCGCGCACCGTGACCCTGCCGGCGAGCGATGGCGCGCCGGCGCTGCAGCACACCTTCTACGAGAGCGAATGGGGCCCGCTGGTCGCGCTGCCCAAGGCCGGCCTGGGCTGGACCGCGCAGCGCGCCTATGCGATCCGCGACGCCAACACGCTCAACGTGCGCTCGGCCGAGTCCTGGATGGGCATGGCGCAGGCGCGCAACGTGGCCGAGCTGCGCGCCGCGATGGGCAACCAGGGCATGCCGTGGATCAACACCATCGCGGCCGACCGCGACGGCAACGCGATGTACGCCGACCTCTCGGTGGTGCCCGACGTCTCGGCCGAGCAACTGCGCGCCTGCGCGCCCTCGCCGGGCGCCGCGGCGCTGCTCAACGCGGCCGGCCTCGCGGTGCTCGACGGCTCGCGCGCCGCCTGCGCCTGGCAGCGCGATGCCACCGTCGCGTCGCCCGGCATCATCGCGCCCGTGCGCATGCCGGTCGTGGTCACGCCCGACTGGGTGCAGAACAGCAACGACAGCTACTGGCTCAGCAACCCGCGCATCGCGCCGATGGCGGGCGTGTCGCCGCTGGTCGGGCCGGTGGGCGTGCCGCAGCGGCTGCGCACGCGCAGCGGCATCCTCGAGATCGAGGGCCGGCTCGCGGGCGCCGACGGCCTGCCCGGCAACCGCATGGGCGCGGCCGAGCTGCGCAGCGTGATCTTCCGCGACCGCAACCTCGCGGGCCTGCTGGTGATGGACGACCTGCAGGCCGCCTGCGCGGCCGCCGGCGGCGCGCTCGACGTCGACCAGGCGCTGGGCTGCCGCGTGCTCGCGGCCTGGGACCGCACCAGCAACGCCGATGCAAAGGGCGCGGCGCTGTTCCGCGAGTTCTGGCGCAAGGCCAAGGACATCCCGAAGGTCTGGCGCCTGCCCTTCGACCCGGCGCAGCCCGTGACCACGCCGGCCGGCCTCGACATGGCCGCGCCCGCCACCCGTGCCGCGGTCTTCAAGGCCCTGGGCGACGCGGTCGGCATCCTGCGCACCGCGGGCTTCGCGGCCGACGTGCCGCTGGGCGTGCCGCAGTCGCGCGAGGTGCGCGGCCAGCGCATCGCGCTGCATGGCGGCGACGAGTTCGAGGGCGTGCTCAACAAGCTCGAATCGCAGGGCCAGTCGCTGATCGACCCGAAGGGCTACCAGGTCAACTACGGCAGCAGCTACATCCAGGTGGTGGGCTTCGACGAGCGCGGGCCGGTGGCGCAGGGCCTGCTGACCTACGGCCAGAGCAGCGACCTGGCCTCGCCGCGCGCCTACGACCAGTTGCCGCTGTTCGCGGCCAAACAGTGGCACGCGCTGCCCTTCCACCGCGCCGACATCGAGGCGCAGCGCGAGGGACGGCCGCTGCAGTTCGCCTACTGAGATCGAGCAAACCCGAGCCCGCCGCTGCGACACATGGATTGCGCAGAATCGACGCCATGTCCCAAACCACTGCCGCTCCTTCCGCCTCCGGCCACCGGCCCTCGGGCCTCGACCAGCTGATCGCCCTCGCCGCCGCGCAGCCGCTGGCGCCGGCCTGCGACCACTTCTACTTCCTGCGCCACGGCCAGACCGGCCGCAACGCGCAGCGCATCTTCCAGGCCACCGACGAGCCGCTGAGCGAACTCGGCCTGCAGCAGGCCGCGCGCGCGGCCGAACTGCTGGCGGGCGAGCCGATCCGCACCATCGTCTGCTCCGATGCGCGGCGCGCCTTCGACACCGCCCATGCGGTGGGCAGCGCGCTCAAGCTGGTGCCCACCGCGCAGGCCGTGCTGCGCGAGCGCAACTTCGGCGCGCTGATCGGCACCTCCTCGGCCAACATCGACTGGGCCTGCGAGCCCGAGGGCGGCGAGACCCTGACCCAGTTCGTCGCGCGCAAGCGCGCCGCGCTGGCCGAGGCCCTGGCCCAGCCCGCGCCGGTGCTGGTGGTGGCGCACGGCGGCACGCTCTATGCGCTGGCCGCGCTGCTGGGCGTGCCGGTCGACCTGGGGCTCT
Organism: Variovorax sp. FG153; assembly: GCF_057809595.1. Lineage (NCBI taxonomy): Bacteria > Pseudomonadati > Pseudomonadota > Betaproteobacteria > Burkholderiales > Comamonadaceae > Variovorax > Variovorax sp. FG153. The sequence goes on from NZ_JBMDKG010000024.1 coordinate 50,441, forward strand.
TGGGCAACGCGCAGCCATTGCGTTTCGACCGCAGCGGCCCCACATGGGCCGTGACGCCGCTCTCGCGGCATGCCGACGGCGACGCCGCGCTGGCCTAGGGTTCTCCGAGCGCCGCGCGCGAGCCGTCCCCACACCCCACACCAAGACCATGGAATTCAAGGACTACTACAGCGCCCTGGGCATCGAGCGCACCGCGTCGGACGACGAGGTGCGCAAGGCCTACCGCAAGCTCGCGCGCAAGTACCACCCCGACGTCAGCAAGGAGCCCGACGCCGAGCAGCGCATGCGCGACATCAACGAAGCCAAGGACGTGCTCGGCGACAAGGAGAAGCGCGCCGCCTACGACGCCCTGGCCGACCGCGTGGCGCGCGGTGGCCGCCCCGACGGCGACTTCCAGCCGCCGCCGGGCTGGGACACCGGCTTCGAGTTCCACCGCGGACCGCGCCAGGGCCCGGCCGACCATGCCGACTTCAGCGAGTTCTTCTCCTCGATGTTCGGCGAGGCCGAGCGCCGCGGCGCCGCGCGGCAGAACTTCCGCGCGCGCGGCGAGGACCACCATGCCGCGATCGAGATCGCGCTGGAAGACGCCATCGGCGGCGCCGAGCGCGAGATCAGCCTGCGCTCGCAGGTGCTCGACGCGCAGGGCCAGCCGCGCTGGGAAACGCGCACCCTGAGCGTGAAGATCCCGCCCGGCGTGCATCCGGGCCAGTTCATCCGCCTCGCGGGCCAGGGCCTGCCGGGCCATGGCGGCGAGCCGGCCGGCGATCTCTACCTCGAGGTGCGCATCGCGCCGCACAAGCTCTACCGCGTCGAGGCGCGCGACCTCTACATGACCCTGCCGGTCACGCCCACCGAGGCGGCGCTCGGCGCGCAGGTCGAGGTGCCGCTGCCCGGCGGCGGCGCGGTCGAGGTCACGGTGCCGAAGCAGGCCAAGAGCGGCCTCAAGCTGCGCCTCAAGGGCCGCGGCCTCGCGGGCAAGACGCCCGGTGACCTCTACCTGCTGCTCGACATCGCGCTGCCGCCCGCCGACAGCGAGGCCGCGCGCAACGCCTACGAGGCGCTCGCGCAGGCCTCGGCCTCCTTCAACCCACGCCAGCACCTGGGAGTCTGAGATGGCGACCGTTTCCATCACCACCACCGCCGTCGGCCAACTGCATCCGCTGGCCGCGAGCGAACTCGCGCATGCCTGCGGCGCCGACACCGCCTGGGTCGTGCAACTGGTCGAGGTCGGCATCGTGCGCATCGAGACCGAGGAGGCGCAGCCCGAGCGCTGGCGCTTCTCGAGCGCCGACCTGCAGCATGCGCTGGAGGCACGGCGGCTCGAGCGCGACTTCGGCGTCGGCCTCGATGCCGCAGCGCTGATCCTCGATCTGCAGCACGAAGTGCGCAGGCTCAAGACGGTGCTGCAGGCGCACGGCCTGCGATAGGCCCACGCGCCGCAAGGAAAAGCCGCGCCGCGGCTTGACCTTGACACCGTGCGAGACCGAAGACTTCGGGCCTCTTCCACAGGAGGCCGCATGATCCCTCGCATCCTTTCATCGCCCGTCCACGCCGACACCGCGCCGCGGTTCGACCTCGAGGCCGCGCTCGCGCGCGCCGGCGTTTCGCAACGGCTGCTGCGCCAGTGCGAGGCGCGCGGCCTGATCGGGGCGGCCGAGTCCCGCTACACGCACGCCCACGTCGCCGTGCTGCGCTTCGCGCGCCGTGCGCTGGCGCTGGGCTTCGCCATGGACGAGATCGAGCGGCTGGTGGCGCTGTGGCGCGACGAGGAACGCACGAGCGCCGAGGTCAAGCGCCTCGCGCTGTGCCGCGCCGAGGCGCTCGATTCGCGCATCGAGGAACTGCAGGCGACGAAGCGCGTGCTCGAACGGCTCGCGGACCTGTGCCGGGGCGACCACCGGCCGGCATGCCCGATCCTCGACGAGCTGGTCGAGCTCCGGGGCTTTGCCGCTACTGCATCTGCGGCAGGTTCCCGATCCGCACCAGCATCTCCGTGAACATCTGCATGTCCGCGTCGAGGTCGGGCACTTCCTTGTATTCCTTGGCGTTGTGCGCGGTGTACTTCTTGCCGGGCATCGCGGGGCCGAAGTTGATCGCGTTGGGCATCAGCTTGGCGGTGGTGCTGCCGGCCGTGGGCACGGGCTTGGCCTCCAGCCCGGTGGTGTCGCCATAGATGTTCAGCAGCGTCGAGAGCCACGCGCCCTTGGGGTCGCGCGCCATCCAGTTGCCCTGGTCGTACTGGATCTCGGGCTTGACCTTGGCCGCATCGGCCCAGGCCTGCACCTTCGCGGCCACCTGGGCCTTGAGTTCGTCGGGCGTGCGGCCGCGCGGCATGCGCACGTTGACCGTGACCTCGACGCGGCCGTCGGCCCCCGCGCGCACGAGGTTCGGCGAGAAGGTCAGCGGGCCCATGAAGTCGTCGGCATAACCCAGGCCCAGCTTCTCGCCGAGGTAGCCGGTGCCGTAGAGCGCATCGAGGTAGTCGACCGCCTGGCGAAAGCCGTTGGGCGCGAGCGCCAGGCCCGATTCCTTGAGGAACAGCGCGAGGCGCGGCACCGGGTTCACGCCCTCCTCGGGCCGCGAGCCGTGGGCCGAGACGCCGGTCACCTTGAGTTCGATGCTGTCGGCGCCGCGCGCGATGTCGATGGCGAACTTGCCGCCCTGGGCCTCGTACTTGCGCAGGAAGCCGGCCTTCGCGGCCTCGAGGGTCGCGGCCGCGGCGCCGAGGTCGCCGCCCTTGAGCGTGGCGGTGGCGGTCTGCGCGATCGCGTTGGCCGAGGCGGCGCCGGCCATCGCGACGATGGCGGTGGCCGCGGGGTCGGCGGGCTGCGCGGGGAAGAACACCTTGAGCGCGCCCGAGCCCTTCTCGGCCACCACGGCCGGGTACTTGCTGTCGAGCACGATGTTGTAGGCCGGCAGCGCAGTCTTGTTGCGGTAGTAGAGCATCGCGTCGCCGCCGGTCTCCTCGGTGGTCTCGATCATCAGGCGGATGCCGCGCTCGATCGGCAGGCCGCTGTCCTTGACCGCCTTCATCGCGTAGAGCACGGCGGCGATCGAGCCCTTGTCGTCGATGGTGCCGCGGCCGTAGAGGAAGTCGCCCACGCGGGTCATGGTGAAGGGATCGAGCTTCGTGCCGTCGTCGAGCACCCATTCGGACAGTACCGCGGGCACCACGTCGGCATGCGTGAGGATGCCGAACTCCTCGCTGCCGCGGCCCTGGAGGCTGACCTCGAAGATGCGGTTGTCGACGTTGCGCCAGGCCAGGCCGAAGTCCTTCGCCATCTTCTCGACCAGCCGGCCGAAGTCGAGGATCGCGGGGCTCTCGTGCGGCGGCACCTGCACGTTGCGCACGGTCGGGATCGCGACCATGGCGCCGATGGTCGCGATCGCCGCCTGCTGGTTCCGCAGCCGGTTGTACAGGCCGAGCAGGCGCGCGATGTCGACCAGCGCATCGCCCGCGAGCGGCTGGCGCCGGCCATACGCGGACACAGCGGTGGCCAGTTCCTTGTGGGCCGGGTTCGCGGCGACGGCCTGGGCCAGGAAGGCATTGAAGTCCTTCGCGGTCTGGCCGGCCTGCCAGCGCGCGGCGAGCTGATCGAGGGCGGGCTTCTTGAGCGTGTCGGCGAGGGCCGGGCCGCCGAGGGCGAGCACGGCGCAGCCGATGGACAGGGCGGGCAGCGAAAGGCGCGGAAGACGCGAAAGTCGCGATGGCATGAATGAGCTCCCTCGTGGCGGATACATCCGCCGACGATAGCCCAGCCTGCGGCACGAACCGCGCCGCCAAAGAAAAACCGGGCCACGCTCGTCGCGTGGCCCGGTTTTTCTAACCAATTCTCTTCAGCAGGAAGCGGCTTGCGCCGCCCGGCATCACAGGCCGGCTTGACGCGTCAGCGTGCGGGCTTGCGCGGGGATCACGCTGCCCGGGAACGATTCGCGGCGCAGGTTCTGGCCGGGAGCGTGGGCGGCTGCCACGGCTTCGCCACGGACCACGGCGCGGTCGGTGTTGCCGGCCACGACGGGTGCCAGGTTGGCGGTCGCGCCGTCGGCGTAGATGTTGCCTTCGCGGGCAGCGGCGGCGGCCTGGGGCGCCACGTCGGCGCGGCTGTAGCCGGAGGTCACCGAATGCACGCCTTCATAGGTTTCCGCGTGGGCGCCGGCAACGGCGATCAGCGACAGAGCGGCGGCAGCGAGGATGTTCGAGGTCTTCATGAGTGTCTTTCCTTTGGATGGTCTTCTTTTGGGTGAGACGGAGTTTGCCTCATCAAACCAGGGAAAACCCTTGCTCCAATGAATCACGGTGTTCACGAAATTGAAACAATGGCAGGGAACTTTCCTACGACGACGCCCAAATAGCTACATTCGATGCCGAATCGACGGGCTTTCCGCCCGCGGGCCGAATACCTTCCGCCTAGCGCGGCCAGGCGCGCAGCACCGCGCGGATCGCGCGCGTATCGCCGGCCTTGACCTCGGCGCGGTAGCTGCCGACCAGCGCCTCGCGCTCGCCATCGGCCTGCGCATCGCCGCGCCAGGCGGCCAGCGCGGCGATCTCCTCGTCGCCGAGCGCCGACAGCCAGACCAGCGTGAGCTGCCGCTCGAGCTCGCGCGCGACGGTCAGCAGGTTGCGCTGGCGCGTCGAGGTCACGCCGCGCGACCACAGCGAGTCGATGGCGCCCTCGAGCGTGGCCTCGGGCAGCGAGGTGAACTGGGCCGCGTTGCCGCGCGCCAGTTGCTTGACCACGGCGCTCATCAGCAGCTCGCTCGAGAAGTCGACCTCGCGCAGCTCGGCCACCGCCATGCGATCGAGCAGCCCGGTGCGCGCCGGCCCGGGCGGGTTGGCCTGCTGGCGCTTGATGAAGTCGGCGCGCGCCGCGTCGTCCATCGCGCCATAGTCGGCGCGGACCTTCGCGAGGTGCGCGACCGCGCCCAGCACCGCGGGCGACGGCGCCGCGCCACCCTGCCCGGCCGCCGCCACGGCCGCCTGCACCGCGGCCAGCGCGGCATGCGCGTCGAAGGCATGGGCCGAGGCGGCATCGAGCGCCTTGAGCGCGCCGCCCGCGATGGCCTCGTCGGCCGGATCGAGTTGCTGCCTGGCGCCGCGCGCCACGGCGCCGGGTGCGTAGGCGGCCTGGTAGCGCGCCGGCACGCCCTCGAACTGCAGCAGCGCCTGCGCGCGGTCCTGGGCCGCGGCGGGCGTGGCGGCCAGCAGCAGCGAGAGCGAAAGGCCGAGGGCCAGGGCGGCCAGGCGACGGGAGCGGAGGAACGACAGCATGGCGCGATTATTGGCGCCGGCCCGGTGGGGCCGCGTCGGACGAGCGCCAGCCGGGCGCGCCGGAAAAATCGCGCCGCGCGCAGAACCGAACGCCGCCGCGAGGATCGCAATCCATCGCCGGTCACCACGGCCCGCTAAAGTCCGCCCCGCTCCCGTTCAATGCCCACCGCGCCATGCGAACCCTCTTCCTCCTCCCGCTCCTGCTGACCACACTGCTCGCCCTCCCCGGCCATGCCCAGCCACGCGCCGAGGCCGCGCCGCGCCCGATCGCCGCGCGCGGCGCGCTCGGGGCCGACGAGCAGAACAACATCGCCGTGTTCAAGGCCGCTTCGCCCGCGGTGGTCAACATCACCTCGATCGGGCTGGAGCGCGGCCTGTTCTCGCTCAACGTGCAGCAGGTGCCGCAAGGCACGGGCACCGGCTTCGTCTGGGACACGCAGGGCCACATCGTCACCAACTACCACGTGATCCAGAACGCGGCCGCCGCGCGCGTGACGCTGGCCGACCAGAGCAGCCACCGCGCGCAGCTGGTGGGCGTGTTCCCCGACCGCGACCTCGCGGTGCTGCGCATCGATGCGCCCGCGGCCAAGCTGCGGCCGCTGCCGCTGGGCACCAGCGCCGACCTGCAGGTGGGCCAGAAGGTCTACGCCATCGGCAATCCCTTCGGGCTCGACCAGACGCTGACCACCGGCATCGTGAGCGCGCTCAACCGCGAGATCGATTCGGTCAACCGGCGCACCATCCGCGGCGCGATCCAGACCGACGCCGCGATCAACCCCGGCAACTCGGGCGGCCCGCTGCTCGATTCGGCGGGCCGGCTGATTGGGGTCAACACCGCCATCTTCAGCCCCTCGGGCGCGAGCGCGGGCATCGGCTTCTCGATCCCAGTGGACGAGGTCAACCGCATCGTGCCGCGGCTGATCCGCGACGGCCGCTTCGTGCGGCCCGCGCTGGGCCTGACCTACGCGCCCAAGGAACTCAACAGCGCGCTCGACCTGCCGCGCGGCGTGGCGATCCTGCGCGTGCAGCCCGACAGCCCGGCCGCGCGCGCGGGCCTGCGTGCCTTCGCGCGCGGCGAGCGCGGCATCGTGCCGGGCGACGTGATCACCGCGATCGACGGCGCGGCCGTCAGCAGCGCCGACGACGTGCTGACCGTGCTCGAGCGCCTGCAGCCCGGCGACGCGGTCGAGCTCACGCTGTGGCGCGCGGGCGCGACGCGGCGCCAGAAGGCCACGCTCGCGACCTCCGACGAATGAGCGCGAATGAGCGCTAAGGCGTGGCGAGGCGCTGCAGCAGCTGCACGGTCGGATAGCCGTCGGCCGGCTCGCCCACGCTGCGCTGCCAGCGCCGGATCGCATCGCGCGTGGCCGGACCGAGCAGCCCGTCGGCCGTGCCCGCGCCGAAGCCGCGCGCATTGAGCGCCTGCTGCAGCGTGATCGTCTCGGCGCGCGACAGCGGCTGCAGGTCGCGCGGCCAGTCGGCGCGCACGCCGGGCCCGCCCGCGAGGCGCTGCGCCAGCAGGCCCACGCCCAGCGCATAGCTGGTCGCGTTGTTGTAGCGCAGGATGGTGCGGAAGTTCGGCCCGACCAGAAAGGCCGGCCCGCGCGCGCCGGCCGGCAGCAGGATCGAGGCATCGGCCAGCGCGGGCAGCGGCGTGGCGTCGTCCATCGCACGCACGCCTTCGGCCGTCCATTGGCTCGCGGACTGGCGCAGTTGCCCGTCGGCGCGCGCGAGGTCGAAGCCCGGCGGCAGCCGCACCTCCACGCCCCAGGGCTGGCCGGCCTGCCAGCCCGAATGCTGGAGGAAGTTCGCGGTCGAGGCGGTGACGTCGGCCATGCTGTCCCAGATGTCGCGCCGGCCGTCGCCGTCGGCATCGACCGCATGCGCGAGGAACACGGTCGGCAGGAACTGCGTCTGGCCCATCGCGCCGGCCCAGGAACCGATCATGCGGTCGCGCGGGATGTCGCCGCGCTGCAGGATCTTCAGCGCCGCCATCAGCTGCTCGCGCGCCCAGCCGGCGCGCCGGCCCTCGAAGCCCAGCGTGGCGAGCGCGTCGATGGTCGAGATGTCGCCGTAGTTGGCGCCGTAGTTGCTCTCCATGCCCCAGATCGCGACCACGATCTCGCCCGGCACGCCGTAGCGCGCGGCCACCGCATCGAGCTGGGGCCGCAGCGCCTGCAGCCGCTCCTGGCCGCGCGTCACGCGCTGGGGCGAGACGGCCGTGTCGAGGTAGTCCCAGACCGCGCGCACGAACTCGGCCTGGCTGCGGTCGCGCTCCACCACCTGCGGCAGGTAGCTCGCGCCGTCGAAGGCGCTGTGCAAGGTGGCCTCGTCGATGCCGGCGGCGCGCGCCTGGGTGCGGAACTGCGCGACCCAGCGCTCGAAGTCCTGCTGGATGCGGGCATCGTCGGCGACGGGTGCAACCGGCGCAACGGGCGCAGGCGCGGCGGTGCGCGGCGCGATAGGCGCGGGCTGGGTCTGCGTGCGCGCGGGCGGCGGCGCGGCGCAGCCCGCGATGAAGGCGGCGAGCAGCAGGCTCGCCGATGCGCGGTACGACAGGCGATGCGGTAGACGTGAAGTGGCATGAGGCATGCCCCCATTCTGACGATGCGCGCAAAGGCCCCGCGCCCGGCTGCGGCAACGACGTGCCGCGCGAGATGTCCTACGCCGCGACGCGGCCTGCGCGCGCCGGGCGGCCGATGCGCGGTGGCCACGCTGGTGGTTCCGAAGCAAGGAGCCAGCGATGCCGACCCGAAAGACCAAGGGCCTCTACGCCAACATCCACGCCAAGCAGGAGCGCATCAAGCACGGCAGCGGCGAGCACATGCGCAAGCCGGGCAGCGAGGGCGCGCCCAGCGACGAAGCCTTCGAGAAAGCCGAGAAGACCGCCCACAAGCGCAAACAGCGGCACTGAGGCCGCTGTCCGTCATCGAGCCGTGCCGGCTCAGGGCTTCTGGAACAGCTTCAGCACGCTCGAGAAATCGAGTGCGCCATGCCCAGCGAGGCTGTGTGCCGCATAGAGGTTGCGCGCGATGCCGCCCAGCGGCGTCGAGGCGCGCACGGCGGTCGCGTTCTCCTGCGCCAGGCCCAGGTCCTTGAGCATCAGGTCGGTGCCGAAGCCGCCCGCGTAGTTCTTCGAGGCCGGCGCGGCCTCCATCACGCCGGGCATCGGGTTGTACTTCTCGAGCGCCCAGTTGCCGCCCGAGCTGCGGCGCATGATCTCCGACAACACCTTGGGATCGAGCCCGTTGGCCACGCCGAGCGCGAGCGCCTCCGAGGTACCGATCATCAGGATGCCGAGCAGCATGTTGTTGCAGATCTTGGCGGTCTGGCCCGCGCCCGCGGCGCCCGCGTGGAAGATGTTGGCCCCCATCTTCTCGAGCACCGGCCGCGCGCGCTCGAGGTCCTTCGTCTCGCCGCCGACCATGAAGGTCAGCGTGCCCGCGATCGCACCGCCCGTGCCGCCCGACACCGGCGCATCGATCATCGCGATGCCCTTGGCGGCGGCCGCCTCGGCCACCTTGCGCGAGGTGGCGGCGGCGATGGTGCTGCTGTCGATCACGAGCGCGCCGGCCTGGATGCTCTCGAGCAGCCCGGGCTTGCCCGCGCCGCCGAGGAACAGGCCCTCGACGTGCGCGCTGGCCGGCAGCATGCTGATCACGACCTCGGCATCGGCCACGCTGTCGGCCGCCGACTTCGCGATCGGCAGGCCCTCGCCCGCGAACTTCTTGCAGGCGTCGGCCGAGAGGTCGAAGGCGCTGAGCGTGTGGCCGGCCTTGAGCAGGTTGAGGGCCATCGGGCCGCCCATGTTGCCGAGGCCGATGAATGCGATCTTCATGTGTTGTCTCCGAAGGATTGAGTGTCTTTATTTCAGCGTGGCCAGCTCCGCCGGCATCTCGCCGCGCGGGCGCAGGTGGTCGTCGATGAAAGCCTGGGTGATCTCCTCGATGCTCGCGGGCGACCACTTGGGATTGCGGTCCTTGTCGATCAGCACCGCGCGGATGCCCTCGGCGAAGTCCTTGTGCGCGCAGAAGCCCAGCGAGGCCCAGTACTCGAGGCGGAACACCTCGGCCAGCGACATGCGGTGCACGCGCTGCCAGAGCTCGAAGCTCAACGCGGCCGAGCTCGGCGCGCCCTTGGTGAAGGTCTTGGCGGCGCCCTGCAGCCAGGCGTCGTCGCTCTGCAGCCCGCGCAGGCGCTGCGCGATGTCGAGCAGGTCGTCGCCGGCCATCAGCGCATTGATGGTGTCGTAGTGCTCGCGCACCTTCGAGGCCGGCAGTTCGGCGCCCTCGCCGGCCTTGGCCAGGATGCGCGACAGCGTGGCGCGGTCGGCCTTGCCTTCGCCGGCCCAGCTCGCGGCGGCGATGGCCTCGAGCACCTGGCCCTTGTGCTCCTGCGGCACCAGCACGTCGGCCAGGCCGCAGAAGATCGCGTCGGCGGCATTGAGGTTCGCGGCCGTCAGCGCGAGGAACAGGCCGGTGCGGCCCGGCGTGCGGCGCAGGAACCAGCTGCCGCCCACGTCGGGGTACAGGCCGATGCTGATCTCGGGCATGGCGATGCGGCTCTGCGCCGTCACCACGCGGTGCGAGCAGCCCGACATCAGGCCCACGCCGCCGCCCATCACGATGCCGTGGCCCCAGCAGAGGAAGGGCTTCGGGAAGGTGTGGATCAGGTGGTCGAGCTCGTACTCCTCGCGGAAGAAGTCCTCGGCGTAGGTGTTGCGTTCGGGGCCGCATTCGAGCAGCGTCTGGTAGAGCTGGCGCAGGTCGCCGCCCGCGCAGAAGGCCTTCTCGCCCGCGGCCTGCAGCAGCACGCCAACGATGCCGTCGTCCTTCGCCCATTCGCGCAACCTGGGCGTGAGCAGGCGCACCATGTCCACCGACAGCGCGTTGAGCGAAGCGGGTGCGTTGAGCGTGGCGACGCCGAAGCGCTGGCCGCCGGCGGTCTTGATTTCGTCGAAGAGAACTACGGAGTCGGTCATTGTCTTGAGGGGTTCCGGATGTGGGGCGTCAGCGGATATCGCTGTCCCCTTCCAGCAATTTTCGCGCAACGATCACGCGCATGATCTCGTTGGTGCCCTCGAGGATCTGGTGCACGCGGGTGTCGCGCACCAGCCGCTCGAGCGGGAACTCGCTGAGGTAGCCGTAGCCGCCGTGCAGCTGCAGCGCGTCGTTGCAGACATTGAAGCCGGCATCGGTCGCGAAGCGCTTGGCCATCGCGCAATAGGTGCTGGCGTCGGCGTGGCCGGCGTCGAGCTTGCTCGCTGCCAGCCGCACCATCTGGCGCGCGGCCACCAGCTCGGTCGCCATGTCGGCCAGCTTGAACTGCAGCGCCTGGAAGCTCGCGATCGGCTTGCCGAACTGCTGGCGCTCGTGCAGGTAGCGGCGCGCCGCGTCGAGCGCGCCCTGCGCCGCGCCCACCGAGCAGGTCGCGATGTTGATGCGCCCGCCATCGAGCCCCTTCATCGCGATGCGAAAGCCCTCGCCTTCCTTGCCCAGCAGGTTTGCGGCGGGGATGCGCACGTTGTCGAAATTGATGGTGCGCGTGGGCTGGCTGTTCCAGCCCATCTTGTGTTCCTTCTTGCCGTAGCTCACGCCGGGCGCGTCGGCCGGCACCGCGAAGGCCGAGATGCCGCTGGCGCCCGCGCCGCCGGTGCGCGCCATCAGCACCAGCACGTCGGTGGAACCGGCGCCCGAGATGAAGGCCTTGCCGCCGTTGATCACGTATTCGGCGCCCTGCAGCTCGGCGCGCGTCTTGAGCGAGCCCGCGTCCGAGCCGGCGCCCGGCTCGGTGAGGCAGTAAGAGGCCAGCTTGCGCCCGCTCGTGAGCTCCTCGCCCCACTGCTGCGCCACCGCATCGGTGGCCCAGGTGCCGAGCATCCAGGTCGCCATGTTGTGGATGGTGATGAAGGCCGTGGTCGAGGGGTCGACCGCGGCCATCTCCTCGAACACCAGCGCCGCATCGAGCCGCGGCAGGCCGAGGCCGCCGATGCGCTCGGGCGCGTAGAGGCCGCAGAAGCCCAGCTCGCCGGCCTTGGCGATGGCCTCCTTCGGAAAGAAGGCCTCGGCGTCCCACTGCGCCGCATGGGGCGCGAATTCGGCCTGCGCGAAATCGCGCGCGGTCTGCGCAAAGGCGTTCTGCTCTTCGGACAGTTCGAAGTTCATTGTTCGCGACCCTTCCAGCGATCCAGTTCGGCGGTCCGTTTCCGGGTCGATTTCTCCAGGCATGAATTGAATACCAGCGGCCACATGGAGCCGCCCTCGTTGGCCTTCGACGCGCGCTTGCAGGCCGGGTCGCGGCCCTTGAGCCAGGCGCGTTGCTCGTTGCGCAGCGCGGTGCGCATCGACGGCGACAGCGTCTTCATCACCTCGCCATAGCGGATGTTGAGCGCCGCATCGGCGGCGCGGAAATCGCGCGCCGCGCAGGCGTTCATCTGCTGCTGGTTCCCGTTGGGATCGCAGTCGTCCGCGCCGGCGTCGGCGGCCGCCCGCGCGCCGCCGGCGAGCAGCGCGAGCGTCGCCACCGCGCCCCAGGCCGCGACGCGAAGGCGCTTCCTCACTTGAGGCTGATGGTGGTGTTGACGCCGTGCGAGACGGTGCTGTCGTCGAACCAGCGTGCCGTCACGGTCTTGGTCTGCGTGTAGAACATGATGACCTGCTTGCCGTACGGGCCCAGGTCGCCGAGCTTGGAGGCGCGCGAACCGGTGAACGAGAACATCGGGACCGGCACCGGGATCGGCACGTTGATGCCGACCTGGCCCACGTCGATGTCTTCCTGGAAGCGGCGCGCCGCGGCGCCCGACTGCGTGAAGATCGCGGTGCCGTTGCCGTTCGGGTTGCTGTTGATCAGCTCGATGGCCTCGTCGATGGTCTCGGCATCGGCCACGCACAGCACCGGTCCGAAGATCTCCTGGTCATAGATGGTCATGCCGGGCTTCACGCCGGTGAAGATCGTCGGGCCGACGAAGTTGCCCTTCTCGTAGCCGGGCACGCTGGGCTTGCGGCCGTCGAGCACGAGCTCGGCGCCATCGGCCAGGCCGCGTTCGATCAGGCTGCTGACGCGGTCGTGCGCCGCGCACGAGACCAGCGGGCCCACGTCCACGCCCTTCTCGGTGCCGGCACCGATCTTCAGGGTCCTGGCCTTCTCGATCAGCTCGGGCACCCACTTACGCGCGTCGCCCACCAGCACCGCCACCGACACCGCCATGCAGCGTTGGCCCGCGGCGCCGAAGCTCGCGCCGGCCAGCGCGTTGAGCGTCTGTTCCTTGTTGGCGTCGGGCATCACGATGGCGTGGTTCTTCGCGCCCATCATGCATTGCACGCGCTTGCCGGCCAGGGTGGCGCGGTTGTAGACGTGGGTGCCGACCTTGGTCGAGCCGACGAAGCTGATCGCCTTGATGTCCTTGTGGTCGCAGATGCCGTTGACCACGGCCTCGCCGCCGTGGACCACGTTGAGCACGCCGGCCGGGATGCCGGCCTCGAGCGCGAGCTCGCACAGGCGCATCGTGACCATCGGGTCCTGCTCGGAGGGCTTGAGCACGAAGGTGTTGCCGGTGACGATGGCCATCGGGAACATCCACAGCGGGATCATGGCCGGGAAGTTGAACGGCGTGATGCCCGCGCACACGCCCAGCGGCTGCAGCAGCGTGTAGGTGTCGACGCCGTTGGCCACGTTGTTGGCCAGCTCGCCGAGTTGCAGGTTGCCGATGTTCGAGGCGTGCTCGACCACCTCGAGGCCGCGGAACACGTCGCCCTCGGCATCGGGCAGGGTCTTGCCCTGCTCGGCCGTGAGGATCGCGGCCAGCTCGGCCATGTTCTCGCGGATCAGTTGCTGGTACTTGAGGAAGATGCGCGCGCGCGCGCCGATCGGGGTCTTGCGCCAGGTCTTGAAGGCGTCCTTGGCCGAAGCGACGGCGGCGTCGAGTTCATCCTGGGTGGCGAAGGGCACGCGGGCCAGCACCTGCTGCGTGGCCGGGTTGACGATGTCGCGCCATTCGGTGGTCTTCGACTCGACGAACTTGCCGCCGATCAAGAGCTTGACGGTGGCGATCTGGGTCGAGGGCTGGGTGCTGGCGTCCATGTGCTTGTCTCCTGTGAATGCGGTGCCGAAGGCGGCGGAACAGCGGGCATCGTAGCTTTGCAGTTTTGCTATGACAATAGACAAAATTGCGCTGGGGTTTTGCAAAAACGCAGAACACAGGAACAAGGACGCAGAGGACGCGAAGGTTCCGCGAAGAGCGCAAAACAAACGAATTCACTTTTTTGATTTCTTTCGCGTCCTTCGCGGAACCTTCGCGTCCTCTGCGTCCGGTTCCCGCATTCAGAAAGAACTGATGGACTGGGACAACCTCCGCTATTTCCTCGAACTCGCGCGCTCCGGCACGCTGATGAGCGCCGCGCGCCGGCTCGAGGTCGACCACACGACGGTGGCGCGCCGCATCCAGGCGCTCGAGAAGGAGGTGGGCGCGCCGCTCTTCGCGCGCGAGGCCGGCGGGCACCGGCTCACCGAGGCCGGCCGGCGGCTGCAGCCGCAGGTGGAGGCGATGGAGAGCGCCTTCCTCGCGGTCGAGAGCACGGCGCCGGCCTCGCAGGAAGGGCTCTCGGGGCTGGTGCGCATCGGCGCCACCGAGGGCTTCGGCACCGCGGTGCTGGCGCCGCAGCTCGCGCTGTTCGCGCGCCAGCATCCGCGGCTGACCATCGACCTGCTGGCGATGCCACGGCTGGTGCACCTGTCGCGGCGCGAGGCCGACATCGTGATCTCGCTCGAGCGGCCGGCGCGCGGGCCGGTGCTGGTCACCAAGCTCAGCGACTACACGCTGCGCCTCTACGCCTCGAAGCCCTACCTCGCGGCGCACAGGCCGATCGCCACGCGCGAGGACCTGCGCGGCCACACCTTCATCAGCTATGTCGACGACCTGCTGTTCAGCAAGGAGCTGCAGTACCTCGACGAGCTGCACCGCCCCGACAGCTTCGCGCTGCGCAGCACCAGCGTGCTGGCGCAGCACCGCGCGGTGGCCGCGGGCGCGGGCATCGCGGTGCTGCCGGCCTTCCTGGCCGAGGGCGACGGCAGCCTGCAGCCGGTGCTCGCGGGCCAGGCGAACTTCACGCGCACCTTCTGGATGTCGATGCCGGCCGAGACCAAGCACCTCGCGCGCATGAAAGCGACCTGGGAGTTTTTGCAGCAGACCGCGCAGGCGCAGCGCGACCTGCTGCTGCCCGATGCGGGCGCCTAAGCCACGCCCTCGAGGACCGGCTCGCCCTGCGCGGGCGCGTCGGCGCGCACCAGCTCGCCCAGATGGCGCCACAGCCGCTCGGCCTGCTCGGCCAGCGGCGCGCGCCGGCGCATCAGCATGAAGCGCAGCGGCACCTCGAGCGAAGTGCCGCCGGCCCGCACGAGGCGCCCGGCATCGAGGTCCTCGCGCACCAGCGCCTGCGGCAGCCAGGCCACGCCCAGCCGCGACAGCGCCATGAAGCGCAGTCCGTCGGTCAGGCTGGCCTCGTGGTGGCGCTGCAGCCGCAGTTCGCCATGGCGCTCGAGCAGCGGCGCCAGCGACCAGCCGAGGTGGCATTCCTCGGCATAGCCAAGGAAGGAAACGGGCCCGCCGGCGGGATCGCGCAGGTCGAACAACGGCCCGCCCGCGGCATTGGGCGCGCTCACCGGCACCAGCCGTTCGCGTCCCAGCTCCAGCGACAGGCAGTCGCCCGCCTCGCAGGCCGAGCCCGCGCGCGCGGCCACGGCGCCGGCCTCGTCGAACAACGCGACCACGTAATCGGCCGAGCCCTCGGCCAGCATCTCGAAGCACTCGGGCAGGTTGTCGGAGCTGACGCTGAACTTGGCGGTCCGGAAGTCGTTGTGCAGCCGCGGCACCCAGTCGGGGAAGAACACGGCCGACATGATGTGGGGCGCCGCGAAGCGGATGCGCAGCTGGCGGTCCTCGCCATCGGCCTTGATCGACTTGCGCAACCCCTCCAGCGCATAGACCACCTCCGAGGAGATCGCCTGCAGCCGCTCGCCGGGCTGCGTGAGCTCGAGCGCCGCGGTGCGCCGGTCGAACAGCGGCGCGCCGATCCACTGCTCGAGCCCCTGGATGCGCCGGCTCAGTCCCGACACCGACACATGGCAGCGTTCGGCGGCGCGGCTGAAGCTGCGCGTCTGGCACAGGACCAGGAAATCCTTCAGGCTGACCAGGTCGATCATTTGCGGCTTTCTCAAAAGTGGGCGGCCATCCGAGTCTACTTTCGCCCCACCGAGGCCTGGCTACTTCGGCATTCCGATCTTTTGCGGCTTTCGCAAAACCCGGCGCCCGATCGGCAACCCGCTGGAGGCCTCGGCCCCCAAGAATTCCGGCACCCCGAACCCTTGCTGGAATCCAGATGCCGCTCCCCACTCCCCAACGCCTTCGCGGCGTGCTCGCCCCGGTCCTCACCCCCTTCGACGCCGCGCTGAAGCCCGACGCCGCGCGCTTCCTGCGGCTGTGCCGCTGGCTGGTGGCGCAGGACTGCGGGCTCGCGATGTTCGGCACCAATTCCGAAGGCAACTCGCTCTCGGTCGACGAGCGCATCGAGCTGCTGCGGCAGGCCGTGGCCGCGGGCGTGCCCGCCGCGCGCATGCTGCCGGGCACCGGCAGCTGCTCGCTGGCCGACGCGGTGCGGCTCACGCGCTGCGCGGTCGACCATGGCTGCGCCGGCGTGCTGGCGCTGCCGCCCTTCTATTACAAGAGCGTCACCGACGACGGCCTGTTCGCCTTCTTCAGCGAGGTGATCGAGCGGGTCGGCGACAGCGGCCTGCGGCTGTACCTCTATCACATCCCGCCGGTGGCGCAGGTGGGCTTCTCCCACGCGCTGGTCGAGCGCCTGCTCAAGCGCTACCCCGGCACGGTCGCCGGCATGAAGGACACCGGCGGCGACTGGGACTACACCGCGCGCACCATCAGGCAGTTCGGCCCCGCGGGCTTCGAGGTCTTCGCGGGCACCGAGACCCTCCTGCTCGACACCCTGCGCCACGGCGGCGCGGGCTGCATCTCGGCCACCGCGAACGTCAATCCCCGCGCCATCGTGCGCCTCTTCGAGACGTGGCAGGACGCGGATGCCGATGCGCGGCAGGCGGCGCTCAACGCGGTGCGCGCGAAGTTCGCGGCCCATCCGCTGATTCCCGCCATGAAGTCGGCCATCGCGATGGCCACGGGCGATGCGCAATGGGCGCGCGTTCGGCCGCCGCTCGAGGCGCTCGATGCGCAGCGGCAGGAGTCGCTGCGGCAGGCGCTGCGCGACCAGGCTTTCGATCTCGCCGCACTCGACGTCGATGCCGGCGATCGCCACTGAACCGGTCGCGGCCGCGCCCTTCACCGAAGCCGAGCTCGCGCGCCTGCGCCGCGACACACCCGCCTGGGGCGCCGGCGCGCACTTCGCGCATGGCTCGGCGAGCCTGCCGCCCGAGCCCGTCTACGCGCAATGGCAGGCCTGGCTCGAGGCCGAGCGCACGCTGGGCACGCACCGCGCCGCCGAGCGGCATGCGGACGCGCTGCATGCGGTGCGCGCCAGCGTGGCGCGGCTCGTCAATGCGCAACCGCACCAGGTCGCGCTGCTGGGCTCCGCGAGCCAGGCCTGGGCCACCGCGATGAGCGCCGCCCATGCCCCTCACGTAATCACGACCCACGACGAATACGGCGCGAACGCGCTCCACCTGCTGAACGCGGCGCAACAGCGGCGGCTCGGCTTCTCGGTGATCGGCACGCGGCCCGGCGCGACGCCGCTGACGCAGCGCCTGGACCATGCGCTGCGCCACGCACCCGCCGGCCGCCGCCCCGTGGTCTCGCTCGCCGCCGTACCGACCGCCTGGGGCGCGGCCACGCCCATGGACGGCGTGGCGCGCTGCGTGCACGCGCATGGCGGCCTGCTGTTCCTCGATGCCAGCCATGCGGTGGGCCAGGGGCCGGTCGACTTGCAGGCGCTCGGCTGCGACGTGCTCGTGTTCCCCACGCGCAAGTGGCTGCGCGGCCCGCGCGGCGCGGGCGTGCTGTGCCTGTCGGAACGCGCGCTCGAAGCGCTGGGCACGCCCGATGCCATCGACGTGGCCGGCGCGCAGTGGCTGGATGCCGAACACCTGCGGCCCTGGTCCGATGCGCGACGCTTCGAGGGCCACGAGTTCCATCCGGGCCTGCGGCTGGCGCTGGGCGCGGCCTGCGACTACGCGCTCGCGGTCGACCCGGCGCGCATCGCGCGACAGAACGCGCTGATTCGCCAGCGCCTCGCGCATGCGCTGCAGGAACGCTTCGGCTGGCAGCCGCTCGAGGCCGGCCAGCCCGATCGCAGCGCGCTGCTGACCTACCGCCTTCCCGAGGCCTTCGGCGATGGCGCGGCCTTCGTCCGCCGCCTCGCCGACGCGGGCGTCCACGCCTCCTTCGTCGGCCCGCAGCACGCGCGCTGGGCGCTCGAGGCCGCGGCCCTGCCGGGCGTGCTGCGGTTCACGCCGCACTACCTCACGGACGACGACGAGATCGCGCGCCTCGTGCAGGCGATCGAGACCACGAATTCCCGCGTCCATCGCTGACGCGTTCCATCGACAAGGAGACACGCATGAAGACCCATCCCCTCGCCCGCCTGGCCACCGCGCTCGCGCTGTTCGCCGCCGTCGCCGCGAGCCCGCCGGCCGCCGCGCAGGCCTATCCCTCGAAGCCCATCACCGTCGTCATCCAGTACCCGGTCGGCGGTCCCTCGGATGCCCTCGCGCGCCTGCTCGCGCCGCGCCTGCAGGCCGCGCTCGGGCAGCCGCTGGTGATCGAGGCCCGGGTCGGCGCCGGCGGCAACATCGGCACCGACGTCGTGGCCAAGGCCAAGCCCGACGGCTACACGCTGCTGCTGTCCTCGAGCGGGCCGCTGGCGATCAGCCCCTGGCTCTATCCGAAGCTGCCCTATCGCCCGCTGAAAGACCTGGTGCCGGTGGTGCAGCTCGCGGCGGTGCCGCTGGTGCTCGAGGTCAACGACGCTCACCCGGCGCGCAGCGCGGCGGAGTTTCTGCGGCTGCTGAAGGCCAACCCCGGCAAGTACAGCTTCGGCTCGTCCGGCAACGGCACGCCGCAGCACCTGTCGGCGGTGCTGCTCGGTTCGATGACCGGCGTGGCGCTCACGCACGTGCCCTACAAGGGCCAGGCGCCGATGGCCACCGACCTGATGGGCGGGCAGATCGACTTCGCGATCGACAGCATGGTCTCGGCCATGCCCAACCTCGCGACCGGACGGCTGCGCGCGCTGGCCGTCACCGGCCGCCAGCGCTCGCCGCTGCTGCCCGGGGTGCCGACGATGGAAGAGGCCGGCGTGCCCGGCTACGAGGCGCTCGCCTGGTACGGCCTGATGGCGCCGGCGGGCACGCCGCGCGCCATCGTCGAGCGGCTCAACGAGGCCGCGCGCCAGGCGCTCGACACGCCCGCCGTGCGCGAGCAGATCGCGCGGCTCGGCAGCGCGCCCGTGCATGCCACGCCCGAGCGCTTCGGCACCTTCATCCAGGCCGAGTACGACAAGTGGGGGCCGATCGTGAAGAGCACCGGCGCCGTGGTCGATTGATGCCGCACCGCCCATGAAGATCCTCAGCATCGCGGAACGCACCGTTCCCATCGCCTCCTCGCTGCGCAACGCGCGCATCGATTTCAGCGAGATCACCGCCAGCGTGGTGGCCGTCGTCACCGACCAGTTCCGCGACGGCCGCCGCGTCGTCGGCCATGCCTTCAACTCCTTCGGCCGCTACGGCTGCGGCGGGCCGCTGCGCGAGCGCTTCATCCCGCGCCTGCTGCGCGCCACGCCCGCGGAACTCAACGACCCCGACAGCGGCATCGTCGACCCGCAACGCGCGCTCGACCTGATGCTGCGGCGCGAGAAGGCCGGCGCCCATGCCGAGCGCTCGATGGCGGTCGGCACGCTGGAACTCGCGCTCTGGGACATCGTCGGCAAGATGCGCGGCCTGCCGCTGTACCGGGTGCTGGCCCAGCGCATGGGCGAGCCCGGCATCGAACCCGCGCGCTCGGTGCGCTGCTACGTGGGCGGCGGCTTCTACCGCGACCACGACGACCTGGCCCGGCTCGGCGACGAGGTGCGCGGCCATCTCGATGCCGGCTACACCGAGCTCAAGATCAAGGCCGGCGGCCTGCCGCTGGCCGCCGAGCTGCGGCGCATCGAGTCGGTGCTGGCACTGGTGGGCTCGGGCGCGCGGCTGGCGCTCGACGCGAGCTGCGCCTTCGGGCGCGACGAGGCGCTGGCCTTCGCGCGCGCCATCGCGCCCTACGGCCTGCGCTGGCTCGAGGAGCCCTGCGACCCGGCCGACTTCGAGACCTACCGCGCGGTCAGCGAGGCCTATGCGGGCACCGTCGCCGGCGGCGAGAACCTGTTCTCGCGCGAGGAGGTCGCCAACTTCCTGCGCTACGGCGGCTTCGAAGGCCGCGTCGTGCTGCAGCCCGATCCGCCGCTGGCCTACGGCCTGCTCGAGCTGCAGCGCATCGTGGCGCTGGCACGGGCCCACGGCGTGGCGCGCGAGAACATCGTGCCGCACGGCGGCAACCTGATGTCGCTGCATGCGACCGCGGGGCTGGGGCTCGGCAGCGCGGAGTCCTATCCGGGCCTGTTCGGCCCCTTCGGCGGCTTCAGCCGCGAGGTCCGGATCGAGAACGGGCACGCCACCCTGCCCGAGGCGCCGGGCATCGGCTTCGAGGAACAGCCCGCGCTCTACCGCATCTTCCGCGAACTCGCGGCCGGCCTGGGGGTGTGAACGCGCGCGCGCCGGCCGCAGAATGCGCGGACAACGCCTGCCAGGAGACGCCCGCATGCCACGCCACCGCCCCGCCCGCCTGACCCACATCGCCGGCATCGGCGTCGACCGCATGGGCGCCATCGCCGACGACGCCGAGGGCCCGCCCTTCCTGCGGCTCGAGAACCTCGACGTCGACATCCCGCCCGATGCCGAGGCCGTGGCGCGCACCGTGCGCGCCGCCACCGAGGACGCGGACAACAGCTACCTGCCCTTCGTCGGCCAGGCGCGGCTGCGCGAGGTCGCGGCGCGCCATGTGTCCGAGCTCTCGGGCGTGGCCTACGAGGCGCGCCATTGCGTGATCTCGGCCGGCGGACTCTCGGGCATCCTCAATGCCCTGCTGGCCACGGTGGAGGTCGGCGACGAGGTGCTGGTGACCGACCCGACCTATGCCGGCCTGCTCAACCGCATCCGGCTCGCGGGCGGCACGCCGAAGTACGTGCCGTTTCGCTTCACGCCCGGCGGCGAATGGAAGCTCGACCGCGAGGCGCTGCGCGCCGCCGTGGGCCCGCGCGTGCGCACGATGCTGCTGATGTCGCCCTCGATGCCCTCGGGCGGCTTCTTCGACGCCGACGACTGGTGCGCGATCGCCGCGCTGTGCGTGCAGCACGACCTGACGCTGATCCTCGATGCCGCGATGGAGCGGCTGCTGTTCGACGGCCGCGCGCTCATCCATCCGGCCGGGCTGCCCGGCATGGCCGAGCGCACCATCACCGTGGGCTCGTCGGCCAAGGAGCTGCGCATGATCGGCTGGCGCGTGGGCTGGACCGTGGCGCCCGAGCGCTACATGCCCGACCTGGTGGCGGTGTCGCTGGCCAACGTGGTGGTGCCGGTGGGCATCGCGCAGGACGCGGTCGCCACCGCGCTCGCGCAGTCGCCGCGCACGCTGGCGCCCTACGTGGCCGAGCTCGAGCGGCGGCGCGACACGCTGCTCGACGAGCTGCGCGGCCTGCCCGTGGGCGTGCCGGCCGGCGGCTGGTCGATGCTGCTGCGCGCCAGCGATTTCGGCATCGACGGCCAGACGCTCTCCGAGCGGCTGCTGAAGGCACGCGTGTGCGCCACCGCCATGCAGGGCTGGGGCGAGACCCATGGCGCGCAGTACCTGCGCTTCGTGTTCTCGAACGAGCCGGTGGAGCGGTTGCGCGGCCTCGGCGACAAGGTGCGCGCGGCGCTCGGGGCCTAAGGCCACTGCGCCGGATGGCTGCCCGGCGGCATCGAGGGCCGCGGCCAGGCAGCCGGCGTGCGCGCGAGCAGCGCGCTGTGCCGCAGGCCCGCGAGTTCGCCGAAGCCCGAGGGCTCGGTTTCCACATAGGGCGCGATGTCGGGCCTGGCCGTGGCAAGCCCGCCGGGCACGCGGCCGAGTCCGCGCAGCCAGTGGCCGGTCTGCGCGAGCGACACGCGCACCTGCCAGCTGCCGCCCTCGCGCTGCTGGCGATGCAGCGCGGCGGCCGCGCCGAAGGCGATCAGGTAGCCCGTTGCCTCGTCGAGGATCTGCATCGGCAGCGGCTTCGGCTTGCCGTCACCGGCCGCCTCGCCCTCGGCCTGGTTGAAGCCCATGGCGGTCTGCACCAGCGAATCGAAGCCGCGGCGGCCGGCCCACGGGCCCTGCGTGCCATAGGCCGTGAGCGAGACGCAGACGATGCCGGGCCGCAGCGCCGCGAGCTGCGCCGGCCCGAAGCCCAGCGCCTCGAGGCCGCCGGGCCGGTAGCCCTGCACGAACACATGCGCTTCGCCGGCCAGCCGGCGCAGTGCCGCCTGTCCTTCGTCGGTGCGCAGGTCCACGTGCGTCGACAGCTTGCCGCGGCTGGTGTCGGCGATGGCCTCGATGTTGGGCAGCCGCGGCGAGTTGACCAGCAGCACGTCGGCCCCGTAGGCCGCGAGCGCGCGCCCGCCGACCGGGCCGGCCAGGATGCGCGTGAGGTCGAGCACGCGCAGGCCCGCGAGCGGCCGCTGGTCCTCGCGCAGCGGCGGCAATGCAAGCGGTGCCGCGTCGCCGATGCGCTCGATGGTGAACAGCGGCTGCGCGGCGATCGCCTGGCCCTGCGGCGTGGCATCCCATTCGTCGAAGCGGCGCAGCGCGGTGGCCACCAGCCCGCGCGCGGCGGCGGCATCCTCGAAGTCGAGCGCACGCCAGCCGGCCATCGCGGCCTCGGCATCGGCGCGCACGGCCGTCGCGGGATCGAGGCCCAGCAGGCGCAGCGCGCCTTCGCGGTGGTGCGCGAAGTTGGCGTGGATGCGCACCCAGCCGTCGGAGGTGCGGTAGAGGCCCGAGAACGCGTCCCAGAGCTCGGGCACGCGGCCGTCGAGGCTGAACCAGCCGGTGCATTCGAGCGCGGCATGGCGCATGTCGACCGCGACCGCCTGGCGCGGCACGCC
Organism: Variovorax sp. FG153; assembly: GCF_057809595.1. Lineage (NCBI taxonomy): Bacteria > Pseudomonadati > Pseudomonadota > Betaproteobacteria > Burkholderiales > Comamonadaceae > Variovorax > Variovorax sp. FG153. The sequence goes on from NZ_JBMDKG010000024.1 coordinate 72,879, forward strand.
GCGCGCATGGCCGAGTTCGCAGGCCGCCAGCGCGGCCGCGGCGATGCTGCCCTGCGCCGCCGCGCCGACCGCGAAGGACGACGGCAGCACCGGGTCGGCGCCCGTGAGCCGCGCCAGCGGCAGTGCGTCGGCCGGCAGGCCGGCCTGGCGCCAGAGGTCGTGGAGGATGTCGCTCGCGCTCATCTTTCGTTCTCTCCAATGAAAAAAGGCAGGGCCCGCTCGCGCGGCCCTGCCCTTCGTTCGTCGTTGCGGCCTTCGCCTTACTGGATCAGCTTGGCGCCGGTCTTGGCCTGCAGCGCATCGAAGCTCACGCCGGGCGCGAGTTCGATCACCTTGAGGCCCTCGGGCACCACGTCCATCACGGCGAGGTCGGTGATGATGCGGTCGACCACGCCCACGCCGGTCAGCGGCAGGGTGCACTTCTCGAGGATCTTGAAGTCCTCGGTGCCGTCCTTCTTCTTGGCCACGTGTTCCATCAGCACGATCACGCGCTTGACGCCGGCCACCAGGTCCATCGCGCCGCCCATGCCCTTGACCATCTTGCCGGGGATCATCCAGTTGGCGAGGTCGCCCTGGGTGCTCACCTGCATCGCGCCGAGGATCGAGAGATTGATCTTGCCGCCGCGGATCATCGCGAAGCTGTCGTGGCTGCCGAAGATGGCCGAGCCCGGCAGCGTGGTGACGGTCTGCTTGCCGGCGTTGATCAGGTCGGCGTCGACCTGGTCCTCGGTCGGGAACGGGCCGATGCCCAGCATGCCGTTCTCGCTCTGCAGCCAGACTTCCTTGGTGCCCGTGTGGTTGGCCACCAGCGTCGGGATGCCGATGCCGAGGTTGACGTAGAAGCCGTCTTCCAGCTCTTGCGCGGCGCGCGCCGCCATCTGGTCTTGGGTCCAGGGCATCTCAGGCTCCTTCTTTCTTGTTGACGACCTTGGCCGGCACTTCGCTGCCGGCGGCGGCCTGGGCGATGGCCGTCTGGGCCTCGACCTTGGCGGCCGCGGCATCGACGCCGGCGCTCACGGTGCGCTTCTCGATGCGCTTCTCGGGCGTGGCGTTGAGCACCAGGCGGTGCACGTAGATGCCCGGCAGGTGGATGTCGTCGGGGGCCAGCTCGCCCACCTCGACGATCTTCTCGACCTCGACGATGCAGATCTTGCCGGCCATCGCGGCCGCGGGATTGAAGTTGCGCGCCGTCAGGCGGAAGCGCAGATTGCCCGACTTGTCGGCCACGTCGGCCTTGACCAGCGCCACGTCGGGCACCAGCGAATGCTCCATCACGTAGGTCTCGCCGTCGAACTCGCGCAGTTCCTTGCCTTCGGCGACCTGCGTGCCCACGCCGGTCTTGGTGAAGAAGGCCGGGATGCCGGCGCCGCCGGCGCGCAGCTTCTCGGCCAGCGTGCCCTGGGGCGTGAATTCCAGCGCGAGCTCGCCCGCCAGGTACTGGCGTTCGAATTCCTTGTTCTCGCCCACGTAGGAGGCGATCATCTTCTTGATCTGGCGCGTCTCGAGCAGCTTGCCGAGGCCGAAGCCGTCGACGCCCGCGTTGTTCGAGATCACGGTGAGGTTCTGCGCGCCGGAATCCTTGAGCGCGTCGATGAGCGCCTCGGGAATGCCGCACAGGCCGAAGCCGCCGACCGCGAGCATCTGCCCGTCGGCCACGACCCCCTTGAGCGCCGCCTCGGCGGAGGGATAGATCTTGTTCACTCGTGCTCCTTGATTGGCTGTGTCGAGAGTGGGTGGGAAAGCCCTGAACGATACTACGTACCCGCATACGTAGTATTTCGTAATGGTGACCCCCGATGCAGGAGACGACCGATCGCAAGGCTGAGGCGGCAACGCCCGACATCGACTACCGGCTGGCCTTCGAGCACGCCCCGGTCGGGATGGTGGTGTCGCGCCACCGCGCCATCGTGGCCTGCAACCGGCGCGTGTGCGAGATCTTCGGCGCAACGCCCTCCGCGCTGGTGGGGCATTCGTTCAGCATCCTCTACCCCAGCCTCGCCGAGTTCGAGCGCATCGGCAAGCGCATGGAGCCGATCATGAATGCCAGCGGGCACTACGCCGACAACCGCATGATGCGCCGCCTCGGCAGCCTGCACGGCGCGATCGCGGGCGAGACCTTCTGGTGCCATGTCACCGGCCATGCGATGAACCGCGCCATCCCGCACGAGTCGGGCATCTGGACCTTCGAGGACCTGGGCTCGCGCCGCGCGACCAAGGCCCAGCTCACGCCGCGCGAGCGCGAGGTGGCGGCCCAGGTGATGCGCGGCCTGACCTCGAAGGAGATCGGCAAGGCACTGGGCATCAGCCACCGCACGGTGGAACTGCACCGAGCGCGGCTGATGCGCAAGTACGCGGCGGCCACGACGGCGGAGCTGGTGCAGAAGCTGATCGCGGGCTGACTTGCTGCCCGAAGGGCGGCCTCAGAGATCGATCGCGAGGCGCACCATGTCGCGCAGCACGATGCCGTCCTGCTTCTGCACGCGCGCCGAGCGGCGCGTGAAGAAGCCGAAGTCGATGCCGCACAGGCGGAAGCCGAAGCGCTGGTAGAAGCCCAGCTCGCGCAGGCTGCTGTTGCCGGTGCCAACCTCGAGCCGCCGCGCGCCGTGCGCGCGGGCCAGCGCCTTCGCCTTGCGCAGCAGCGCCGTGCCAACGCCCTGCCCGCGCAGTGCCTCGTCCACCGCGATGTTCATCACCTCCCAGGTGCCGACGCGGGTCTGCATCAGCACCATCTGGCCCACCACGCGGCCGGCTCGCTCGGCCAGCCACAGCTCGCCGCGCCCGAGGTAGACGAGGATCTCGCGCCGCGGCCCGTCGGCGGCGAGCAGCAGCGTCCACGGCACCGCGTCGCCGGGGCCGAAGGGACGGATAGCGGTGGCGGAAAGGCGTCTGGCGGGGGCGGGCATGCGGGTGTCCTGTCGATGTCGTCGGCCCGCATTCTGGCTGCCGGAGCGCGGCGTCCGGCGATTGGTTCCCCGCGATCGTTGCCGAAACGGAAACGCCGTGTCGATGAAAGGCACGAACCACGGCGCTGTCGCAGGACTATCGTTGCAGTCATGCGGACACGGTGTCCGCGTCACTGTTCAAGGAGTCGTCTCATGACCACAGCCCTTCATTCCGAAAAGGCCCTTCTGCAATCGCGCCTGGCCGCGCATGCCCATGTGCTCGCCGTGCACAAGGCACCGGTCGCGCTGACGCTGGCCGCCGTCATCCTGTCGGTGCTCGGCGTGCGCGCCTGACCCTGGCACCCTGCCAGGGCTGAACGAGGGGCGCCGCGCCCCACGCATCGCACGATGCGCCCACGGCGTCCCTCATTCAGCGCTCATTCTTCGCTATGCTCTGCGCCCTTTGGCAGGCACGCGCATGGCGATTCCCGACGAGATCCTTCCCTTCTGGCAACGCTTCGAGGCGGCCCTCGGCGCCGAGGCATCCGGGCGTTTCATCGAGGCCTTCCACTTCGACGACAACGAGGCCGGCGCCACCGAGCTCGCGCAACTCGTGCTCGAGGGCCGCAAGCGCGGCACCGCGAGCCTCGAATGGTCCTTCGCCGCCACGGGCCGCCCGCGGCCGCGTCCCGGCGATCTCAGTGTGGTGACCGACTGGCACGGCCGGCCGCTGTGCGTGATCGAGACGCGCGCGGTGGTGGTGATGCCCTTCGAGGAGGTCGGCGCGGACTTCGCGGCGGTCGAGGCCGAGGGCGACGGTTCGCTGCGCTACTGGCGCGAAGGCCACTGGCAGTACTTCAGCGGCGAGTGCGAGCGCATCGGCCGCAGGCCCGACCTGCGCATGCCGGTGCTGTGCGAGACCTTCGAGATGGTCTGGCGCGACTGAGCGATGCGCGCCGTGCGCCGCGGCACCTCAGTCGGTGCCGACCATCACGCTCGAGGCCTTGATCACCGCATAGGCCGTCTGCCCTTCGGCCAGCTTGAGCGAATCGGCCGAATTGCTGGTGATCGTCGAGACGATCTGGATGCCCGGCGCGATCTCGAGCGTGACCTCGGTGCTGACGGGGCCGCGGACGATGGAAATGACCTTGCCCGAAAGGACGTTGCGTGCGCTGATCTTCATGAATGCTCCTGGTTGGGTGTGAAAGCCCCCGGGCGGCCGCGATGCGCGTCGCCGGGGCGCGAGGCATGGTAGCGTGCCCGCCCTCGGCCCGGCACGGACCGGTACGCCGCGCGCTTCAGGAGGCCGGCAGCGCGCCGAGCAACCCGTCGACCCACCCCTGCAGGTCGAGGTCGCGAAAGCTGCGCAGCGCGGCATCGAGCACCGCTCCATGCGGCTGCTGCGCCAGCACCACCAGGCCGATGTCGCGCTGCAGTTGCGGCGACATCGGCCGCCAGCGCAGCTGCTCGGCGCCCTCGGCCAGGCACAGCACGCTGTGCGGCAGGATGCCGTAGAGGCCGGCCTGGCGCACGTGCGCGTAGAGCACCGTCATCGAATCGGTCTCGACCTGCGGCACGGCCTTCACGCCCGCGGCGGCGAAGGCCGCGTCCATGCCGCGGCGGCACTGCATGTTGGTGGTGAACAGGCACAGCGGCAGGCTCGCGGCGTCGGCCCACGACATCGAGGCCGCGCCCTCGAACATGGCCTCGTCGGCCGCCACCAGCACATAGCGCTCGCGGAACACGGGCAGGGTCTGGAAGGCACCGAGCCGGTCGTCGTCGAGGTAGCTCAGGCCGATGTCGAGCTCGAAGTCGGCGATCTTGCGCAGGATCTCGGCGGCCGACAGCGTGTAGACCTCGTGCTTGAGCCGCGGATGCCGGCGCAGGCAGTCCTGCGTGAGCCGCGGCACCAGCGGCAGCGCGGCCGGGATCGCGCCCATGCGCAGCACGCCCACGGGATCGTTGCCGCCGGCGCGCGCCTCCTGCCGCAGGCCCTCGCAGTCGGCGAGCACGCGGCGCGCCCAGGCCAGCACGCGCTCGCCGTCGGCCGTGAAGCCCTCGAAGCGCCGGCCGCGCTGCACGATGACCACGCCCAGCTCTTCCTCGATGCTGCGGATGGCGCCCGAGAGCGCGGGCTGCGAGACGTTGCAGGCGGCGGCGGCGCGGCCGAAGTGCTGTTCGCGCGCGAGCGCGACGACGTAGTTCAGCTGGCGGATGAACATCGGGGCGAGGCGCGCGCCCGGCTCAGCCGTGCCGCGGGCAGATCGGCGACGTGCCGGACGGCCCGTCCTCCCTGCCCTCGCCCTGTGCCTGCGTGCCTTCCGCCGGCCCCGAGAAGGCCGCGGCGAAGCAGCCGATGCCCGCGCTGCGCAGCGGCAGGTAGCGCACCTGCTGGCGCGTGCACAGCCGCTTGAGGTTGTCCACCGATTCGTGGTCGATGCAGTCGACCGGAAAGACCACCACGTGGGCCCAGGACACGGCCGCGGCCAGCAGGCCCGCACGATCCTCGAGGCCGCCGCCGTGGCGCCGGAATTCCCCGCCATGGCGCAACACGAGGTCGCGGATCGCCGGATAGGTGCTGGGCCGGCCGCCCACGTAGAGGATGCGGCGACCCTGCAGCTGCGCGTCGAGCTGCGCCGACTGTTCGTTGCGCCCGCCATCGTCCGCGTTGAGCCGCAATTGCAGCTCGGCGGCCCCGAGCTCGCGGCCCAGCGCCTGGGTGTGGCGGCGCAGATGCTCGAGCGTCTCGGCGAGCTGCGCCGCCTCGGCCTGCGCGGCGGCGGCGGTCTGTTCGGCGCGTTCGCGGCGCGCGGTCTGCAGCGCGATCAGCGCGGCCGCCTTCTCGCTTCGGTCGGTCTCCTCCACCCGCTCCTGCCGGTCGGGGGCCGCGGCGGCCGTGGCCTCGATCAGCTCGCGCCGCAGCGCCGCGATCTGCCGGTCCCGCTCCTCCACCAGTTCCTGCGAGCGCAGCTGCTGGCGGTCGAGCTTCTCGCGCAGCTCGGCGTTGTCGCGCTCCAGCGCCACCAGCCGGCGGATGTCGGCGCGATTGGCCGCGCCGACCAGGTGCGAGAGCATGTGGACGTCGCCGAACACGCGCTGGCGCAGCGCGGGCGTGGTCTTGCGGTGCGTCAGCACGGCCCAGTAGGCGCCGGGCACCTCGCCCTGGTGCAGCGACTCGTCCCAGTAGGCGGTCAGGGCTTCGGCATCGGCCAGCTTCGCGGTGCGCTGCAGCGCCGGCGCATGCCGGTGGTCGAGCGCCTTCTGCAGCGCCTTCGCGACCTGCGGCTCGTGCGAGGTCAGCCGCACCGCGTCGTGGTGGATGTCGAGGTCGCTGGCGCCCTTCACGTCGGCGAAGCGCGCCATCAGCTTGCGCAGCTCGGCCGTGCTCAGGCAGGTGCCGATCACCGAGCAATGGAGATGGTGGTCGAGGTCCGCCAGCCTCGCACGGCCGGCCACGGCGGCCTCCGGCGCCTCGGGTTCGGGCGTGGCGCAGCATTCCACGGCGGCATAGCGCAGCGGCGAATCGGCGCGATCGACGCGCGTGAGCGCGGCATCGGCGGCGGCGAGAAGGCGGAAAGGCGGCTGCTGCATCGGCGGGGCGCGCGAAGGCGCGGTCTGGCGAAAACGACACCGCAATATACGACGCAACATAACGAAAGCCAAGCGGCGGGCTTGTCGCCCGCCGGAAGGCTGCCGCGGCGCGGGCAGGCTCAGGTCTTGACGCCGTCGCGCTCGCGCGCCTCGAGCACGGCCCATTCCTCGTCGGTGAACAGCCGCGAGCGGGTCAGGAAGCGCACGCCCTCGGGCCCCTCGAGCGAGAACATGCCGCCGCGCCCTGGCACCACGTCGATGATCAGCTGCGTGTGCTGCCAGTACTCGAACTGCGGGCCGCTGATGTAGAACGGCATGCCGCCGATGTGGCCCAGCAGCCGGTCGTAGTCGCCGACGATGAACTCGCCCTGGGCATAGCACATGGGCGCGCTGCCGTCGCAGCAGCCGCCCGACTGGTGGAACATCAGCGCACCGTGCTTCGCGGCGAGCCTGTCGATCAGCGCCAGCGCCGCGTCGGTCGCGGTCACGCGCGGGACTTCTTGTGTCATGGAAAGCCTTCCTTCGGGGATGCACGAACGCCCCGCGCGTCCCGTCTCGGGCCGCGCGGGGCGTGCCTTGCGGCAGGGGATCAGAAGAAGCCGAGCTTGTTCTCGCTGTAGCTCACCAGCAGGTTCTTGGTCTGCTGGTAGTGGTCGAGCATCATGCGGTGGTTCTCGCGGCCGATGCCCGACTGCTTGTAGCCGCCGAAGGCCGCATGCGCCGGGTAGTGGTGGTAGCAGTTGGTCCACACGCGGCCGGCCTGGATGCCGCGGCCCATGCGGAAGGCGCGGTTCATGTCGCGGCTCCAGACGCCGGCGCCCAGGCCGTAGAGCGTGTCGTTGGCGATCGCCAGTGCCTCCTCCTCGTCCTTGAAGGTGGTGACCGAGACCACCGGGCCGAAGATCTCCTCCTGGAAGATGCGCATCTTGTTGTGGCCCTTGAACACGGTCGGCTTCACGTAGTAGCCGTCCTTGAGGTCGCCCCCGAGCGCGTTGCGTTCGCCGCCGATCAGCACCTGCGCGCCCTCCTGTCGGCCGATGTCGAGGTACGAGAGGATCTTCTCGAGCTGCTCGCTCGAGGCCTGCGCGCCGATCATGGTCTCCATCTCGAGCGGGCTGCCCTGACGGATCGCGGCCACGCGCTTCAACGCGCGCTCCATGAAGCGGTCATAGATCGACTCCTGGATCAGCGCGCGCGAGGGGCAGGTGCAGACCTCGCCCTGGTTGAGCGCGAACATCGCGAAGCCCTCGAGCGCCTTGTCGAAGAAGGCGTCGTCCTTCTCCATCACGTCCTCGAAGAAGATGTTGGGCGACTTGCCGCCGAGCTCGAGCGTGACGGGGATCAGGTTCTGGCTCGCGTACTGCGAGATCAGCCGGCCCGTGGTGGTCTCGCCGGTGAAGGCGATCTTGCCGATGCGGTTGCTCGAGGCCAGCGGCTTGCCGGCTTCCACGCCGAAGCCGTTGACCACGTTGACCACGCCCGGCGGCAGCAGGTCGCCGACGATCTCCATCAGCACCAGGATCGACACCGGCGTCTGCTCGGCCGGCTTGATCACCACGCAGTTGCCGGCCGCGAGCGCGGGCGCGAGCTTCCACACCGCCATCAGGATCGGGAAGTTCCACGGGATGATCTGGCCGACCACGCCGATCGGCTCGTGGAAGTGGTAGGCGAAGGTCTCGTGGTCGATCTCGCTGATGCCGCCTTCCTGCGAGCGGATGCAGGAGGCGAAGTAGCGGAAGTGGTCGACCGCCAGCGGCAGATCGGCCGCGGTGGTCTCGCGGATCGGCTTGCCGTTGTCCCAGGTCTCGGCGGCCGCGAGCACGGCCAGGTTCTCCTGCATGCGGTCGGCGATGCGGTTGAGGATGTTGGCGCGCTCGGTGGTCGAGGTGCGGCCCCAGGCGGCCTTGGCCTTGTGCGCGGCGTCGAGCGCGCGGTCGATGTCGGCGGCGCTCGAGCGCGGCACCTCGCAGAAGACCTGGCCGGTCACCGGCGTGATGTTCTCGAAGTACTGGTTGTCCACCGGCGCGACCCATTCGCCGCCGATGTAGTTGCCATAGCGCTTTTTGAACGGCACCGCGGTACCGAATTTGCCCGGTTCGAGCATGTCCATGCGTGTCTCCATGTGTGTTGCAGGCGCCGCGACATGCGGCGTCCCGCACGAAGGTCTGCAAGGCCCGTACCCGCCGGTCTCGGTGAAATCCCCAGCATGCCGGCCCGAGGCAAGGCCCTGTCGCAAGGGTTTTCTTTCGCAATCTGCGACATATCCGTGCGAACACGACGGTTAGCATGTCGCGAAAGGCGAACCGGTGCGAACCGGCGCGCACCCCGAACCGACTGGAGCCGTGGATGACCGACTCGCAATCGCCCTCGTCGCAGGTGGAACAGGCCCGGGAGCTCTTCTTCGTGCAGGGCCGCGACCCGGAGCCCTGGATCGCGCCGCACATCTCGCGTTCGTGGCGCCGCAGCCGGCCGGTCGATCCGCGCGGCGGCGACTGCGAGCCGATGGCGCTGGCGCTGCTGCGCGAGCGGCGCGAGCAGGCGATGCGGCTGCTCGACTGCGCCCAGCCCGAGCTCGACGGACTGGCCGAGCACGCCACCGGCAACGGCTGCGTGGTGGTGCTGTCGGACGCCAGCGGCCTGATCCTCGACGAGATCGGCAGCCCCGACTTCCTGCCCAAGGCCGAGCGCCTCGCGCTGCGGCCGGGCGCCGGCTGGTCGGAGCACCAGCGCGGCACCAACGCCATCGGCACCGCGCTGGCCGAGCGCGAGGCGCTGATGGTGCTCGGCGGCGAGCACTACCTGGCGCGCAACGGCACGCTGGGCTGCGCGGCGGCGCCGATCTTCACCGGCCGCGGCGAGGTCGCGGGCGCGCTCGACATCTCGGGCGAGACGGTGCGCGTCAACAGCCATGCGCTCGGGCTGGTGCGCATGGCGGCGCAGCAGGTCGGCCACCGCATGATGCTCAGCGAGGCCAGCGGCCACCTGCTGCGCTTCCATCCGCGGCCCTCGCTGATCGGCACCGCGCGCGAAGGCCTGATGGTGATCGCCGACGGCCGCATCGTCGCGGCCAACCACGTGGCCCTCGAGCTGTTCGGGCGCTCGTGGCAGGAGCTGCTCGACCTCGATGCCGCCGCCTTCCTCGGCCGCGACTGGGCACGCATGGAGCGCCGCCGCAGCCTGCTCACGCTGCCGGGCGGCCGCCAGATCGCGACCGTGCTCGAACGCTCGGCCCGGCCCGGCGAAACGCTGTCGCGCGGCGCGCGGCGCCAATGGACGCCCGAGGATTCGGCCGCCGCGCCGCCGCCCGACGAGGTGCAGCCGCTGCTCGAGCGCGCGGTACGGGTGCTGAACCAGGGCGTGCCGGTGCTGGTGAACGGCGAGACCGGCAGTGGCAAGGAGGTGTTCGCGCGCCGGCTGCATGCCGCGAGCCGGCGCAGCGCGGGGCCCTTCGTCGCGGTCGACTGCGCCTCGCTGCCGGAGACCCTGATCGAGGCCGAGCTGTTCGGCTACGAGGACGGCGCCTTCACGGGCGCCCGCCGCCGCGGCGCGCCGGGCCGCATCCGCGAGGCGCATGGCGGCATGCTGTTCCTCGACGAGATCGCGGAGATGCCGCTGGCACTGCAGACGCGGCTGTTGCGCGTGCTCGAGGAGCGCACGGTGCGCCCGCTCGGCGGCGGCCAGGGCGTGGCGGTGGATTTCGACCTGGCCTGCGCCACGCACGGCGACCTGCCGGCGCTGGTGGCGGCCGGGCGCTTTCGCGCCGACCTGATGTACCGCGTGGCCGGCTTCACCGTGGCGCTGCCGCCGCTGCGCGAGCGCGCCGACCGGCATGCGCTGATCGCGCGGCTGTTCCTCGAATCGGGCGGCGCCGCGCGCGAGCTGCGGCTGGAGGACGAGGCGCTCGAGGCGCTCGCGGCCTGCCCCTGGCCCGGCAACGTGCGCGAACTGCGCAGCGTGCTGCGCTCGATGGTCGCGCTGGCCGAGCCCGGCGACGCGGTCGGGGTCGATGCGCTGCCGGCGAGCCTGCGCGCGATGCCCGCGACGCCCGCGACGGCGGCCGCCTCCGTCCGGGACGGTGCGAGCCCCGCCTTCGGCAGCCCACCGCCGCTCGTGACCATCACGCGCCAGGCGATCGCGCAGGCGCTGCAGGACTGCGGGCACGACGTGGCCGAGGCCTCGCGCCGGCTCGGCATCCACCGCAGCACGGTCTACCGGCACCTGGCGCGCGAGCGCGGCCGGCGGCCGGCGGACTGAACGGCGGCAGGTAGATTCCCCGCGCGCGCCACGCCTTTCGTTATGTTTTTTAAAATATAGCGTATCGCTCGCTGTCCATCCGCTGCCCCCTCCACGCTTCCGTGTTCCCCATGATCAGCACCACCCCTCTCCACGGCCTGCTCGCGCTCGCCGACGAGCGCCACCTGGGCCGCGCGGCCCAGGCCAGCCGCATGTCGCCGGCCGAGTTCGCGCAGGCCCTCCAGGCGCTCGAGGCCGAGTACGGCCATGCCTTGCTGCGCACCTCCGAGCCGTCCGTCGAGCGCAGCCAGCGCTTCGAGGGCTTCACGCCGCAGGGCGAGCAGGTGCTGGCCTGGGCGCGCGGCTTTCTCGCGCAGAGCGAGGCCCTGCGGCAAGAACTCCAGGCCTCGCGCACCGAGGCCGCGCTGGCGCCGCTGCTCGAGCGCCGCTCGGTCTCGCCCAAGCGGCTGCGCCCGCCCGCGCCCACGGCCGAGCACATCGACGCGATGCTGCAGGCGGCATTGCGCGCGCCCGACCATGGCGGCCTGCATCCCTGGCGCGTGATCGAGTTCCGCGAGGCGCAGCGCGCCGCGCTGGCCGAGCGCTTCGAGGCCGAGAAGCTGCGCCGCGATCCGCTGGCCTCGGCCTCCGACCGGCGCCGCGCGCGCGAACATGCGACGCGCCCGCCCGCGCTGCTGGCCTTCGTGGTCGTGCCGCGCGCGCGCAGCAGGGTGCCGGCGCGCGAGCAGTGGCTGGCCGCCGGCGCCGCGCTCGGCAACCTGCTGAATGCCGCGCACCAGCTGGGCTTCGGCGCGATCGTGCTGAGCGGCGAGCGCTGCTTCGATCCGGTGCTGGCCACCGAACTCGGCGTGCGTCCCGAGGAATTCCTCGCGGGCTTCGTGAGCATCGGCAGCGTGGCCGAGGCACCGCCCGCGCGCGATCACGCGCTGCCGGGCGAGGTCTGGTCGGCCTGGACGCCGCCAACCGTGCCCACGCCCTCCCCCGACCTCACCCACTCCGACCCGTCACGATGAGCACCCTCCCGACAAGCCGCACCGAAGCCACTGGCACGAAGTTCTCGCTGGCCGCCATGCAGCGCGCACGCGCGCTGTCGCAGCTCGCGGTGCGCCGCATCGCCTCGGCCGTGCGGCCGGGCATGACGCAGCGGCAGGCCTGCGATCTCGCCACCGCCACCCTGCAGAAGCTGGAGATCGAGCGCAACTGGCATCCGGTCATCGTGCGCTTCGGCGAGGACACGCTCAAGACCTTCCGCGAGGAATCGGATCCGGCGCGCGTGCTCGGCGAGCGCGACATCTTCTTCATCGACATCGGTCCGGTCTGGGACGGCCACGAGGGCGACGCGGGCGACAGCTTCGTGGTCGGCGACGACGCGCGGATGGCGGCCTGCGCCGAGGCCGCGCGCACGCTGTGGCACGAGGTCGCCGCGCGCTGGCGCGCCGACCGGCTCAGCGGCCAGGCGCTCTATGCCTTCGCCGCCGAGCGCGCGCAGGCCATGGGCTGGCGCCTCAATCTCGACATCAAGGGCCATCGCGTCTGCGACTTCCCGCATGCGATCTACCAGGCCGGGCGGCTCGGCGATTTCGGCCTCTGTCCCGCGACCGGGTTGTGGATCCTCGAGATCCAGATCGCGCATCCCGCGCTGCCCTTCGGCGCCTTCTACGAAGACCTGCTGATCGCCGACGACGCGGCACGGCCGGCCGCGGGCGGGGCAGCCACGGAGCAGCTGTTCTCGTACGGCACGCTGCAACTGCAATCGGTGCAGATGGCCACCTTCGGCCGGCTGCTGGCCGGCCGGCTCGACCAGTTGCCCGGCTACCGCCTGGAGCGGCTCGCGATCCGCGATCCGGCCGTGGTCGCGACCAGCGGCAAGAGCCATCATCCGATCGTGGTGCCCACGGGCCGCGCCGAGGACGGCGTCGACGGCGCGGTGTTCGCGATCACGCCGGCCGAGCTCGCGCTGTCGGATGCCTACGAGGTCGAGGATTACCGGCGCGAGCGGGTGCGGCTCGCTTCGGGCCTCGAGGCCTGGGCCTATGTCGACGCGCGCGGCCAGCCCCGCTGAGGCCGGCGCGCGCGCGGCGGCCGCTCAGGGCGTGTCCGCCGCGAACACCTCGATCGCGACCAGGTTCGACACCGAGCGACCCTGCTTGACCTCGCCCGGCACCACGAGGCGCGCGACGCCGTTCGCGCCGAGCCCCGCGCCGTTCATGTCGTAGGCGACGAGCGCGCCCTTGTTGCCGAAGCCCGGATCGATCTCGCCGAGCGAGACCGCGGCGCGGTAGCCGTCGCTGCCGGTGGCCACGGCATACATCGACAGGCTGGGGTTCTTGCCCGCGGGCAGGCGCAGGCCCAGGCTGTTGAGCAGCGTCCAGAGGCTGACGCCGGTGTAGACGTTGGCGCCCACGGTCTGGGTGACCGGCACCATCGCCTGCAGCGCCTTGAGGTCGAAGCTCAGCGGCGTGGTGACCGCGCCCGACACCGCGAAGCTCGCGGACACCCCGCCGCCCGTGCCGGCGGCGGTGGCGGCCGAGGGCTGCACCCGCAGCCGCACGAGTTGCGAGACGTAGCGCCCGCCCTTGATGTCGCCCGGCGCGGTGACGCGGAACGGCCCGTCGGCCGCGGCCAGCGGCCCCGAGCCGGCGCCGGTGGTTTCGGCATAGGCCACGATCGCCGGCTTGTTGCCGAAGTCGGGGCTCAGCTCGCCGAGCGCGAACACCACGCGGTAGCCGTCGGCGCCGGTGGCCAGCACGTGGCGGCTCAACAGGTCGTTCTTGCGCGTGGCGTCGACCTGGAGGCCCGCGTCGGACAGCAGCGACCATAGGCTGGTGCCGGTGTAGGTGCGGGTCTGCGGCGTGCTGCCGCTGTTGAAGTTCACCGTCTGCGTGAGGGCGGCGCGCGCGGCGAGGTCGGCCTCGGCGTAGTCGGCGGGACGGTCGATGGCGCCCTCGAGCTTGACCGTGGGCGCCGGCGGCGCGGGCGGCGGCGGCGGAGGGGGAGATGGCGGTGCCGGCGCGGGCGCGGGAGGCGGCACGGTCGGCAGGAACACCGCGCCATCGCCACCACCGCCGCAGCCGGCGACCACGACCGCCACCAGACCGGACATCACGCCCGCGGACCAATGTTTCATATCCACCTCGTCTCCATGTTTTTCGATATGTTTATTCTTACATAGCGAATTCATTCGAATCCAATAGCTCTATTCGTATGCGATTCATCACTGTGCATGTATGGATACGGCGAAGGGCCGATCTCCGCCGCGACTGAACAGCGTGCGCCCTTGCCCGTCCCTTCATCAGGCGAGAGACTTCGCCCTTGCCCTCACTTCCGGTCCCCGCATGCCCTCCGACGCCGCCCTGCCCGCTTCCGGCCTCTCGGCCGTGCCCTCCACATTGCGCATCCCGCTGGCCGCGCGCGCCTTCGGCGATGCGATGTTTCCGCGCCTGGCGATCGGCGACGCGAGCGCGGCGCGCCTGCTGGCCACGCTCGAGGACCAGGCCCCGCCGCTGCCGCGCGACCGCGCCACGGTCTATGGCGTGCTGGCGCGCACGCGCTGCTTCCGCGCGCTCGCGCGCGACTTCCTGCAGGCGCATGCCGGCGGCCATGTGGTCAACCTCGGCTGCGGCCTGAGCCACTACTTCCAATGGCTCGACGACGGCAAGGCGCACATGACCGATGCCGACCTGCCCGAAGTGCTCGCGGTGCGCCGCGCGCTGCTGGCCGACGACGAGCCGCGCCACGAGGTGCGGCCGCTCGACCTCACGGCCCCCGACTGGTGGGACGGTCTCGGCCTGCCCGCGCGCGACGGGCCGCCGGTGTTCCTGTTCTCGGAAGGCGTGCTGATGTACCTCGAGCCCGCGCAGGTCGAGGCGGTGTTCGCGACCTTCGGCGAGCGCGCGCCCGCGGGGTCGGTGCTGGCCTTCGATGCCATGTGCTGGCTCGCCACCGGCCGCGCGCACCGGCATCCCTCGGTGCGGCTCACGGGCGCGCAGTTCCGCTGGGGCCTGCGCCGGCCGGCCGAGCTGGCGCGCGCGCATCCGCGGCTGCGGCTCGCGGGCATCCATGAGGTGATGACCGGCTATGGCTTTCCGCACGGAATGCTGTCGCGTGCGATCGGCGCCGTCTTCGGTGTGCCGATGTACGCGGTGTATGCGCTGCATGCGGCGGGCTGAGCGCGGCCCGATACACAAACGCACAATTTCGTCGCATCGCCGGCCTTGTCCGGCGGCGTTTGCGCGGAATGGCTGACGCGCCGCGGGCCGCCGCGCGGGCAAGCTCCAGTCTCGTCCCGCCCACCGAACCTGCGCTTCCCGGCACAGGCCGGTGCCTTCACGACGGAGGAGTTTCGCGCTGCATTAGGATCGCCCGGCCGTCGCGCCGGCGCCTGCTCTCCTTCGTCCACTCCCCGGAGTTCGCCCGAACTCGCCAAAGCCATCGCAACCCTCAAGAAAACAATGCTTGATCGCCGATCCTTCCTTGCCGCCGGCAGCGCCGCCGCCGCCCTCGCCGCCCTCGGGCTGCCCGCCGAAGCGCTGGCCGCCAACGGGCTGCAGCTGAGCCAGCCCCGGCCCTTCTCGTTCGACAACCTGATCGCGGAGGCCAAATCCCTCGCCGGCCGGCCTTATGCCGCGCCGGCGCCGCTCGCGCCGCAGGTGCTCGACAAGATCGACTACGACGCGCACGGCAAGCTCAAGTTCGACCCGGCCAACGCCCTGTTCCGCGACGGTCCGGGCGCCTTCCCCGTCACCTTCTTCCACCTCGGCCGCTTCTTCCAGACGCCGGTGCGCATGCACGTGCTCGAGAGCTCCGACGGCGACGGCTTCGCGCGCGAGGTGCTCTACAGCCCGTCGTACTTCTCGATGCCCGCCGACAGCCCCGCGCGCGCGCTGCCCGAAGGCGCCGGCTTCGCGGGCTTCCGCCTGCAGGAAAGCCGCCTGGGCGACCAGGCCAAGCTCGACTGGCAGAAGAACGACTGGGTCGCCTTCCTCGGCGCCTCCTACTTCCGCGCGATCGGCGAGCTCTACCAGTACGGCCTGTCGGCGCGCGGCATCGCGCTCGAGGTGGCCGTGCCCGACCGGCCCGAGGAATTCCCGGCCTTCACGCGCTTCTATTTCGAGACGCCCGCGCCCGGCAACACGACTTCGATGACGGTCTATGCGCTGCTCGAGGGACCGAGCGTCACCGGCGTGTTCAAGTTCGTGATGCAGCGCGGCAAGGCCGTGATCATGGACATCGACTCGCGCCTGTTCCTGCGCCGCGACGTGGCGCGCCTGGGCCTGGTGCCGCTGACCTCGATGTACTGGTATTCCGAGACCGCCAAGCCCACCGCGATCGACTGGCGCCCCGAGGTGCACGACTCCGACGGCCTCGCGATCTGGAACGGCGCGGGCGAGCGCATCTGGCGCCCGCTCAACAACCCGACGCAGACGCGCGCCTCGGCCTTCGCCGACACCGCGCCCAAGGGCTTCGGCCTGCTGCAGCGCGACCGTTCCTTCGATCACTACCAGGATGGCGTCTACTACGAGAAGCGCCCGAGCCTGTGGGTCGAGCCGCTGGGCAACTGGGGCGAGGGCTCGGTGCAGCTGATCGAGATCCCGACCGACGACGAGATCCACGACAACATCGTGGCCTTCTGGGTGCCCAAGGCCGATGCCAAGGCCGGCGCCAGCTACAACCTCAAGTACCGCCTGCACTGGACCGACCAGGAGCCCTATCCCTCGCCGCTGGCGCGCTGCGTGGCGACGCGCATCGGGCGCGGCGGCCAGCCGGGCCAGCCGCGGCCGCCGGGCGTGCGCAAGTTCATGGTCGAGTTCATCGGCGCGCCGCTCGCCAACATCCCGTTCGGCGTCAAGCCCGAGCTGGTGCTCACGGCCTCGCGCGGCAAGTTCTCCTACATCTTCGCGGAGGCCGTGCCCAACGGCGTCACCGGCCACTGGCGCGCGCAGTTCGACTTCACGGCCGAGGGCAACGAGCCGGTCGACATGCGGCTGTACCTGAAGAACGGCGACCAGACGCTGACCGAGACCTGGCTGTACCAGTACCAGCCGGGCTGAGGCCATCCGCCTTCGATCGGCGGCACGCGTGGCAGCGCTCGGGGCCCATCGGCCGATTGTTGGCGATTCGTGAATAAACAAGTGACGCGCGGCATCTTGGTCCGCGCGGGGGTGGCACCCAAACTTCCTTGCGTTGTCAACGCCGCGTCGCGGCATCACCCAAGGAAAGAAGTCATGTCCACCTCTTCGCTCAAGCTCGATGGAAAGATCGCCCTCGTCACCGGCGGCACCAGCGGCATCGGCCTGGCCACCGCGCAACGCCTCGTGGCCGAAGGCGCCCACGTCTTCGTCACCGGCCGCCGCCAGGCCGAGCTCGACGCGGCCGTGAAAGCCATCGGCCGCAACGTCACGGGCGTGCTCGGCGACGTCTCGAAGCTCGACGACCTCGACCGCCTCTACGACACCATCCGCGCGCAGAAGGGCCGGCTCGACGTGCTGTTCGCCAACGCGGGCGGCGGCAGCCTGCTGCCGCTGGGCCAGATCACCGAGGAGCACTTCGACAAGACCTTCGGCATCAACGTGCGCGGCCTGCTGTTCACCGTGCAGAAGGCGCTGCCGCTGATGCCCAAGGGCTCGTCGATCGTGCTGAACGCCTCGATCACCAGCATCAAGGGCATGCCGGCCTTCAGCGTCTACAGCGCGACCAAGGCCGCGGTGCGCAGCTTCGCGCGCAGCTGGGCCGTGGACCTGAAGGACGCCGGCATCCGCGTCAACGCGGTCAGCCCGGGCGTGGTGCCGACCCCGGCCTACGAGCTGCTGGGCCTCACGCCCGAGCAGGTCGAGGGCTTCATCGAATCGCAGGCCCAGGCCATTCCGCTGGGCCGCGTCGGCACGCCCGACGAGATCGCCAAGGCCGTGGTGTTCCTGGCCTCGGACGACAGCAGCTTCGTCAATGCCACCGAACTCTTCGTCGATGGCGGCATGGCGCAGATCTGAAGCTCAGCGCTTGGTCACCGAGATCAGTTCGATCTCGAAGTTCAGCGTGGCGTTGGGCGGAATCACGCCGCCCGCGCCGCGCGAACCGTAGGCGATCGACGGCGGACATGTCAGCTTGGCCTTGCCGCCCGGCTTCATCTTCTGCACGCCCTCGGTCCAGCACGGGATCACGCCGTTGAGCGGGAACTCGGTGGGCTCGTTGCGCTTGTAGGAGCTGTCGAACTCCTTGCCCGAATCGGGGAAGGTGCCGCGATAGTGCACCTTGACCACGTCGGTCGCGGCCGGCGAGGCGCCCGTGCCTTCCTTGAGCGACTGGTAGATCAGGCCGCTGGCCGTGGTGACGGGCGCGGACTGGGCCCACGCGGCGGACACGGCGCAGAAGGACACGAGAGCGGCACAGAACAGGGACTTCACGGGATACCTCGAGGGAATGGTGGGAAAGGGCCGATTATGGCCAGCGCGCATGAAGCGCCAGCGCCCCCGGTGGAACGGCCCTTGCTTCGCGGCGGGGGTACTGTCAACATCCCCCGAGAGAGGAACTCCCATGCCTTCCACCGAAGCGAGTTCGGCGATGCCCGCCCACGGCGGCACCGGCCACCTGAAGAAAGTGCTCGGCCCGCTGCAATTGTGGGGCATCGCGGTCGGCCTCGTGATCTCGGGCGAATACTTTGGTTGGAGCTACGGCTGGAACACCGCCGGCACGCTGGGCTTCCTGGTCGCCACGGTGCTGGTGGCGACGATGTACACCACCTTCATCTTCAGCTTCACCGAACTCTCGACCGCCATCCCGCATGCCGGCGGTCCTTTCGCCTACGCGCGCCGCGCCTTCGGCCCGCATGGCGGCTTCGTGGCCGGCTTCGCCACGCTGATCGAGTTCGTGTTCGCGCCGCCGGCCATCGCGCTGGCGATCGGCGCCTACCTCAACGTGCAGTTCCCGGGCATCAATCCGAAGTGGTTCGCGCTCGGCGCCTACGTGATCTTCATCGGCCTCAACTGGATCGGCATCGGCATCGCCGCGGCCTTCGAGCTGTTCGTCACCGTGCTCGCGATCTTCGAGCTCTTGGTGTTCATGGGCGTGGTCACGCCGGGCTGGTCGATGGCCAACTTCGTGGCCAACGGCTGGGCCGGCGGCAGCGTGCTGAACGGCGCGGCCATCGCGGGCATCTTCGCCTCGATCCCGTTCGCGATCTGGTTCTTCCTCGCGATCGAGGGCGCGGCCATGGCGGCCGAGGAAGCGCGCGATCCGCACCGCACGATCCCGATCGCCTACACCACCGGCATCGTCACGCTGGTGGTGCTGGCCTTCGGCGTGATGATCTTCGCGGGCGGCGTGGGCGACTGGCGCAAGCTCGCCAACATCAACGACCCGCTGCCGCAGGCCATGAAGGCCGTGGTGGGCGACAACAGCGGCTGGCTGCACATGCTGGTGTGGATCGGCCTGTTCGGGCTGATCGCCTCCTTCCACGGGATCATCATGGGCTACTCGCGCCAGATCTTCGCGCTGGCGCGCGCCGGTTACCTGCCGCGCTACTTCGCGGGCCTGAGCCCGCGCTTCGACACGCCGCACCGCTCGCTGCTGGCCGGCGGCGTCGTCGGCGTGGTGGCGATCTTCAGCGACGAATGGGTGCAGTTCGGCGGCCAGACGCTCACGGCCAACATCGTGACCATGGCCGTGCTCGGCGCGATCGTGATGTACCTGGTCTCGATGGCCGCGCTGTTCAGGCTGCGCCGCACCGAGCCCGCGCTGCCGCGCAGCTATCGCGCGCCCTTCTACCCGGTGTTTCCCGCCATCGCGCTGGGCCTGGGCCTGGTGTGCCTCGGCGCGATGGTGTGGTTCAACCCGATGCTCACCCTGCTGTTCCTCGTGCTGATGGCGCTGGCCTACGGCTACTTCCTCGCGACCTCGGCGCAGCGCCGCGCGGCCGCGCCCGACGAGATGCTGTCGGCGCCGGCCTCCACGCCCGCCGCCTGATCGAACGATGCGCTACCGCACCACCATCGCCGGCCAGGGCTTTTCCTTCGACGACCTGCGCCAGGTCATGGCCGCGGCCAGTCCCGCGCGCTCGGGCGACTACCTCGCGGGCATCGGCGCGGCCACCGCGCAGCAGCGCATGGCCGCACGCCATGTGCTGGCCGACACGCCGCTCGCGCAGTTCCTCAACGAGGCGCTGATCCCCTACGAGAGCGACAACATCACGCGGCTGATCATCGACGGGCACGATGCGCAGGCCTTCGCGCCGGTCTCGCACCTCACGGTCGGCGACTTCCGCAACTGGCTGCTGTCGGAGCAGGCGGACACCGCGGCGCTCACGGCCCTCGCGCCGGGCCTCACGCCCGAGATGGTGGCGGCGGTGTCGAAGCTCATGCGCAACCAGGACCTGGTCTCGATCGCGAAGAAGTGCAACGTGGTCACGCGCTTTCGCGACACCATCGGCCTGCCCGGCCACCTCGCGGTGCGGCTGCAGCCCAACCATCCCACCGACGACCTGCGCGGCGTGGCCGCCTCCACGCTCGACGGCCTGCTCTACGGCGCGGGCGACGCGGTGATCGGCCTGAACCCGGTGTCCGACAGCCTGCCGGTGCTCGGCCGCCTCCTGCACATGCTCGACGAGCTGATCCAGCGCTTCGAGATTCCCACCCAGAGCTGCGTGCTCACGCATGTCACCAACACGCTGCGCCTGGCCGAGGCCGGCGCGCCGGTCGACCTCGTGTTCCAGTCGATCGCGGGCACCGAGAAGGCCAACCTCTCGTTCGGCGTCACGCCCGAGCTGCTGGCCGAGGCCCACGACGCCGCGCAGTCGCTCCAGCGCGGCACCATCGGCGACAACCTCATGTACTTCGAGACCGGCCAGGGCAGCGCGCTGTCGGCCAATGCCAACTTCGGCGTCGACCAGCAGACCTGCGAGGTGCGCGCCTATGCGCTGGCGCGCCGCTACAAGCCGCTGCTCATCAACACCGTGGTCGGCTTCATCGGCCCCGAGTACCTGTACGACGGCAAGCAGATCATCCGCGCCGGCCTCGAGGACCACTTCTGCGGCAAGCTCATGGGCCTGCCTATCGGCTGCGACATCTGCTACACCAACCACGCCGAGGCCGACCAGGACGACATGGACAACCTGCTGGTGCTGCTGGGCACCGCGGGCATCAACTTCATCATGGGCATTCCGGGCGCCGACGACGTGATGCTCAACTACCAGAGCACCTCCTTCCACGACGCGCTGTTCCTGCGCCAGACCCTGGGCCTGAAGCGCGCGCCCGAGTTCGAGGCCTGGCTGCAGCGCATGCAGATCACCGATGCGGCGGGGCGGATCGCGCCGCCCTCCTCCAACCGGCTGCTGGCCGGCATGGGGGCCCTGTCGGCGCTGTCTTCATGAGCGACGCTGTCACGCCCAACCCCTGGGGCCAGTGGCGCTCGGCCACGCCCGCACGGCTCGCGCTCGGGCGCGCCGGCGCCGGCATGCCGACCGACGAGACCCTGCGCTTCGGCTGGGCCCATGCGATGGCGCGCGACGCGATCCATGCGGCGCTCGACGTCGATGCGCTCGAAGCCGCGCTGCGGCACGACGGCTGGCGGACCGTGCGTGCCCGCAGCCGCGCCGAGGACCGCGCCACCTACCTGCGGCGGCCGGACCTGGGACGGCAGCTCGATGCCGGCGACGCGGACCGGCTGCGCGCCGGCGCGAATGCGCCGGTCGACGTCTGCATCGTGATCGGCGACGGCCTGTCCTCGCTCGCGGTCGCGCGCCACGCGGCGCCGCTGCTCGCGGCGCTGCGCCCTCACCTGCCGCCCGATACCCGCTTCGCCCCCGTCGTCATCGCGACCCAGGCGCGCGTCGCGCTCGCCGACGAGGCAGCCGAGCTGTTCGGCGCCACGCTCTCCGTGATGCTGATCGGCGAACGGCCCGGCCTCAGCTCGCCCGACAGCCTCGGCATCTACCTGACCCACGCGCCGCGCAAGGGCCGCCACGATGCCGAGCGCAACTGCATCTCGAACGTGCGGCCCGAAGGCCTGTCGTACGAGCTCGCCGCCTTCAAGCTGACCTGGCTGATGCGCGAGGCGCTGCGGCGCGGGCTCAGCGGCGTGGGGCTCAAGGACGAGAGCGATCTGGCGGTGCTGGAGGCGGGTGGTGGGTCGCAGGCGCTGCCAGGCGCGTAGCCACCGGGCCGGCGTGCCTATGATGGCGCGCAGAACCACCCGGAGACACCATGACCACCCGCTACCCCCTCGCCGAACTCGAGAACCTGCCCGAGGACATCCGCACCGCCATCCTCGCGGTGCAGGAAAAGGCCGGCTTCGTGCCCAACGTGTTCCTCGCGCTCGCGCGCCGGCCCGCCGAATGGCGCGCCTTCTTCGCCTACCACGACGCGCTGATGCTCAAGGAGGAAGGCTCGCTGACCAAGGGCGACCGCGAGATGATCGTGACCACCACCAGCGCGGCCAACCAGTGCCTCTACTGCGTGGTGGCGCACGGCGCGCTGCTGCGCATCTACGAGAAGAAGCCGCTGGTGGCCGACCAGGTGGCCGTGAACTACCGCAAGGCCGACATCACGCCGCGCCAGCGCGCGATGCTCGACTTCGCGATGAAGGTCTGCGAACACTCGCACGAGATCGACGACAGCGACTTCGCGCCGCTGCACGCGCACGGCTTCGACGACGAGGACATCTGGGACATCGCGTCGATCACCGCTTTCTTCGGCCTGAGCAACCGGCTCGCGAGCTTCAGCGGCATGCAGCCGAATCCCGAGTTCTTCCTGATGGGGCGACTGCCGCGCGAGAAAAAGTAGATCGGGATCGAAGGTCCGATCCCGAATCCGTTACCCCTTCTTGCCGCGGCACGACGCCAGCATGTCGAGCCCCGGCTTGTAGGTCGGCGTATTCACGTCCATCACACCGAGCACCGTGTGGTAGAGGTTGTCGTGCGTCAACGGCGTGTCGAGCCCGGCTTCCATGCACGAACGCGAGAGCTGGCGCCGCGCATCGAGCCCCTCGCTGAACCAGGTGACCATCGGCACATGCTTCTGCGCTTCGGGCGCGAAGCTGTAGGGCACGCCGTGCAGGAACAGGCCGAATTCGCCCAGCGATTCGCCGTGGTCGCTCACGTAGAGCAGGCCCGGGTCGTACTGCTTCGACTGGCCCTTGAGCCAGTCGATGGTGCGGCCGAGGAAGCGATCGGTCTGCGCGATCGAGTTGTCGTAGACGTTCATCAGTTCGGTGTGGCCGCACTCGGCGAGCGCATTGGTCTTGCACTCGGGCTGGAAGCGCTTCATGTCGGCGCCCGAGCGCTTGTAGTAGGCGGGCCCGTGGCTGCCCATCTGGTGCATCACCAGCACGACGCCCTTGGCGCGGCGCTCGGCCGGCAGCGCGGCGATGCGCGCATCGAGGCCCTCGAGCATCACGTCGTCGAGGCACTCCTCGCCGTCGCACAGCGCGCTCTTGGTGGCGGGCGGCAGGTTGTCGAAGGCCGAGGCATTGGGAATGCGGGCACAGACGCCCTTGCAGCCGGCCTGGTTGTCGAGCCAGAACACGGCCAGCCCGGCGGCCTGCAGCACGTCGACCAGGTTCTCGTAGTCGTCCTTGCGCGATTCGTAGCCCTGCTTGCCCAGCGGCGAGAACATGCAGGGCACCGAGGCCAGCGTGTTGGTGCCGCAGGAATAGACCTCGCGGTAGCTCAGCACGCCGCGCTTCGCGAGCTCGGGCGTGGTGTCGCGCGCATAGCCGTTGAGGCCGAAGTGATCGGCGCGCGCGGTCTCGCCCACCACCACCACGAACAGCGGCGGCTTCTGCTGGGCCGCGTAGCTCGCGCCCAGCGTGGTGCCCGCGGTGATCGGGATCAGCTTGCCGCTGCGCTTGAACAGCGGCTTGATGAACACCGCGCCGGTCGAATAGAGGCTGGCGATCGGGTTCATCATGTAGCGCAGGTGCACGTTGTTGCGCATCAGCGGCGCCAGCTGCCGGTTCATGGCGACGGCCGCGACCAGCGCGACGACCACCATGAGCAGCAGCAGCACGGCGTTGCGCCAGAGCTGCGACAGCCAGCGCATCGGCACGATGCGCGCGAACCACAGCACGACGCCGACCGGCGCGACCACCACCAGCAGGTTGAAGCCCATGCGCCAGCTCAGCAGGTCGCGCGCCTCGTTGGGATCGGTCTGCAGCACGTTGGCGATCATGGTCGGATCCATGACCACGCGGTACTCGAGCATGTAGTGCTGCACCAGCGCCGCCAGCACGGCCACCGCGAACCACAGGGGCTTCATCCAGCGCGACCAGGCGGTGAACGAGAGCATGGCCACCGTGCCGCAGAAGCTCAGCAGGCTCATCGCGGCGATGGTCGGCAGGTAGGTGCTGGGGGCGCCGCCGATACGGGCCAGCTCGTTCCACAGCGGCCAGTTGGCGGCCACGCCCAGGTACAGGGCCAGCCACAGCACCAGTTGCCGGGCCGATCGCGGCCGCTCCAGCCATTGCCGCACCGTCTCCCACGAGGATGCGGGCGCGGGGCCCGGCGAGGGTTCGGAGATCGATGGGATGCCGGACCGGAGCGGCGCGGGCTCTATGCGCGTGACAGACATGCGACAAATATAGGAAGCGGGCCTGAAAGGAGCCTGAACTCGAAGTTCAGACGGCGTTCAGGCCTGCTGCAATGCAACAACGTCCGCGGAGCGGCGGGCGCGACGGACCATGGTGTCGATGGCGAGGCCCACGGTCCAGCAGACCCAGCCGCTCCAGAGGGTATGGCTCATGTAGTGGGCGCCGCGCAACTGCTGCGTCACGCCGAGCAGCAGGCCGCCGATCAGCGCGACGGCCAGCCATGTCGAGGCGATTCGAGGGGAGACGCGCCGCAGCACGAAGTAGCCCCCCAGGTAGGCGAAGGCGGTGGAGGCGTGGCCGGCGGGGAAGCAGCCGCCCGGGCCGCCGTCGCGCACGCCCCAGGACCAGTGCGAGACGTAGTGCGCCATGCCGCCGAACTCCTGCAGGTCCCAGGGGCAGCTCGTATGGCTCGCATGCTTGAACAGGCTGACAGCGAGCACCGAGGCCAGCACCGTCAGCGCGAGCTGCGCCCGGCTGGCACGGTCGAGGCGCCGCAGGAAGCCCACGGGCCAGCGGATCGCGAGGAACAGCGCGACCAGCAGCGCCCAGCTCAGGTTCTTGGCGCCGGTGTGCATCACCTGGACCAGGAACGGGTTCTCGCGCAGCGGAAAACCCATCGGCGTGCCCATCCAGCGCGCCAGCGGCAGGTCGGCGCCGCTGGCGTCCCAGAGCAGCAGCAGTGCGAACGAGATCAGGGTCCAGGCGCCGAGGTGGAGGTTCGGAAAGCGGCGAGTCATCGAGGAAAAAGCGGCCATCGGCAAAAATGGATGCCAGCCTAGGCCGCGCGAATGAACCAGGGCTGAAGCCACATGAACCGAAGCTGAAGCCATCTGAGCGCCAGCTGACCGCGTCCCGGACGCTAGACTGCGGCTTTCCCACCGAATCCGAGGAGTGCCACCGCGTGCGCATACTGCTGGTCGAAGACGATGTGGCGCTGGCGGACGCAGTCTGCGGCTACCTGCTGGCCAAGGCCTTCGTGGTCGACGTGGCGCCGAGCCTGGCCGATGCGCGCGGCGCGCTGCTCTCGGTGCAGTACGCGGCCGTGCTGCTCGATCTGCACCTGGGCGACGGCGACGGCCTGTCGCTGCTGCCGCAGGTGCGCGCGCTGCGCGAGCCGCCGATCGTCATCGTGCTGACCGCGCGCGACCAGGTCACCGACCGCATCCGCGGCCTCGATGCCGGCGCCGACGACTACCTGATCAAGCCCTACGACCCGGCCGAGCTGCTGGCGCGGCTGCGCGCGGTGGAACGCCGGCGCAGCGCCAGCAACTCGCCCGTGCTGCAGCTGGGCACGCTCGAGATCGACATCGCGCACGACCGCGTGCGCCGCGACGGCCAGCCCGTGACGCTGACGCAGAAGGAGTGGGCACTGCTGCGCGTGATGGCCACGCGGCCCGAGCGCATCCACACGCGCGAGAACCTCGCCGATGCGCTCTACGGTTTCGGCGACGAAGCCGACAGCAACACGCTCGAGGTCTTCATCAGCCGGCTGCGGCGCAAGCTCGGCCGCAGCCACATCCAGACCCTGCGCGGGCTCGGCTACCGGCTCTCGGCCGACGAGGAGGAATAGCCGATGACCGAAGCGGCGCGGCCTCGCGCGCGCAGCGAGCGCGACACCCTGGCCGGCCGGCTCACCCGCACGCTGATCCTGTGGGTCGGCGGCGTCTGGCTGCTGTGCGTGTTCGCGGTGGTCTGGTATGTGGACCGCGAGATCAACCACAACTTCGACAACGAACTGGTCGAGGTCTCGCACCGCATGTTCGCGATGGCGGTGCAGGAGCTCGAGAAGCTGCAGCACCCCGGCGAGGAGGCGCCGCGCGCGCCGCTGATCGCACCCAAGCAGCTGTTCTCGGAGGATGCGGTGATCTACCAGATCGTCGACCTGCACGAGCACGTGCTGCTGCGCTCGGCCGAGGCCCCCGAGGACACCTTCGACGTGCCGCTCGCGGCCGGTTTCGCGAACAACCCGAACTGGCGCATCTACACGGTGCGCCATCCCACGCTGGGCCTGTTCTTCCAGGTGGCCGATCCGCTCGACGAGCGCCGCCGCGCGCTCAACCGCACGCTGTTCGGGCTGATCATCCCTTTCGGCGCGGTGCTGCCGCTCTTGGCGCTGGTGCTGCGCAACGTGGCGCGCACCGAGCTGCGCGTGCTGCAGCAGCTCACCGGCGAGATCGAGAAGCGCAGCGGCGCCGACCTGCGCCCGATCGCCCTGCCGAACCTGCCGCGCGAGCTGCGCACCGTCGGCGACCACGTCAACCTGCTGCTGCAGCGCCTGTCGCATTCGCTCGACGTCGAGCGCGCGCTGGCGGCCAATGCCGCGCACGAGCTGCGCACGCCGCTGGCGGCCGCGCGGCTGCGGCTGCAGACCGCGCTCGAACACGACCTGCAGCGCAACGACGTGCAGGCCGCGCTCGACGCGCTGCGCACCCTGAGCCACCGCGCCGAGAAGCTGCTGCAGCTCTCGCGCGCCGAGTCGGGCGCCTCGTTCGCGCGCGAGCGGGTCGACCTGGTGCAACTGGCCGGCACGGTGGCCCAGGAGTTCTGGCAGGACCCTCAGCATGCCGAGCGCCTCGCGCTCAAGGTGCCCGACAGCGTGGCGCCGGTGGCCCTGGGCGATGTCGACGCGCTCGCGATCGCGCTGCGCAACCTGGCGGAGAACGCGCTGCGCTACGGCGGCGACGGCCGCGTCGTGATCGAGGTGATGGCGCCCTGCGTGCTCGCGGTGCGCGATGCCGGCCCGGGCGTCAACGCCGAGCAGCTCGCGACCTTGCGCGAACGCCATGTGCGCCACAGCTCCGACCGCGCCGGCTACGGCCTGGGCATCTCGATCGTGAGCACCATCGTCGAGAAGCACGGCGCGAAGCTCGAGCTGGCTTCGCCACCGGCGGGCGCGGCCCACGGCTTCGAGGCACGGATCGTGCTGCGGCCGGCCTGAGGGCCGGCGCCAACCCTCAGTCGCTCACCAGCGCGCGCAGCCAGTCGGGCAGCGCCAGCGCCTTCTGCTTCGGGAAGTCGACCCAGATCGTGGTCGCCCCGCCGGCCGCGCAGATCACCTCGGGCTGGTCGGCGCGCGCCATCGTGGCCCAGCTCTCGAAGGTGGTGCGGCCCGGGTCGCTCACGTACATCCTGAGCAGCACGTTGCCCGGGTACTCGATCTGGCGGTAGAAGTTGCAGAAGGCATTCACGATCACCATGCCCTCGCCGCCGGGCTCGGGTTCGAAGCCGATCGAATGCATCCAGTCGATGCGCGCGGTCTCGAGGTAGCGGAAGTAGCTGGCATTGTTGAGATGGCCCATCGCGTCCATGTCGCCCCAGCGGATCGGGATCGACATTTCGTAGACCAGTTTCTTCTTCTCGGGGATTTCGATTCTCATCGGTGGGCCTTGATCGAGGCGAGGATGCCGAGGACGAACAGCAGCGCCGCCACCAGCTCGGTGGCCTGCGGCCAGCGGCCGTCCCAGACGAAGGAATAGACCAGCGCGAACAGCGTCTCGCTCACGATGAGCTGGCCGCAGAGGCTGGCCGACAGCCGCTGGCTCGCGAGGTTCCAGAGGATGGTGGCGAGCCACGAGGAGCCGAAGCCGCCCGCGAGCGCCAGCACGACGAACAGCAGGCCATCGGGCTGGGCCCGCAGCGCCGCGAGCTCGCTGCCGGCCGCGAGCCAGAGGCCGATGGCGCCCAGGCCGGTGGCGATGCCGAGCCAGTTGGCCCAGTCGGCCGCGTGGATCTCGATGTGGCGCTGCAGCCAGGCCGCGTTGAGCAGGCCGTAGACGGTCCAGCTCGCCATCGCGCCGAGCGAGAGCACGATGCCCCAGGCGAAATGCCCGCCGCCGTGCGCACCGCCCTGCCGGGCCGACCAGGCGCCCCAGATCATCAGCGCGATGCCGGCGCCGGTGAGCAGCAGGCCGGGCAGCAGCGCGGCCATGCGCAGCCCCGGCGGGCGGCCCAGCAGCATCATCCAGACCGGGATGGTGCCGATGATGAGGCTCGGCACCTCGGTACCCGCGGCCACGATGCCGAAGGCCAGCAGCAGGTAGTAGCCGCTGAAGCCCAGCACGCTGAGGCCGAGCGCGGCCAGCGCCTGGCGCCCCGTGGGCCAGCGCCGCGCCGCTGGCCGCGCGAACACGGCCAGCGCCGACACGGCGCCGAAGACGGCGAAGCGCGCCGAGACGATGTCGACCATGGCGAAGTGCCCGACCATGCGCGGCACGACGAACACCAGCCCCCAGAGCGCGCCCGCGCCCAGGCCGGCCGCGATGCCGATCCAGGCGCGCGGGCTCAGAGCGCGAACCCGTCGGCGGCCGCGATCACGGCGCCGTTCACGAAATGGCTCTGGCCGCTGGCCAGCAGCACGATCAGGCCGTCGAGGTCCTCGGGCTTGCCCACGCGCTTGCGCGGCAGCATGCTCACGAGCTTGGCGCCGCCCTCGGTGCTCCAGTGCGATTCGTTGATCTCGGTCTCGATGTAGCCCGGGCACAGCGCGTTGACGTTGATGCCGAAGCGGCCCCATTCGAGCGCCATGGCCTTGGTCATCTGGATCAGCGCGGCCTTGCTCATGGCGTAGACGCCGATCTGCGGCAGCACCTTGAGCCCGGCCACCGAGGCGATGTTGATGATGCGCCCGCCGATGTAGGTGCCCGGCGCCGCGCCCTTGGCGCGCGCCAGCATGCGCTTGCCGACCTCCTGCGCGACGAAGAACGAGCCCTTGAGGTTGGCGTCGAAGATGAAGTCGTAGTCCTCGGGCGTCACGTCCTGCAGCCGCTGGGTGGTGCTCACGCCCGAGTTGTTGACCAGCACGTCGATGGCGCCGACCTCGGTCTCGGCGCGCGCCACCGCGGCCTTGATGCTGGCCATGTCGGTCACGTCGAGCTCGACCACGTGGGCGTCGCCGCCCTCGCCCTGGATGCGGGCGCGCAGCTCCTTGAGCTTGTCGACGCGCCGGCTCGCGAGCACCACGGCGGCACCCGCGCGCGCCAGCGTTTTCGCGAACTGCGCGCCGAGGCCGCTCGAGGCGCCGGTGACGAAGGCCACGCGGCCCGAGAGATCGATGCTGTACGCCATGGAGTGCTGTTCCTGTGGAGTCGCCAAGGCGACGTGAAAACACGGGCGACACGCCCCGCGGGGCGGCCCGTGGCGCCCGCATAAAATGCCCGGCAGCCACGAAGCGCCAGTGCCTCCCATCATATCGACGAGACCCCCATGACCCACGACGAAATCCTTGCCCAGTACGGTCCCCGCGAAGCCATGGAGTACGACGTCGTTGTCGTCGGTGGCGGGCCGGCCGGCCTCTCGACCGCGATCCGCCTCAAGCAGCTCGCCGCCCAGCACGAGAAGGAGGTCTCCGTCGTCGTGCTCGAGAAGGGCTCGGAGCCCGGCGCCCACATCCTGTCGGGCGCCATCATGGACCCGCGCGCGCTCAACGAGCTGCTGCCCGACTGGAAGGAACTCGGCGCGCCGCTGAACCAGCCCGTGACCGACGACGCGATGGTGTTCCTCGGCGAGAAGGCCAGCCTGCGCACGCCCAACGCCTTCCTGCCCGACTGCTTCCAGAACCACGGCAACTACATCATCAGCCTCGGTGCCTTCACCAAGTGGCTGGCGCAGCAGGCCGAGAACCTCGGCGTCGAGATCTTCCCGGGCTTCCCGGCCGCCGAGGTGCTCTACGACGAGAAGGGGGCCGTGCGCGGCGTCGCCACCGGCAACATGGGTGTCGGCAAGGACGGCGAGCCGACCGAGAACTTCCAGCTCGGCATGGAGCTGCTGGGCAAGTACACGGTGTTCGCCGAGGGCGCGCGCGGCCACCTGGGCCGCCAGCTGATCGCCAGGTTCAAGCTCGACGAGGGCAAGGATCCGCAGACCTACGGCCTGGGCGTCAAGGAAGTCTGGGAGATCGATCCCAAGCGCCACGAACCCGGCTTCGTGCTGCACACGGCCGGCTGGCCGATGAAGAGCGACACCTACGGCGGCGCCTTCCTTTATCACATGGAGGACAACAAGGTCACCATGGGCTTCATCACGGGCCTGGACTACAGCAACCCCTACCTGAGCCCGTTCGAGGAAATGCAGCGCTGGAAGCTGCACCCCAACATCCGCTGGTACCTCGAAGGCGACGAGGCCAAGGGCATCAAGCCGGCCAAGCGCATCGGCTATGGCGCGCGCGCGATCACGGCCGGTGGCCTGCAGTCGCTGCCCAAGACGGTGTTCCCGGGCGGCGCGCTGGTCGGCTGCGAGGCCGGCTACCTCAACGTGAGCCGCATCAAGGGCAGCCATGCCGCGATCAAGACCGGCATGCTCGCCGCCGAGGCCGCCTTCGACGCGCTGCAGGCCGGCCGCCAGCACGACGAGCTCACGGCCTACCCGGCGGCCTTCGAGAAGAGCTGGCTGCATGCCGAACTCAAGAAGGCGCGCAACTTCAAGGCCTGGTTCAAGAAGGGCCTGCTGGTCGCGACGCTGATGAACGGCATCGAGCAATGGCTGCTCAAGGGCAACATCCCCTGGACCCTGCGCCGCACCAAGCCCGACCACCAGTACCTGAAGCCGGCTTCGGAATGCCAGCCGATCGCCTACCCCAAGCCCGACGGCAAGCTCACCTTCGACCGGCTCTCGAGTGTGTTCATCAGCAACACCAACCACGAGGAACAGCAGCCGGCCCACCTGACGCTGAAGGACGCGTCGGTGCCGGTCAACGTCAACCTCGCGAAGTTCGCGGGCCCCGAAAGCCGCTACTGCCCGGCGGGCGTGTACGAGTTCGTGCCCGACGAGGCCAGCGCGGGCAAGCAGCGGCTGCAGATCAATGCGCAGAACTGCGTGCACTGCAAGACCTGCGACATCAAGGACCCGACGCAGAACATCGTGTGGGTCACGCCTGAAGGGGGCGGCGGGCCCAACTACGTGGGGATGTAAGGTCTGTTCTTCTGGGGCCCTCTTCGGAGGGCCTTCTTGTTTTCGTTCGGGGCGCGTGCACAGGACAGCGGGTACTTCCCTCCGCGAATGTCCCCCGGCCTTCGGCCTCCTCCTTGATTTCGCTGCGGGGGTCAGGCGAGGTAGGTGGCTACCTCGTCGGCCGTGAGGAAGCGCACTACCGTCACCTGTGGCTTCTGCTCCGAATGGAAGGCCTGGTTGAAACCGTTCCAGCCGCGCGCGGGCTTGTCCTCGGTCTCCAGCGCGACGAGCACCAGCCTTCCCTGCCGGCGCGCGTTCTCGCGCAAAGTCCCCTCGCCCCAGGCCCAGGCCATGCGGTCGACGAGTTCACCACCGGCATAGGCCTTGGCCTGCAGCCAGAGGTACTGGGCCGAATCGCTGTCGCGCGGCTCGTCGTCGGCACCGAGACGATCGGCCAGCGGCTGCCGGATGCCCAGGGTCTTCGCATGCACGCTGAACAGCTCCTGCAGCAGCGAGAAGGCGTGGAAGTTGTTGTTGATGCCGTGGGCACGCACGATCATCCCCGCGTTCGAGGCCGGCAGCAGCACGACCAGCTCGTCCTCATAGGCCATCTGGGCGGTGCGGTGCAGGAAGTGCAGTTCCTCGAAGGGCAAGGTGCCGTTGACCGACAACGCCTCGATGCGCGCGCACAGTGCCTCGTCGGCCAGCAGCTCGCGATGGTTGCGGACATCGCGCATCAGCATCGCCATCAGCGGCAGCACCAGCAGGTCGACCGCCTGCCGGCTCGCTTCGACCTGCAGGCGCTCGGCCGGCGGCAGCGCTTCGAGCGCGGCTTCGGCGGCGCGCCAGGCGAGGACGTCGGCCGGCTCCTCCTCGGACGCTTCTTCTTCGTCGTCCTCCATCGGCTCCGCGGCGCAATAGGGTGCGAGCGATTCGAGCAGTCGGGCCAGGCGTCGCAGCGCCGCCGGAAACAGCAACCGCGGATCGGCGCCGTTCTCCACCAGCCCGCCGCAAAGAATCGCGAACAGCGCGGCACGCAGCGGATGCAGGTCGGGCAGCAGCGCGGTCGCGGCCTCCAGCACCTCGTCGCCCGTGCCCTCCTTCACCGTCGCGCGGTAGAAGTCGGACACCGCATCGCGATCGAAGAAGGTCGCCTGGGCATCGAGGTCGTCCTCGTGCTGCACGGGCAGGCGCAGGGTCGCGAGAAAATCTGGGGGCAGCGCTTTCATGCGCGAGAGGGTAGCGCAGGCTCCTGTGCCTATCCAATGCGTTCGTGCTTGGTCACGCCTTTCTTGTTACCGGGGGCGCTGCGGTGGTGCCGGCGGCCCAACAACCATTGCGTCCAGGCGCGTGTCGATGGGGTACTCCCCACAGCGAAATAAAGGAGGAGGCCGCAGGCCGGGGGACATTCGCGGAGGGGAGTACCCCGTCGGCGCGCGCCCGCCCCAGACCTCAAGGCCTCAACCCTGAACAGCGCCCCACCCACCCCCACCAGGCGTCTCGATCACGAACACATCCCCCGCCCCCATCTGCACCTGCCCGATGTGATCCAGAGGCTCGACCGTTCCATCGGCCCGCTCCACACGATTGATCCCCACCGCGCCCGCTTCGCCACCCGAACCACCGAACGCACCATGGTGCCGCCCATTGCTGAGGATCGACGCCGTCATCGGTGCCAGGAACCGAACCCGCCGCACACCGCCGTCACCACCACGCCAGCGCCCCGCACCACCCGACCCCGAACGCAGGCTGTAGCTGTCGAGACGCACCGGGTAACGGAACTCCAGCACCTCCGGATCGGTGAGCCGCGAGTTCGTCATGTGGGTCTGGACCACGCTCGTGCCGTCGAAGCCCTCGCCCGCGCCCGAACCGCCCGAGATGGTCTCGTAGTACTGGTGCGCGCCATCGCCGAAGGTGAAGTTGTTCATCGTGCACTGGCTCGCTGCCATCACGCCCAGCGCACCATAGAGCGCATTGGTCACGCAGCTCGAGGTTTCGACATTGCCGGCCACCACCGCCGCGGGCGGCAACGGGTTCAGCATGCAGCCGCTGGGCACGATGACCTCGATCGGTTTCAGGCAGCCCGCGTTGAGCGGAATGTCGTCGTCGACCAGCGTGCGGAACACATAGAGCACCGCCGCCATCGTGATCGCGCGCGGCGCATTGAAGTTGTTCGGCAACTGCGCGCTCGTGCCGCTGAAGTCCACCGTCGCCGAACGCGCGGCCGCATCGACCTTCATGCGCACCTGGATGCGCGCGCCGTTGTCCAGCGGCAGCACGAACTCGCCGTCCTTGAGCGCCGTGATCACGCGACGCACCGACTCCTCGGCGTTGTCCTGCACATGGCCCATGTAGGCCGCCACGGTCTCGCGGCCGAACTGCGCCACCATGGCCTGCAGCTCCTGCACGCCCTTCTCGTTGGCCGCGATCTGCGCGCGCAGGTCGGCCAGGTTCTGTTCGATGTTGCGCGAGGGATGCGCGCCGCCGCCGAGCAATGCGCGGAGTTCGACCTCGCGCAGCCGGCCGCCCTCCACCAGCTTGAAGTTGTCGATCAGCACGCCCTCCTCGCCGATGGTCTTCGAGAACGGCGGCATCGAGCCCGGCGTGATGCCACCCACGTCGGCATGGTGGCCGCGCGAGGCCACGTAGAACGAAGGCCGTGCATCGGCCGCGTCGAGGTAGACGGGCGTCACCACCGTGATGTCGGGCAGGTGCGTGCCGCCGTGGTAGGGGTCGTTGAGCACGAACACGTCGCCGGGCTTCATGTCGGGGTTGCAGGCGATCACGGTCTTGATCGACTCGCTCATCGAGCCCAGGTGCACCGGCATGTGCGGTGCATTGGCGATCAGGTTGCCCTCGACGTCGAACAGCGCGCACGAGAAATCGAGCCGCTCCTTGATGTTGACCGAGTAGGCCGTGTTCTGCAGCCGCAGCCCCATCTGCTCGGCGATGTTCATGAAGAGGTTGTTGAAGACCTCGAGCATCACCGGGTCGGCGCGCGTGCCGATCGCATGGCTGGTGGCGCGCTCGCGCACGCGGTGCAGCTCCACGCCGTCGGCCGTGGCGCGTGCCTGCCAGCCGGGTTCGACCACGGTGGTGGCGTTGCGCCCGGCCAGGATCGCCGGGCCGTCGACCACCGCACCGGGGCGCAGCGCGGCCTCGTCGAACAGCGCGGCATCGCGCCAGCCCGCGGCGGCTTCGTCGGCCTCGCAGTACATGCGCACGGCCGCGAGCGACTCGGGCACATGCGATTCGGCCGCGCCGGCCGCGGCGGCGGCGCGCGTGCGCTCGCCGGCGCCGACGGCCTCGACCGCCACCGCCTCGATCACCAGCGCGCGCTCGCTCATCAGGAACGCGAAGCGCCGGCGGTAGGCCTGCTCGAACTCGTCGCGCATCGCGGCGATGGCTTCGGCGGCCGGCGTGTCCATCGGCAGCGCGCAGGGCAGCGCGGTGTCGGTCCCTTCGTAGCGCAGCTGCACGCGATGCCGCACCTCGATCGCGGCTTCCGCCACGCCCTGCCCGCGCAGTTCCTCCACGGCCTGCCCGGCCAGGCCGATGGCCGCCTCGCGCGCCTCGGCCAGGCCCGCCGCGTCGAGCCGGCGCTCGAGCGCGCGCTCGCGCAGCGCCAGCTGGTCGGCCAGCCCCATGCCGAAGGCCGAGAGCACGCCCGCCAGCGGATGCAGGTAGACGCTGCGCATGCCCAGCGCATCGGCCACCAGGCAGGCATGCTGGCCGCCCGCGCCGCCGAAGCACTGCAGCGTGTATTGCGTGACGTCGTAGCCGCGCGCCACCGAGATCCGCTTGATCGCATTGGCCATGCTCGCCACCGCGATGCGCAGCGCGCCGCTCGCGACCTCCTCGGTACCGACCGCGCGGCCCGTGGCCTCGGTCATGCGCCGTGCCATCGCAGCGAAGCCGCGCTCGGCCGCGTCGCGGTCCAGCGGCTGGTCGGCGCCCGGGCCGAACACCCGCGGGAAGTGCGCGGGCTGGATCTTGCCGAGCAGCACGTTGGCGTCGGTGGTGGTCAGCGGGCCGCCGCGGCGGTAGCTCGCGGGGCCGGGATTGGCGCCGGCCGACTCGGGCCCGACGCGCAGCCGCGCGCCGTCGAAGGAGACGATCGAGCCGCCGCCGGCCGCCACCGTGTGGATGCTCATCATCGGCGCGCGCATGCGCACGCCGGCCACCTGGGTCTCGAACGAGCGCTCGAACTCGCCCGCGTAGTGCGACACGTCGGTGGAAGTGCCGCCCATGTCGAAGCCGATCACGCGCGCATGGCCGGCATCGAGCGCGGTGCGCACCATGCCGACGATGCCGCCGGCCGGGCCCGAGAGGATCGCGTCCTTGCCCTGGAAGCGGTTCGCCTGCGTGAGCCCGCCCGAGCTTTGCATGAAGAACAGCGGCACGCCCGGCATCTGCTGCGACACCTGCTCGACATAGCGGCGCAGGATCGGGCTCAGGTAGGCGTCGACCACCGTCGTGTCGCCGCGCGGCACCAGCTTCATCAGCGGGCTGGTCTTGTGCGACACCGACACCTGCGTGAAGCCGATGGCGCGCGCGATGCCTTCGGCCGCGAGCTCGTGCGCCGTGTGGCGCCAGCCATGC
The DNA here is from genome assembly GCF_057809595.1 of Variovorax sp. FG153. NCBI lineage: Bacteria > Pseudomonadati > Pseudomonadota > Betaproteobacteria > Burkholderiales > Comamonadaceae > Variovorax > Variovorax sp. FG153. The sequence goes on from NZ_JBMDKG010000024.1 coordinate 108,668, forward strand.
ATGAAGACGATCGCACAGGCGCGCAGGCCCTCGTCGAAGGCGGCCTGCAGCTGCGCGCGCAGCGGCGCCTCGTCGAGCGCCTGCACGGTGCCGCCCTGCGCGTCGATGCGCTCGTCGGCCTCGATCACGCGCCGGTACAGCAGCTCGGGCAGCACGATGCGGCGGTCGAACAGGCGCGGCCGCGCCTGGGTGGCGATGCGCAGCGCGTCGCGGAAGCCCTTCGTCGTGACCAGCACCGTGGGCTCGCCCTTGCGCTCGAGCAGCGCGTTGGTGGCCACCGTGGTGCCCATCTTCACGCACTCCACGCGCTCGGGCGTCACGGCCTCGCCCGGTGCCAGCTTCAGCAGGCGGCGGATGCCCTCGACGGCCGCGTCGCGGTACTGCTCGGGGTTTTCCGACAGCAGCTTGAGCGTGTGCAGGCCGCCCTCGGGATCGCGGCCCACGAGGTCGGTGAAGGTGCCGCCGCGGTCGATCCAGAACTGCCAGCGGGACGGGAGAAGGGTTTGCGTGGTCATGGGGAACAAGGATAGGTCTTCGCGAGAAAAGGGAGCGGAATCGGTTCAGTTCTGGCGCAGGTCGCGCCCGCGGGTCTCGGGCAGGCACAGCGCCACCACCACCACGATCGCATAGGCTACCGCCGCGCAGATGCCGATGGCCGTGCCCAGCGACAGGTGCATGCGGTCGCTCAGCACGCCGACCAGCGCCGGAAAGGTGGCGCCGATGCCGCGCCCGAAGTTGTAGCAAAAGCCTTGCCCGGAGCCGCGCAGCTCGTTGGGGAACAGCTCGGCCAGGAAGGCGCCCGCGCCGCTGAAGATGCCCGACATGAAGAAACCGAGCGGAAAGCCCAGCAGCAGCATCAGGCCGTCGGTGATCGGCAGCAGCGTGTAGGCATAGACCAGCAGGCCCGCGCCGATGGCGAACAGGATGAAGGCGCGGCGGCGGCCCAGCCGGTCCGACAGGTAGGCGCCGCAGAGGTAGCCGACGAAGGCGCCGACGATGAACATGAACTGGTAGCCGCCCGAGCCCAGCACCGTCAGGTGGCGCTCGTTCTTCAGGAAGGTCGGCAGCCACACGCCGATGGCGTAGTAGCCGCCCTGCATGCCGGTGAACAGCAGGCTGGCGAGCACCGTGGTGCCGAGCACGCCGGGCTTGAAGATCGCGAGGAAATTGCCGCTGCGCTCGCCGCGCGCCACGGCGGCGCGGGTCTGCACGTAGATCTCGGGATCGCTGATCGAGCGCCGGATGAAGACGATCAGCAGCGCCGGCAGCAGGCCCAGCAGGAACATCACGCGCCACGAGACCTCGGGCGGCAGGAACGAGAACAGCGCCATCGACACCAGCACCGCCGCGCCCCAGCCCACGGCCCAGCTGCTCTGCACCAGCCCGACCGCCTTGCCGCGATAAGCCGGCCGGATCATCTCGGCGATCAGCACCGAACCCACGGCCCATTCGCCGCCGAAGCCCAGGCCCTGCAGCGTGCGCGCCACCAGCAGCTGCCCGGGCGTCTGGGCCAGGCCGCAGGCGAAGGTGAAGATCGCGAACACCAGGATCGTGAGCTGCAGGATGCGCACGCGGCCATAGCGGTCGGCCAGGATGCCCGCGGCCCAACCGCCGAGCGCCGAGGCCACCAGCGTGGCGGTGCCGATCAGGCCGACCTCGGTCTTGCTCATGCCCCACAGCGACAGCAGGATCGGCGTGACCAGCGGCAGCGTGTAGTAGTCGAAGGCATCGACCGCGTAGCCGCTGAACGAGGCCGCGAGCGTGCGCTTCTCGTTCGGGTTCAGGGTGCGCAGCCAGTTGGCGTCGCCGGCCTCCGCCGTGCCGTCGCCGGGCGTCGGCGCGGTGGCCTCGAGGGTGCTGTTTTTCATGGTGTCTTCTCCAGGGTGGGTCGGGGCGGGAACGGCGCCGCGCGGTCCCTGCCCAGGGAACCGGCGGCGATCGGAACCAGGGGCGGCGCGCTACAGCGCGGCGAGCCGGTGGTGCGGCAGGTCGGTGACCAGCATCGCGCCCGGCGCATGCGTGATCGCCAGCGGCAGCCGCGCGGCCGCGAGCGCGGCCTGGGGCGTCACGCCGCAGGCCCAGAACACCGGCAGTTCGTCGGGCATCGTCTCGACGGCATCGCCGTACTCGGGGCGGCCGATGTCGCGGATGCCGATCAGCGCGGGATCGCCCAGGTGCACCGGCGCGCCGTGCACGGCCGGAAAGCGCGAGGTGATCTGCACCGCGCGGATCGCATCGGCCGCGCGCAGCGGCCGCATCGACACCACCAGCGGCCCGCTGAACGGACCGGCCGGCACCGTCTGCAGCCCGGTGCGGTACATCGCGACGTTGCGGCCCTGCGCCACGTGCCGCAGCGCGATGCCCTCGGCCAGCAGCGCATGCTCGAAGGTGAACGAGCAGCCGATGACGAAGCCGACCATGTCGTCGCGCCACAGCGCGCGCACGTCGGTGGGCTCGTCGGCCAGTTCGCCCTCGCGCCAGACGCGGTAGCGCGGCAGGTCGCTGCGCAGGTCGATGTCCTCGCCGAGCGCGGGGAGAGAGGGATCGCCGACCTCGGTCACGCCGAGCAGCGGACAGGGCTTGGGGTTGGCCTGGCAGAAGCGCAGGAAGTCGCCCGCGTACGCCTGCGGCAGGATCACGAGGTTGCCCTGCACGTGGGCGCTCGCCAGGCCGCTGGTGTGGCCGCTCAGGCGGCCGGTACGGGCGGCTTGCCGCACTTCGCGTGCGCTGCTCGCGCCGGTGGGCAGGGAGATCGATTCGTCGTTGGCTGGCATGGCGTTGGCGAGCGGCTGCATGTCTCTTCGTTGTGGTGGGCGGATTGTGGGAATCCGCGCGCCCGAACGCCAACGCAAAGTTTCTTGCTCAGCTCATCGATTTTTTCGATGACCCAGCGCGGTGCGATCCGTGCACCACGGCGGAGCTCACGGCGGCCTCGAGAAGCAACGAGGAAGGATCGTCGCGATAGCTCGCATAGATCGGCAACGGCTCCAGCGTGCCTTCGCTGGGCAGCACGCGCAGCGGCAGCCGCCGCGCGAGGCCATCGACCACCGCGCGCGGCAGGGTGGCCACGCCGAAGCCCGCCTCCACCAGCTGCGCCATCGCCGAGATCGAGGAGATCGCATGCACGCGCGGCGCCGCGCCGCCGGCCTCGCGGAAGAACTCGAGCAGCGCCACGTGCGGCTGCGAGCCGCGCTGGAAGGTCAGCAGGTCGAGCGACAGCAGGTCGGCGATGCGGTAGCGCCGCCGCAGGTGCAGCTCGCGGTGGCCGACGAAGCACATGGCCATCGGCGGCACCGCGCGCGTGCGCACGCCGTCGCCCACCGCGGGCAGCGCGGCGAACACCAGGTCCTGCTTGCCGCGCTGCAGCTGGTCGACCAGCACCGGCGTGGTTTCGACCGTGAGCTCGAGCTCGAAGTCCGGGTAGGTGGCCTGCATGTGCTTGAGCCAGCCGGTCAGCCAGCTGTGCACCACCGATTCGATCGCGCCCACGCGCAGCACCGTCTCGCGCACCGCGCCCGAGCCCATCTCGGCCTTGATGTGCATCTGCATCTCGAGCAGCTTCTGCGCGAAGGCATGGAAGCGCTGGCCCGCCACCGTGAGGCGGAACTGCTTGTCGCGGCGGTCGAGCAGCAAGGTGCCGAGCTCGCGCTCGAGCGCGGCGATGCGGCTGGACAGCGCGGACTGCGTGAGGTGCAGCTTCTCGGCGGCGCGCGTCACGCTCTTGAGGGCCACGGCCCAGTGGAAGGCTTCCACGAATCGGAGGTTCATCGTTCGGTTCGACGGACTGGCGAAGCCCCGAGTGTCGCGCCGGTCGCGCTTATCCTCGAACCCTCGACACGGAGACAAGGACCGACATGCAGATCGTCATCACCGGCGGCGCCGGCTTTCTGGGCGCCCGCCTCGCCCGCACGCTGCTCGCGCAAGGCAGCCTCTCGCTCGCGGGCGCGGCGCCCGCCCCCATCGCCAGGATCACCCTGGTCGACCGCGCGCCGCCGCCGGCCGACCTCGCGGCCGACCCGCGTGTCGCCTTCGTGACCGGCGACCTCAACGACCAGCTCGGCGCCGATGCCGACGCCACGCCCTGGCGCGAGGCCGCAGCCGTGTTCCACCTCGCGGCCGCGGTCAGCGGCGAGTGCGAGGCCGACTTCGACCTCGGCATGCGCAGCAACTTCGCCGCCACCCACGCCCTGCTCGAACGCCTGCGCGCACTCGGCACCCGGCCGGTGCTGGTGTTCTCGAGCTCGCTCGCGGTGTTCGGCGATTCGCCCGAGCAGCCGCTGCCGCCGGTGATCGACGACCGCACGCTGCCCACGCCGCAGACCAGCTACGGCATCCAGAAGTTCATCGGCGAGCAGCTGGTGGCCGACTTCACGCGCAAGGGCTTCATCCGCGGGCGCAGCGTGCGCCTGATGACGGTGAGCGTGCGCCCGGGCAAGCCCAACGGCGCGGCCTCGGGCTTCTTCAGCGGCATGATCCGCGAACCGCTGGCCGGGCTGCGCGCTGCCTGCCCGGTGCCCAACGAGACGCCGGTGGCCGTCGCCTCGCCGGCGCGCACCATCGAGGGGCTGATCCGCGCGGCCGAGGCGAGCGAGGCCGAATGGGGTCCGCGCACGGCCGTGAACCTGCCCTCGCTATCCACGACCGTCGGCGAGATGGCCGCGGCCCTCGAGCGCGTGGCCGGCCCGGCCGCGACCGCGCTGCTCGACCGCACGCCCGAGCCGACGATCCGGCGCATCGTGAAGTCCTGGCCCGGGCGCTTCGACACGCCGCGCGCCCGCGCGCTCGGGCTGGGTTCGGACGACAGCTTCGACGCGGTGATTCGCGAGTACGTCCGTGAAAATCCCGACGCGGTGAAGCTACCGCTTGTTGCATAGTCATGCCTTTGCGGCATGGCGCACCCCGCGCCGCCCGCTTCCCATAAATCCCAGGAGACTCCGAATGAAATTGACCCGACTGGCCGCTGGCCTGGTGCTGGGCATGGGCATGGCATGCGCGGCTTTCGCGCAGACGACCATGAAGATCAGTATCTCCGTGGCGCAGAACTCCCACCAGGGCGTGGCGATCGACACCTTCGCGAAGGAAGTCGAGAAGCGCACCGGCGGCCGCTACAAGGTCCAGACCTTCTACAACGGCTCGCTCGGCGGCGAGCGCGAGTCGATCGAGGCGGTGCAGCTGGGCACGCAGGAACTGGCCTTCTCCTCCACCGGCCCGATCCCCAACTTCGTTCCCGAGACCAAGATCCTCGACGTGCCCTTCCTGTTCCGCGACAAGGCGCATGCGCGCGCGGTGCTCGACGGCCCGATCGGCCAGGACCTGCTGACCAAGTTCGACGCCAAGGGCTTCAAGGCGCTCGCGTGGGCCGAGAACGGCTTCCGCCACATGACCAACAGCAAGCGCGACGTGAAGGCGCCCGAGGACCTCAAGGGCCTGAAGATGCGCACCATGGAGAACCCGGTGCACATCGCGGCCTACAAGGGCTTCGGCATCATCACCACGCCCATGGCCTTCCCCGAGGTGTTCACCGCGCTCCAGCAGGGCACGGTCGACGGCCAGGAGAATCCGCTGCCGGTGATCATCTCGGCCAAGTTCGACCAGGTGCAGAAGCACCTGACGCTGACCGGCCACGTCTACTCGCCCTGCATCTTCGTGATGAACAAGGCGGTGTTCGACAAGCTCAGCGCCGCCGACAAGCAGGCCTTCATCGATGCCGCCAAGGAAGGCACCAAGGCCAACCGCGCGCGCGTGGACGAGGACGACGCCAAGGGCGTGGCCGACCTGCGCGCCAAGGGCATGACGGTGATCGACAACGTCGACAAGGCCAGGTTCGTGGCGGCGATCGCGCCGGTCAACGCCCAGTTCGAGAAGGACTTCGGCAAGGCCAACCTCGACAAGATCCGCGACTTCAAGTGAGAGCGATGGCCCGCGCCGCGTGACCGTCGAACCCATCGACCGGCGCCCGGCCGAAGCCGCGCCCGCCAGGCACGACGCCCGGCGGGCGTTCCTGTTTTTGACTTCCCTCCCGGGACATTCCTGATGAAAAACAAGTTCCTCGGCCTGGAACGATGGACCACGATGGTGTCCATGGTCCTGGCCTGCGCGATGCTGGTGGTGGCCGCCTCGCTCGGCATGTTCCAGATCGTCACCCGCTTCGTGCTCGAGCAGCCCGCAGAGTGGAGCGAGATCCTGATCCGCGTGAGCCTGATCTGGATGGTCTTCCTCGGCATCCCGATGGCCTTCCGCCAGGGCGCCATGGTCAGCGTCGACGTGCTGTACCGCTGGAGCTCGCCGCGCACGCGCCGCATCCTCGACGCGGTGGTGAGCGTGGCCGCGCTCGCGCTCATGCTGGTCGTGCTGTGGTGGGGCTGGGACTACGCGATCCGCGGCCGCGTGCAGAGCATGGCCGGGCTCGAGAGCCTCTCGATGATCTGGGCCTACATGGCGCTGCCGGTCGGCGCGGTGTTCTCGCTGTTCGGCATCGTGGGCAACTACCTCGATCCCAAGCGCCTCGAACTGGAGACCGCGCAATGACCACGACCATGATCGCGACGATGGTGCTGTGCTTCGCACTGTCGGTATCGGTGGCCGTCTCGATCGGCCTGGCCTCGATCCTGGGCATCCAGGTCACGAACGCCAACATGCTGATCTCCGCCAAGGAGATGTTCAACTCGATCAACAAGTTTCCGCTCGCGGCGATCCCCTTCTTTATCCTGGCCGGCAACCTGATGGAAACGGGCGGCATCTCGCGCCGGCTGGTGGAGTTCGCCAAGAGCATCGTCGGCGGCATCCAGGGCGGGCTGCCGATGACCTGCGTGCTGACCTGCATGATCTTCGCGGCGGTCTCGGGCTCCTCGGTGGCCACCACCTTCGCGATCGGCGCCATCCTGATCCCCGCGCTCATCAAGCACGGCTACCCGACCTCCTACGCGGCCGCGCTGCAGGCCACCAGCGCCGAGCTCGGCGTGATCATCCCGCCCTCGATCCCGATGATCCTGTACGGCGTGAGCGCCGAGGTGTCGATCGGCGAGCTGTTCATCGCGGGCTTCGGCCCCGGCATCCTGATCAGCCTCGCGCTCATGCTGTTCGTATGGGTCTACTGCAAATGGAAGGGCTGGGGCAAGAACGACGGCGAGGGCCGCATGCCCTTCGGCCGCGCGCTGTGGCAGGCCGGCTGGGCGCTGCTGATGCCCGTCATCATCCTCGGCGGCATCTACGGCGGTATCTTCACGCCGACCGAGGCCTCGGCGGTGGCGGTCTTCTACGCGCTGATCGTGGGCATGGTGATCTACCGCGAGATCAAGTTCGCCGACCTGTTCGCGATCCTGCGCAAGTCGGTGCTGTCCTCGGCGGTGATCATGTTCATCATCGCCAACGCGGGGCTGTTCGCGTTCCTGATCACGCGCGCGGGCGTGCCCGACGCCATCGGCCACTGGCTGCAGGAAGTGTTGCAGTCGCCCGCGATGTTCCTGCTGGGCGTGAACGCGGCGCTGTTCGTGATCGGCATGTTCATCGAGACCAGCGCGGCGATCATCGTGCTCGCGCCCATCCTCGCGCCGGTGGCGCAGCACTTCGGCATCGACCCGGTGCACTTCGGCCTGATCATGGTGGTGAACCTGGCGCTGGGCATGATCACCCCGCCCTTCGGCGTGAACCTGTTCGCGGCCTGCACGGTGGCGCGCATCTCGCTCGACCGGATCGTGAAGCACCTGGTGCCCTTCGTGCTCGTGATCCTGGCCTGCCTGATGGTGATCACCTACGTGCCCTGGGTCTCGCTCGCGCTGCGCGACCTCGTGTACGCGCGCTGAGCGGGATCGCTCATCCGGCCCCCTCGGCGGGGCCGGGCGCCTGCAGGTACTGGCTCGGCGGCATGCCCAGCGTGCGCCGGAACATCGCGGCGTAGGCGCTCGGACTCTCGTAGCCGTGCGCCAGCGCCACCTCGAGGATCGAGGCCCCGGCCGCCAGCCGCGGCAGGCTGAGCAGCAGCCGCGCCTGCCGGCACCAGGCGCCGAAGTTCATGCCGGTCTCGCGCTGGAACAGCCGCGCCAGCGTGCGCGCATTCATGTGCAGCCGCTTCGCCCAGGCCTCGAGCGTGGCCGGCAGCGCGGGATCGCGCACCAGCTCCTCGCACAGCGCCGAAAGGCGCGCATGGCGCGGCATCGGCACGTGCAGCGAGAGCGCGGGCGCGCGCTCGATCTCGTCGAGGATCAGCTCCATCACGCGCTCGTCGCGCCCGCCGCGCGCGTAGTCCAGCGGCAGCGCGATCGCGCTCACGATGAGCTCGCGCAGCAGCGCGTCGACCGCGATCACGCGGCAGTCGGCGCCCAGGCCGGCGCGCGTGCCGGGCTCGACGAAGACGGTGCGCATGCGCACGTCGCCCGCCATGCGGATGCCATGGACCATGCCGGGCGGCACCCAGGCGCCGCGCCCCGGCGGCACCACCCAGCTGCCGGCCTCGGCGCGCACGATCATCACGCCCGAGATCGCATGGATCAGCTGGCCGCGCCGGTGGCTGTGCGGCGGGATTTCCGAATCGCCCACGGCATCGGTGGCCAGCACCGCGACGGCACGCGGCGTCGACTCGCCGTGCTCGGGACGCAAGTCGAAGGCGGCGGGCGGCTGCAGTTTGTCCATTTCTCGACGATCCTTGTTCATTCGTAGCGAGATCATCTTCGCATGGCTTCCTAGCATGGCCCGGCCTCGACACGAGGTTCCACCGAAAGGACTGATCGAATGCCATGCAATCCGCCACCCGCCACTCCGGGAGGCCACCGATGAACAAGGGCCGCCTCGGGCTTCTCACCGGCACCCACGCCGTCAACGATCTCTACCAGGGCCTGGTGCCCGCGCTGCTGCCGCTGATGGTGCTGGAGCGCGGCTACAGCTACACGGCCGTGAGCGGGCTGATGCTCGCGGCCACCGGGCTGTCGAGCGTGGTGCAGCCGCTGTTCGGCCTCTATGCCGACCGCCATCCGCGGCCCTGGCTGGTGCCGGTGGGCTTCCTGGTGGCGGCGCTGGGGCTGGTGCTGGCGGGCCTGGGCTCGAACTACCTCTGGACCTGGCTCGCGACCGTGCTGTGCGGCCTCGGCATCGCGGCCTATCACCCGAGCGCCACCGTGGCCGGGCGCGCGGCCGGCGGCGCCTCGCAGAAGGCGATGAGCGTGTTCTCGGTCGGCGGCACCATCGGCGCCTCGTTCGCGCCGGTGCTCGCCACCACCGTGGTCGGCGGCGGCGCGCTGTCGCGCAGCTACCTGCTCGGTCTGCCCGCGCTGGCGATGGGCGCCGTGTGGCTGCTGGCCAGCCGCGGCCAGGGCGCGGCGAACGCGGCGCGAGCCGGCGCGGCCCGGCGCGCGCAGGCCGCGGTGCAGCGTCCGCCGAACGACTGGCGCGCCTTCGCGCTGCTGGTGGCCACCATCGTCGGCTGGTCGATCCCCTACGTGACGGTGCTGTCGATGCTCTCGCTGCGCATCACGCGCGACCTGCACGGCTCGGCCTTCCAGGGCGCGGTGGCGCTGACCGGCTTCACCGCCGCCGGTGCCGTGGGCACCCTGCTGGGCGGCTGGCTCGGCGACCGCATCGGGCGCATGGGCACGATCCGCGCGGGCTACCTGCTCGCGGTGCCGGCCATGGCCGGGCTGGTGCTCGCATCCTCGCCCGCCTGGGCGCTGGCCTGCACGGCGCTGCTGGGACTGTGCATGTTCCTGCCCTTCGCGGCGCAGGTGACGCTGGCGCAGGACTACCTGCCGCGCAACCCGGCCACGGCCAGCGGCATCACGCTGGGACTCGCGCTCTCGGTGGGCGGCCTGGTGTCGCCGCTGTTCGGCCTGCTGTCCGATGCGCGCGGATTGGGCGTGACCTTGAGCGCGGTGCTGTGCGTGCTGTGCGTGGCGGCGCTGCTGTCGCTGCGCATGCGCAACCGCACGCCCGACACGGCCGCGATCTCGCCGCGCCCCGCGAGCGCCGCCTGAACCACGGGAACCGGTGAGTGCGCGAGCACCGGTCGTTGCGGCCACCGTACAGACGGGACGATCCGACACATGCGGGCCGGGTTTCACTGCCAGAATCGAAAATCGCCCCGGCGACCGGTTCCGACATCAACACCACCAGGACACGCGCATGAATCGATTCCTCCCCCGTCTCTCCGCAGGTGCCGTGCTCGCGGCGGCAGCGCTGGCCGCGATGGCGCCGGCCTTCGCGGCCGATGCGCCCGCGAAAGCGCCCGCACCTGCGGCTGCCGCCTCCGCCGCGGCGCCCGCGGC
>NZ_JBMDKG010000025.1:0-117736 GCF_057809595.1 Variovorax sp. FG153
GAGGCCGCAGGCCGGGGGACATTCGCGGAGGGGAGTACCCCGTCGGCGTGAGCCCACCCCGAACGCAGCACATCAAGAGCCAGGGCGTTCATTTCAGACCCCGAGAAGAACGGCCCCAAACCATGGCGAGCAAGGTGCGAGGAACCAGCGCCACCATCACCAGATGCACCACGACAAAGGCAACCAAAGAAGCCATGCCGAAGAAGTGAATGCGCCGTGCGAACTCGTAGCCACCCAACAGATCGCGCAGCACAGCGAACTGCACCGACTTCCAGAGCACCAGCCCCGACAGCACGATCACCACGATGTCGAGCATCACGAACAGATAGGCCAGCCGCTGCACGTTGTTGTAGCGGCGCGGATCGGCATGCGAGAGCCGGCCCTTGAGCGCCGACAGCGCGTCGTGCCACACACCGGCCGGCGTGACCGGAAAGAACTTGGCCGCCAGCCGTCCGCTCGCGATGTTCAGTGCCAGGTAGACGAAGCCGTTGAACACCAGCAGCCACATCGCCGCGAAGTGCCATTGCAGCGCACCGCCGAGCCAGCCGCCGAGCGTGATCTCGGTCGGGATGCGGAACGGCAGGAAGGGCGCCGCGTCGTAGATGCGCCAGCCGCTCGTCACCAGCACCAGCACCGCCAGCGCATTGAGCCAGTGCGTGATGCGCATCCACAGCGGGTGGATGGGACGGGTGTCCGGGGCGGCGAGGGCGGTGCTGTTCATGGAGCGAATTCTTGGCCGCACCCCCTGGCCGATTCATCACGCAAAGTTCAAAGAATCGTGATAACTCGGGAATCCGTATCGCGGGACAATCGGCGCCATGGACACCCCCAAACGCGTGCTGCTGGTCGAAGACGACGCCCACATCGCCGAATTGCTGCGCATGCACCTGCGCGACGAAGGCTATGCGGTGGTGCATGCGGCCGATGGGCACGCGGGGCTGCGCGAACTGGAGCGCGGCCAGTGGGACGCGCTGGTGCTCGACCTCATGCTGCCCGGCATCGACGGGCTCGAGATCTGCCGCCGCGCACGCGCCATGGCACGTTACACCCCGATCATCATCATCAGCGCGCGCTCGAGCGAGGTGCACCGCATCCTCGGCCTCGAGCTCGGCGCCGACGACTACCTGGCCAAGCCCTTCTCGGTGCTCGAGCTGGTGGCGCGCGTGAAGGCGCTGATCCGCCGCACCGATGCGCTGGCGCGCAATGCGCGGCTGGAGTCGGGCAGCCTCGCGCTCGGCAACCTCGAGATCGAGCCGCTCGCGCGCGAGGTGCGCGTGGACGGCAAGGCCATCGAGCTCACGCCGCGCGAGTTCGACCTGTTGTACTTCTTCGCGCGCCATCCCGGCAAGGTGTTCTCGCGGCTCGACCTGCTCAACCAGGTCTGGGGCTACCAGCATGACGGCTACGAGCACACCGTCAACACCCACATCAACCGGCTGCGCACCAAGGTCGAGGCCGATCCGGCCGCACCGCGTCGCATCCTCACCGTCTGGGGCCGCGGCTACAAGCTCGCGGCCGACGGCCAGGAGGAGGCCGGGTCATGATGGGCTGGGCCACCCTCTCGCGCCGGCTGTCGCTGGTGTTCGCGCTGCTGCTGCTGGTGTGCTGCGGCGCCTCGGCCTGGCTGCAGCTGCGCGCGAACGGACGCCACGAGCAGGAGGTGGTGCAGCGGCTGTCGAGCGGGTTGGCCGCGCACATCGCCCAGAACGCCGAACTGATGCGCCCGGGCGGCCTCGACCCCGAGGCGGTGAAGCGGCTGTTCGACCAGTTGATGGCCGTGAACCCGAGCGTGGAGCTCTACGTGCTCGCGCCCGACGGCCGCATCGCGGCGCAGGCCGCGCCGCCGGGCCACCTCAAGCGCGACCGCGTCGACCTCGCGCCGGTGCGCCGCCTGCTCGCGGGCGAACCGATGCCGATCCTCGGCGAGGATCCGCGCAACCTGCAGGCGGCCAAGGTCTTCAGCGCCGCGCCGCTGCGCATGAACGGCCGCGAGGCGGGCTATGTCTACGTGGTGCTGCAGGGCGAGGACCACGATGCGCTGGCGGCCAACGTGGCGGCCGACAACGTGCTGCGCACCACCCTGTGGTCGATGGCGCTGGTGGCGCTGCTCGGGCTGGTGGCGGGCACGGCCGCGTCCTGGCTCATCACGCGGCCCCTGCGCGAACTCACGGCCGCGGTCCGGCGCTTCGAGACCGAGGGCATCGACGCGCTCGAGGGCCAGGCGCCCACGCTCGAGCGCATCGCGCGCGGCGGCGGCGAGATCGCCTTGCTCGCGCAGGCCTTCGCCCAGATGACGCGGCGCATCGCCGAGCAGTGGCGCGAGCTCACCCTGCAGGACCAGCAGCGGCGCGAGCTGTTCGCCAACGTCTCGCACGACCTGCGCACGCCGCTGACCTCGCTGCACGGCTACCTCGAGACCCTGCGCCTGAAGGCCGGCACGCTCGACGAGGAGGAGCGCCGGCGCTACCTCGACATCGCGCTCGACCAGAGCCGCAAGGTGGGGCGGCTCGCGCAGGAGCTGTTCGAGCTGGCGCGGCTCGAGTACGGCGTGGTCAAGCCCGAGAAGGAGCGCTTCGCGCTGGCCGACCTGGTGCAGGACGTGTTCCAGAAGTTCGAGCTCGCGGCCGAGTCGCGGCAGCAGAAGCTGCGTCCCGACATCGCGCCGGGCCTGCCGGTGGTGTCGGCCGACCTCGGGATGATCGAGCGCGTGCTGACCAACCTGCTCGACAACGCGATCCGCCACACGCCGGCCGGCGGCGAGATCGTGGTGCAGCTGCGGGCGGCCACGGGCGACGAGGGCGCGGGCGTGACGGTGCAGGTCAGCGACACCGGGCCCGGCATTCCGCGCGAGCTGCAGCCCAGCCTGTTCACGCGCCCGGCCTTCACCGGCAGCGTGCGCAGCGACGGCTCGGGCGGCGGCGGGCTGGGGCTGGTGTTCGTGCAGCGCATCCTGCAGCTGCATGGCAGCGACATCCGGCTGGTGCCGCAGGCGGGTCGCGGCGCGGTGTTCCGCTTCCGGCTCTCGGGCGCCTGAGCATCGGGCGCATCGGTGCAAGCGCCGGTTGCGCGCGCGGCGGCCGATGCTACAAGCGGATGCGGGATGCAGGCACGTCGACCTGCACCCGACGATCCACCCAGGAGACACCGCCCATGCCCGACTTCCGCACCGTCGTCATCGACCAGGACCCGCAGCACCCGCGCATCGCGCGCCTCGTGCTCAACCGCCCCGAGAAGCTCAACGCCATCGCCGAGACCACGCCCACCGACATCCGCCACGCGGTGGAATGGGCGCAGGCCGAGGACGAGGTGCACGTGATCGTGGTCGAGGGCGCGGGCCGCGCCTTCTGCGCCGGCTACGACCTCGGCGACTATGCCGAGGGCCACGGGCGCGAGGGGCAGGGCGAGCATCCGTGCCGGCAGGAGAAGACGCCCTGGGACCCGATGCTCGACTACGCCGCGATGAAGCGCAACACCGACGACTTCATGGCGCTGTGGCGCTGCACCAAGCCGACCATCGCCAAGGTGCATGGCTACGCGGTGGCCGGCGGCAGCGACATCGCGCTGTGCTGCGATCTGCTGGCCATGGCCGACGACGCGCGCATCGGCTACATGCCCACGCGCGTGTGGGGCTGCCCGACCACGGCCATGTGGACCTACCGGCTCGGCGCGCTGCGCGCCAAGCAGCTGATGTTCACCGGCGACACCATCGACGGCGCGCAGGCGGCCGACTGGGGCCTGGCCAACTTCGCGGTGCCGGCCGAAGAACTCGAAGCCGCCACGCTGAAGCTGGCGCTGCGCATCGCGGGCGTGCCGCGCTCGCACCTGATGATGCACAAGCTGGTGGTCAACCAGGTCTGGCATTCGATGGGCCTGGAGCAGAGTCAGATGTTCGCCACCGTGTTCGACGGCATCACGCGCCACAACCCCGAGGGCATGTGGTTTCGCCGCCAGGCCGAGGCTGAGGGCTTCAAGAGCGCGGTGCAGTGGCGCGACAGCGGGCGCGACATCCCCGAAGGCGACGAGGCGAGGGCGTTGATCGCCGCGCTCGAGGCGAAGCTGGCCGCGCGCTCCTGAGCGAGGCGCGGGGGCCGTGCATGTCACGGCGCGGACACACGGCCTCGCAATGATCCGACGCCCGCCAAGAACCCATAACAACGCGCGGCGGGTGGCGACGAATCCGTACCAGCCACACAGCGAGAGAGAGGGTCTCCCATGCAGTCATTTCCCCTGGCCAGGATCGCCCTGGCGGTCGGCGCCTGCGCGCTCATGAGCGCTTGCGGTGGAGGAGGCGGCGGCGGCGCCGTCTTCCCTATCCTGCCGCCCGCACCGGCCCCCGCGCCGCCGGCACCGCCGCCGCCGCCCGCGCCGGCCCCCGTGCCCGCCGCGCTCGTGATCGGGCACCGCGGCGAACCCGCCAAGCGCCCCGAGCACACGCTGGCCTCGTACCAGCAGGCCATCGACGACGGCGCCGACTTCATCGAGCCCGACCTCGTGCCGACCAAGGACGGCGAGCTGGTGGCGCGCCACGAAAACGCGATCGCCATCGTCGACGCCAACGGCAACGTGCTCGAGGCCACCACCAACGTGGTCGACGTGCCGAAGTTCGCGAGCCGCAAGACCACCAAGACCATCGACGGCCGCGCTGTCACCGGCTGGTTCACCGAGGACTTCACGCTGGCCGAGCTCAAGGAGCTGCGCGCGCGCGAGCGCATTCCGGCGCAGCGCCCGGCCAACGTGTCGTTCAACGACCAGTTCCAGGTGCCCACGCTCGACGAGGTGATCGAGCTCGCGAAAGCGCAGTCGCAGGCCAAGGGCCGCACCATCGGCATCTATCCCGAGACCAAGCACCCGACCTACTTCCGCTCGATCGGCCTGCCGCTCGAGAACAGGCTGCTCGATACCCTGCAGAAGCACGGCCTGAACAAGGCCGATGCGCCGGTGTTCGTGCAGTCCTTCGAGACCGGCAACCTCAAGGACGTGCGCCTGCGCAGCACGGTGAGGATCGTGCAGCTGATCGGCGGCTCGGGCGCGCCCTACGACCTCGTGGCACTGGGCGACAAGCGCACCTATGCCGATCTCGTGAAACCCGAGGGCCTGGCCGAGATCGCGACCTATGCGCAGGGCATCGGTCCCGACAAGTCGCGCGTGATCCCGGTGGTGGCCGGCAAGCTGGGCACGCCCACCACGCTGGTGAAGGATGCGCACGACAAAAAGCTGTTCGTCCACATCTACACGGTCCGGCCCGAGAACGCCTTCCTGCCCGACAGCCTCAAGAAGGAGCCGAAGGCCGACGGCACCGTGCATGGCGACACGGCGGCGGAGATCAAGGCCTTCCTCGATGCCGGCATCGACGGGCTGTTCGCGGACAGCGCCGCGACCGCGGTGCCGGTGGTGAAGGCCTACAGCGCGCAGAAGCGCTGAAGGTGAAGGGGAACCGCCTGCGGAGGCGGTTCCCGATCCTGGCCGATCAGGGCGGGCAGGGATGGGCCGCCGCCGCGACGGTGCGCGAGGCCACGCTGGTTTCGTCCACCGCGCCCAGGGGGCGAGTGAACTTGCAGCCATAGGCCGGATCGGCCACCGTCGCCGCGGTCACCACGTCGTCGCCCGCGGGCTTCACGCCGTCGCGTTCCCACTTGATCATCGCGTCGAAGGCCTCGACCTGCTCGGCCTGCGTGAAGTCGCAATGGGTGATGCCGCGCACCGCGCGCTGCACCAGCCAGCCGCCGTTGCCCTTGGCCGCCACGCGCTTGTTGTAGATCTGTTCCATGCTGAAGGGCACGTAGAGGTCGCCGAGCGTGTGCAGGGTGACCACCGGGATCTTGAACTCGCCATTGGCCTTGGGAATCCAGCGCAGGCCGTCGCGGCGCAGGCGGTTGGCATCGGGCACGGCGGTGAGCTTGAGCACCGAGTTGTTGAGCGCCGTCGAGCCGGCCGCGTCGCCTTCGATGGTGTAGGTGAAGCGGTTGGTGTCGAGCGTGCTCTTGTTGAGGATGCCGTTCACCGTGCCGTCGCTGCCGAGCACGCCCCACACATAGGCGAAGGAGCCGCCCGACTTGAAGCCCAGGTCGAACATCGGCCGGGGTCCGCCGGTGAGGTTCTCGATCACCGAGGCGTACTTGGTGCCGGTGGGCGTGGTGGTGATGTTGGGGATCGGCGAGACCGTGAAGTCGGTGAACAGCGTGCCCGTGACCTGCGCCGCGATGTCCGACCAGTTCACCGTCGGGTACTTCGGCAGCCCCGCCAGCGCCTGCGCCGTGACCTGCGCGCCCGCGAAGTAGTCGAACAGCTCGGTGTCGCCGACCACGCCGCACATCGGCACCGCGCCGTTGTAGCGCACCTTGTGGTTGGCCGTGGCATAGGCCTCGTCCTCGATCGCCGCGGCCGTGATGTGGCCGCCCATCGAGTGGCCGGTGATGTAGATCTTCGAGGGCGCGGCGAGCTCGCGGCCGTTGGCCTTGGCGATCTTGTTGAACTCCAGCGCCAGCGCGTTGGTGTCCTCCACGCCCACGCGCACGTCGTAGAAGTTCTTGCTGTAGCTCGAGGCGGCCCAGGCATAGCCGTTCTGGATCAGGTAGCGGCGGATCGAGGGATTGCTGACCGCGAGCACGTTGCCTTCGCCGGCATAGCCGTGCGCGTACATCACGAGCTTGCCGTTCCAGTTGGACGGCACCTCCACGCGGTAGGCCGCGCCGCCGAGCACGCCGGCCCAGCGGCTGGTGGTGGCGTTGTCGACCGTGTCGCCGGCCGCGGCCGCGAGCGCTGCGAAGGTGGTGGCCGTGGGGTCGGCCGGTGCGAACGAATTGCGGTCGTCCTGCGCGCGGCGCTCCTCGGGCGCGGGTGCCGGCGGCGGAGGCGGCGGGGCCGGCGGCGCGGGGGCGGGCGCGGGCGGCAGGATCGGGAACACCCCGCCACCGCCGCCTCCACCGCCGCAGGAAGCGGCGGCGATGCTGGCGGCGATGACGATGAGCTTGAGGCGCGCGGAATGCATGGTTCGTTGTCTCCGTTTTTCGAGGGGCGAGGAATGCCGGCCGCCACGGTCGCGGCGTGTGTCCAGGAGGGCTGGCACGACCGTGCTTTTCCGCGGACCGGCGGCGCAGCGTAGAGGCGCCGCCCCTGTGGAAGGTGGGGGCTTTCCCGTAGCCGCTATCGCCTGCGCGACAGCGGGGCCCTCAGTTGCGCCGGCGCGTGACCGTCACCGTGGCCTCGAGGCCCTCGTAGGCCTCGGCCGGGCCATACCAGCTGCCCGCGATCGGCGCGCCCTGGGCCGGGTCGCGCGTCACGCCGACGCGGATCAGCTGGCCGCTGCCCATGAGGTTGTTGGTCGGGTCGAACGCGACCCAGCCCGCGCCCGGCAGCCAGGCCTGCAGCCAGGCGTGCGTGGTGCCGGCGCCGGTCATGGCCTCGCCCTTGGCCTGCACCGTGCTGTCGAGCGCGGCGTCGTAGATGTAGCCCGAGACGAAGCGCGTGGCGATGCCCAGGCGGCGCACCGCCTCCATCATCAGCAGCGCGTAGTCGCGGCAGCTGCCGCTGCCCAGCGCCAGCGTTTCCAGCGGCGTCTGCGTGCCTTCCTCGTCGCGCGCCAGGTACTCGAGGCTCTGGCCGATGTGGGCGTTCATGCGCGTGAGCACCTCGCGCGTGCTGTTGGGCTCGTCGGTGTGCAGGAACTGGTGGGCCCAGCGGATCAGCGTGCCGTCGGGGTCGTCGTGGTGCGGGCGCAGGTAGTGCTCGAGGTCGAGCCGGTCCTGCACCGAATAGGCGAAGGGCAGGAACTCCGCGGCCGGGTCGATCGCGAGCTGGTCCTGCGCGGCCGCGGGCACGGTCTCGATGGTGAACGAGCAGACGATGCGCAGCTCGGTGGCCTCGCCCATCGGCTGCACCAGCGCCACCGAATTGGAATGCGGGTCCTGGATCAGCCGCGTGTGGGCCGCCGGGCTCACCTGCAGGTCGGTGGCCAGCACGCGCAGGTCGTGGCTGTCGCGCGGACGGAACATCACGCGATGCAGCCCGAAGCTGACCGGCTCGTTGTAGCGGTAGATCGTGGTGTGGCGGATGTCGTACTGGGTGCTGGGCATGGGCGCATTGTCTTGCGTTCGGACGCCGCGAACACGCCGGACTGCCGCATAATCCGCCCCCCCTCGGCCTTCGTGGCCGCACCGTTCGCCCATGGAGGACCATGTACGCATCGACTTTCATCTTCGCCACCCGCCAGTTCGACGACGCCTTCCACCGGCTCGACCAGGCGATCGCCGAAGCCGCCCGCGCGCTGCCCGGCTACCTGGGCGAGGAGAGCTGGGAGAACAGCGCCAGCGGGCTGGTGTCTAACGTCTACTACTGGCGCTCGCTCGAGGCGCTGCAGGCGCTGATGACGGATCCCTCGCACCTGCAGGCCAAGGCGGCGCAGGCGAACTGGCTTGATGGCTATCGGGTGGTGATCTCGGAGGTGGTGCGCAGCTACGGGGATGGGCGCATCGACCATCTGCTGCCGGCGCTGGACGCCGTGTAGCGGCCCTCAGGCCCGCGCGGTGCGCCGCGTATCGAGCGCCTTGGCCAGCGCCGCCGGCAGCGGCAACGGCTCGCCATGCCACTGCGCGGCCAGCAGTTCGGCGCACAGCGCGGCGAAGCTGAGCCCGCGCGAGCCGAGCGCCGTGCAGGCCCACAGGCCCTTGTCCTCGGGCGTATCGCCGAGCGGCCCGACCAGCGGCCGGCGGTCGCCCGAGGCGCAGCGCACGCCGACCCAGGCCTGGGCCTCGCCGCGCGCGAAGGCCTGGTCGATCTGTTCGGCGCTGGCAGGATGCAGCCGGGCGGCGCGTTCGCGCACGGCCTCGGCATCGCTGTCGCGCGGCGCCAGGTCATGGCTGTCGCGGTCGAAGGTGGCGCCGGCGAGCCACAGCGGCGCGCCGCCATCGGGCTCGGGCACGCCGGCGATCAGGTGGCCGTCGCCATTCACGGGCGCGGCGGGCAACGCGGCCGCGTCGCTGCGGCCCCAGGCCACCTGGCCGCGCACCGGCTGCAGCGGCAGGCGCGGTGCCAGCAGGCCCGAGCCATGGCCCATCGCGACCACCACGCGGTCGGCCTCGGCCAGCACGGCACCGTCTTCGGCCAGCAGCCGCCAGCCACCGGTGGCCGGATCGCGTTGCAGTCGCTCGACGCGGCAGCCAGCGCGCAACGCGATGCCGGGCTCGCGCAGCCAGGCTTCGACCAGCGCGCGCGGCCGCACCCAGGCGGCACGCGCATGCCACAGCGCGGGCGCGTCGGGCGGCAGGCCCGCGGCCGCGAGCTGCGCGGCGCTCGCGGGCCAGGACTCGTTGGGCCCGTCGGCCTGCCAGCCCGCGGGCACGCGCACATCGCCATCGGGCCGGCGCTCCAGCGTGCCGGTGCCGCGCCAGTCGCGGCCTTCTTCGAGGCGCTGCGCCAGTTCGTTCCAGGTGGCGCGGATGCCGGCGCGCGTGAGCCGCGAGAGCAGGGCGTCGTCGGGCGACACATGCGGCGCGAGCAGCCCCACGGGCAAGCCCGAGGCGCCTTCGGCCGGGCGCGCGGCGGCGTCGAGCACCTCGACCCGCCAGCCGCGCCGCGCGAGGCTGGCCGCCACGGCCGCGCCCGCGAGGCCGGCACCGATCACGGCGCAGCGGCCCGGCGTTGCGACGGTCTCGGGCAGCGGCTCGCGCCGGCGCACGGTCCAGGCCGGCGCGAAGCGCGCGCCCAGGCAGTCGCGCTTGGGCGGCAGGCCCGGGCGGCGTTCGAGCTGGAAGCCGTTCTGCGCCAGCGCATCGCGCACGGCGCGCGCATAGGTCCAGGTGCCGAGCAAGGTGTCCTGGCGCGCGAAGCGCGAGAGCGCCTTCAGCGTCTCGGGCGACCACATCTCGGGATTGCGCTGCGGGCTGAAGCCGTCGAGGTACAGGCTGTCGGCCTCGAAGCGCTGGGCGCGCAGCATGGGCTGCACCTCGCCCACGCAGAGCGTGAGCAGCACCCGGCCGTCGTCGAAGGCCAGCCGGTGGAAGCCCGGCAGCAGGCCGTGCCAGCGCACGGCCAGCTCGCGTGCGAGCGGCGCGAGTTCCTCATAGGCGCCGGCGGCGCGCAGCAGGCTGTCGGCCGCTACCGGCCAGGCCTCGATCGAGACGAAGTGGAGCAGCCGCGGGCGTGCCGGATCGGCGCGCCACGCGGCCCAGGTCGCGAGGAAGTTGAGGCCCAGCCCGAAGCCGGTTTCGAGAATCCGCCACTGCGGCTGGCCGGCCCAGGCGGCCGGCAGGCCACAGCCGCCGAGGAAGACGTGGCGCGACTGCGCGAGCGCGCCGGCCTCCGTGTGATAGATGTCGCCGAAGCGTTCGCTGTGCGGTGTGCCGTCCGCGCGCCAGGCGACCGGTTCGGCCGTCACTGCAGGTGGTTGCGCGGCCTCAGGCCGATGGCGGGACGTAGCCCTGGGCGACGTCGGCGCCCTCGCCGAAGAAGTGCTTCTCCATCTGGCGTGCCAGGTACTGGCGGGCGCGCTGGTCGGCGAGGTTCAGGCGGTTCTCGTTCACCAGCATGGTCTGCTGCTTGAGCCAGGCGGCCCAGGCTTCCTTGCTGACGCTTTCCCAGATGCGCTTGCCGAGTTCGCCGGGGTAGGGGGGAAAGTCGAGGCCTTCGGCTTCCTTGCCGAGCTTGATGCACTGAACCATGCGAGCCATGTCGATTGCCTTTGGGTGGGGGAGCGCGGAACGCGGCTCTTAGTTGATTTAGCTATTTAGAACTGAAAACTTGGTCGTTCCAGTTCCTATATGTCGTATTGAGAATACGCAGCTTCATTGATATGCCATTCGAAGACAACACCATGAGCCTCCGCCGCGACTTTATCAAGCTTTCCCTCGGTGCCGGCGTGGCCGGCGCCATGGCCCTGTCGGCACTGCCGGCGTTCGCCCAGGGCAGCGCCGCCGGTCCGGTGACGCTGCTGAACGTCTCCTACGACCCCACGCGCGAGCTGTACGTGGACTACAACCAGGCCTTCGCCAAGTACTGGAAGGGCAAGACCGGCCAGGACGTGACGATCAAGCAGTCGCACGGCGGCTCGGGCAAGCAGGCCCGCTCGATCATCGACGGCATCGACGCCGACGTGGCCACGCTGGCACTCGGCGGCGACGTCGACGCGCTGGTCACCCACGGCGGCCTGCTCAAGGCCGACTGGCAGAAGCGCCTGCCGCACAACTCGGCGCCCTACACCTCGACCATCGTGTTCCTGGTGAAGAAGGGCAATCCCAAGGGCCTGAAGGACTGGGACGACCTGGTCAAGCCCGGCGTGCAGGTGATCACCCCCAACCCCAAGACCTCGGGCGGCGCGCGCTGGAACTACCTCGCGGCCTGGGAATTCGCCAAGCGCAAGTACGGCGGCGATGCCAAGGCCAAGGAATACATCGGCAACCTGTTCAAGAACGTGCCCGTGCTCGACACCGGCGCGCGCGGCTCGACCATCACCTTCGTCCAGCGCGGCGTGGGCGACGTGCTGCTGGCCTGGGAGAACGAAGCCTTCCTGGCGTTGAAGGAATTCGGCCCCGAGAAGTTCGAGATCGTGGTGCCCTCGATCTCCATCCTGGCCGAGCCCACCGTGGCGGTGGTCGACAAGGTGGTCGACAAGAAGGGCACGCGCGCCGTGGCCGAGGAATACCTGAAGTACCTGTATTCCGACGAAGGCCAGGACATCGCGGGCCGCAACTTCTACCGCCCGACCTCGGACAAGGCGAAGGCCAAGTACGAGAAGCAGTTCCCCAAGCTGACGCTGGTGACCATCGACCAGGCCTTCGGCGGCTGGGCCAAGGCCGACAAGGACCACTTCGCCGACGGCGCCTCGTTCGACCAGATCTACACCGCCAAGCAGAAGTAAGCGCGGCATTCGCCCCGCTGCGACCGACCCCGATGGCGCCCGCTGCGGCGGATGCCAGGGATCGGTTCGCTTCGACCCTTCCGATTCCGCCACCCGAAAGCCTTCCGTGTCCGTTCTCCTGATTGCCGGCAGCCCCTCGGCGCCCTCGCGCTCCACCGCCTTGCTCGACGCGGTGGCCGAGCGCCTGGCGCGGCGCCATGCGCAGATCGATCGGCTCGCGATCCGCGACCTGCCGGCGCAGGCGCTGCTGCTGGCGGACTGGAACCATCCGGCCATCGTGCAGGCCATCGCCCAGGTGACGCGGGCCCGCGCCATCGTGGTGGCCACGCCGGTCTACAAGGCCGCCTACAGCGGCGTGCTCAAGGTCTTCCTCGACCTGCTGGCGCAGAACGCGCTCAAGGGCAAGACGGTGCTGCCGCTGGCCACCGGCGGCAGCCCGCACCACATGCTCGCGCTCGACTACGCGCTGCGGCCCGTGCTGCAGTCGCTGTCGGCGCGCCACATCCTGCCGGGCGTCTACGCGAGCGATTCGCAGATCGCGCTGACGCCCGAGAACGCCTACCAGGTGCACAACGACCTGGCGGAGCGGCTCAACGAGGCCGTCGAGGTGCTGGCCACCGAGGGGCTGAAGCTGCCGGCGACACACGGCTTCGAGCCGGTGCCGTTCTCGCGCGTGCGATGTAGCGTCTGAAGCCGGCCGGCGCACGGCCCGGCCGCCACCACCGCTTCATTCCATTCCCGACCCTTCCGAACGCGGCGCTGTGCGCCGCGCGGGGATGGCTTCGCCTCCAGTTTCGATTCAGTCCAAGGACCACCCCGCATGAACCCCGTTGCCACCGAAGACTCCGTGCTCGACGTGCCGCCGCGCTCGCTCTGGCGCGCATTGCGCGACCTCGCCGTCAGCATCGTCGTGGTCGCCGCGATCGCATTGATCGTGAGCTTCCTGTCCGCCACCTCCGCGCATGCGCAGGGCAAGGCCGGCGCCGCCAGGGAGCTGCGCATCGGCTACCAGAAGTCGGCCAGCCTCTTCGTGCTGCAGAAGGCGCAGGGCTCGCTCGAGAAGCGCCTCGCGCCGCTGGGCGTGGGCGTGAAGTGGGTCGAGTTCCCGGCCGGCCCGCAGCTGCTCGAGGGCCTGAACGTCGGCGCCGTCGACGTCGGCTACGTGGGTGAGGCGCCGCCGATCTTCGCGCAGGCCGCGGGCGCCAAGTTCGTCTACTTCGGCTACGACCCGGCCGCGCCGCGCGCCGAGGCGATCCTGGTCACCAGGGATTCGCCGATCCAGTCGGTGGCCGACCTCAAGGGCAGGAAGGTCGCGCTCAACAAGGGCAGCAACGTGCACTACCTGCTCGTGAAGCAGCTCGAGAAGAACGGCCTGAAGTTCAGCGACATCCAGCCCGTGTACCTGGCACCGGCCGACGGCCGCGCCGCCTTCGAGAGCAGGAACGTCGACGCCTGGGTGATCTGGGATCCGTTCCAGGCCGCGGCCGAGAAGGCCACCGGCGCGCGCGTGCTCGCCGACGGCACGCCGGGCGTGGTCAGCAACTACCAGTACTACCTGGGCGAGCGCGGCTTCGTGAAGAACAACCCGAAGGTGATCGAGGCCCTGTTCGAGGACTCGGTGGCCCAGGGCATCTGGCTCAAGAAGAACCTGCGCCAGGCGGCCGAGCTGATCGCGCCGCTGCAGGGCCTGCCGGTCGACGTGGTCGAGCTCGCGCTGCGCCGCTACGAGTTCAACGTGAAGCCGATCACGCCCGAGGTCGCCGCCGACCAGCAGCGCATCGCCGACACCTTCTACGCGCTCAAGCTGATTCCGAAGCCGATCAAGGTTAGCGACGCCGTCGTCGCGGCCCAGCCCTGAGCACCGGTCCCCTTCATCTTTCGCAAGCCACACCAGCCATGACCACCATCTCCCTCCCGCGCCGCCGCCTGCTGCAGGGCACCGCCGCCGCCATCGCGCTGCCTTCCGCCTTCGGTGCGCTGGCGCAGGCGCCCGCGCGCCAGTTCCGCATCGGCAACCAGAAGGGCCTGCTCAATATCCTCAAGGGCCGCGGCACGCTCGAGAAGCGTCTCGCGCCTTTGGGCGTGAGCCTCAAGTGGACCGAGTTCACGGCCGGCCCGGTGCAGCTCGAGGCGCTGAACGTCGGCTCGATCGACTTCGGCGACGTGGGCGAGGCGCCGCCGATCTTCGCGCAGGCCGCCGGCGCGCCGCTGGCCTACGTGGGTGCCACGGTGCCGCGTCCGCAGTCGGAAGCGGTGCTGGTGCCCAAGGGCTCGGCCATCAAGACGGTGGCCGAACTCAAGGGCAGGAAGATCGCGCTCAACAAGGGCTCGAACGTCCACTACTTCATCGTCAAGCTGTTCGAGAAGCACGGCCTGTCGTATGCCGACCTGAACCTGGTCTACCTGCCGCCGGCCGATGCGCGCGCGGCCTTCGAGAAGGGCTCGATCGACGCCTGGGTGATCTGGGATCCGTTCCTGGCCGCCGCCGAGAAGACGCTCGAGGCGCGCGTGCTGGCCGACGCCACCGGCGTGGTGGGCAACCGCGCCTACTACTTCTCGTCGCTCGACTACGCCGCGAAGAACGCCGACGTGGTGGCGATCGCGATCGAGGAACTCAACAAGATCGACGCCTGGGGCTCGGCCAACCGCGGCGAGCTCGCGACCGAACTGGCCGCGCTGTGGGGCCTGCCCAAGCCGGTGGCCGACCTCACGGTGGCGCGCACCGCCTACGGCACCACGCCGATCACCAAGGCCATCCTCGGCGAGCAGCAGAAGATCGCCGACACCTTCTTCGAGCTCAAGCTGATCCCGAAGAAGATCAACGTGCTCGAAGCCGCCACGGGGATCGCGTGATGCAGATCTTCTGGTTCCTGCCCACGCACGGCGACAGCCGCTACCTCGGCACCAGCGAAGGCGCGCGCCCGGTCGACCTCGACTACCTGCAGCAGATCGCGGGCGCGGCCGATCACCTCGGCTACGAGGGCGTGCTGATCCCGACCGGCCGCTCGTGCGAGGATCCGTGGGTGATCGCCTCGAGCCTGATCGGCGCGACGAAGAAGCTCAAGTTCCTGGTCGCGGTGCGACCCGGCCTGCACCAGCCGAGCCTGGCCGCGCGCATGGCCGCGACCTTCGACCGGCTCTCGAACGGACGCCTGCTGGTGAACCTCGTGACCGGCGGCGACCAGGCCGAGCTCGAGGGCGACGGCGTCTACCTCGACCATGCCGCGCGCTACGAGCAGTCGGCCGAGTTCATCCGCATCTGGCGCGAGATCCTCGCGCGCAGCCACGACGGCCAGGCCTTCGACTACGAAGGCAAGCACCTGAGCGTGAAGGGCGCCAAGCTGCTCTATCCGCCGGTGCAGAAGCCGCATCCGCCGGTGTGGTTCGGCGGCTCGTCGGCCGCGGCCCATGAGCTCGCGGCCGAGCAGGTCGATGCCTATCTCACGTGGGGCGAACCGCCGGCCGAGGTGGCGAAAAAGCTCGCCGACGTGCGCGCGCGCGCCGAGCGCCGGGGCCGCCAGGTGCAGTTCGGCATCCGCCTGCACGTGATCGTGCGCGAGACCGAAGAGGCCGCCTGGAAGGCCGCCGAGGACCTGATCAGCCGCGTCGACGACGAGACCGTGATCCGCGCCCAGGCCGCCTTCGCGCGCATGGACTCCGAAGGCCAGCGCCGCATGGCCGCGCTGCATGCGGGCGGCGCCAGGCGCACGCGCGCCGAACTCGAGATCGCGCCCAACCTCTGGGCCGGCGTGGGGCTGGTGCGCGGCGGTGCCGGCACGGCGCTGGTCGGCGACGCGAAGACCGTGGCCGCGCGCATCGAGGAATACGCCGCGCTCGGGCTCGACCGCTTCATCCTCTCGGGCTACCCGCACCTCGAGGAGGCCTACCGCTTCGCCGAGCTGGTGTTCCCGCTGCTCTCGCGCAAGGCCAAGGCCCGGCTGGCCGGCGGCTCGCTGAGCGGGCCCTTCGGCGAGGTCGTCGCCAACCTCGACGCGCCTTCGCGCCTCGTCTCGCAAAGCTGAAGGACACGCCATGACGGAACAGGTTCAGGAACTGCCGGCGGTCGCGCCGGCCGAGGGCGCGGGCTCCGCGCTGCGTAGCTTCGGCCTCAATGTCGCCAGGCGGCTGGTGCCGTGGCTGGTGCCCGTGGGGCTGATCGTGGTGTGGCAGATCGCCTCGTCGCTGGGCTGGCTCAGCACCCGCGTGCTGCCGGCGCCGGTCGACGT
The DNA here is from genome assembly GCF_057809595.1 of Variovorax sp. FG153. Classification (NCBI taxonomy): domain Bacteria; kingdom Pseudomonadati; phylum Pseudomonadota; class Betaproteobacteria; order Burkholderiales; family Comamonadaceae; genus Variovorax; species Variovorax sp. FG153. Next base: position 16,078 of record NZ_JBMDKG010000025.1, read on the forward strand.
GGTGAAGGCCGCATGGAACCTCACGGTGTCGGGCGAGCTGTGGACGCACGTGAAGGTCAGCGCGGGCCGCGCGCTCGCGGGGCTGGCCATCGGCGGCGGCGCCGGGCTGGCGCTGGGCCTGCTCACGGGCTCGGTGAAGTTCTTCGAGACGCTGCTCGACTCCACCATCCAGATGGTGCGCAACATTCCGGCGCTGGCGCTGATCCCGCTGGTGATCCTGTGGTTCGGCATCGACGAGTCGGCCAAGCTGTTCCTGATCTCGGTGTCGGTGTTCTTCCCGATCTACCTCAACACCTTCCACGGCATCCGCAACGTCGATCCGCAGCTGATCGAGATGGGCCGCACCTACGGCCTCACGCGCTGGCAGCTCTACCGCGAGGTGATCCTGCCGGGCGCGCTGTCCTCGATCCTGGTCGGCCTGCGCTTCTCGCTGGGCCTGATGTGGGTGATCCTGATCGTGGCCGAGACCATCTCGGCCCAGGCCGGCATCGGCTACCTGACGATGAACGCACGCGAGTTCCTGCAGACCGACATCGTGCTGGTGGGCATCCTGCTGTACGCGCTGCTCGGCAAGCTGGCCGACCTGTTCGCGCGCGGCCTCGAACAGTGGTGGTTGCGCTGGCATCCCGGCTACCAGAAGAAGACGACGAAGTGAGGGCAGGGCCATGACGCATACGACCATCTCCCGCCGCCAGGCGATCGCGACGCTGGCCGCTGCCGGCGTGCTCGGCCTGACGGGCACGTCCGGCGCCTTCGCGCAGGGCACGGCCGCGCGGCCCGCCACCGTGCGCCTGGGCTACCAGAAGTCCTCGACGCTGATCGCCGTGCTCAAGGCGCAGGGCGTGCTCGAGAAGCAGCTCGCGCCGCTCAACGCCACCCTGAGCTGGCACGAGTTCACCAGCGGCCTGCCGCTGCTCGAGGCGCTGAACCTCGACAACCTCGACATCAGCGCCGACGTGGCCGACACCGTGCCGGTGTTCGCGCAGGCGGCCGGTGCCGAGCTGACCTTCATCGCGCAGGAAGCGCCGTCGCCCGCGGCGCAGGCGATCCTGGTGCGCGAGGACTCTCCGCTCAGGACCGTGGCCGATCTCAAGGGCAAGAAGGTCGGCTTCGCCAAGGCGGCCGGCGCGCACTACCTGCTGATCGCCGCGCTCGACAAGGCCGGCCTCTCGTTCAAGGACATAGCGCCCGCCTACCTGACGCCGGCCGACGGCCGCGCCGCGTTCGAGAAGGGTGCGATCGACGCCTGGGTGGTGTGGGACCCGTTCCTCGCCGCCGCGCAGCGCCAGTCGAAGGTGCGCGTGCTGGCCGACGGCGCGGGCATCGCGTCCTACCAGCGCTACTACCTCGCGAGCACCAAGTTCGCGAAGGCGCGGCCCGACGTGCTGCGCGTGGTCTATGCCGAGCTCGAGAAGACCGGCAGGTGGGTCAAGCAGAACCCCAGGGAGGCGGCCGCGCTGCTGTCGCCCGTGTGGGGCCTCGACGCCGCCACCATCGAGCAGGCCAACGGTCGCCGCAGCTACGCGGTGCGGCCGGTGGTTCCGGAGGGCCTGACCGAACAACAGCGCATCGCCGACGCCTTCCTGGCCGAGAAGCTGCTGCCCAAGAAAATCAATGCGCTCGACGTGGCGCTGTTCAAGCCTGGAGCCTGAGATGAGTGCCGTCCTCGACCGACCGCAGAACGACGCGCCGCTGGCGATCCCCGGCGGTGTGCGCCTGGAAGTGCGCGGCCTGCACAAGCGCTACGGCGAACGCGAGGTGCTGCGCAACACGCAGCTCGCGATCGAGCCGGGCCAGTTCATCGCCATCGTGGGCCGCAGCGGCTGCGGCAAGAGCACGCTGCTGCGCCTGATCGCCGGCCTCGAGGACGCCTCGTCCGGCGCGCTCTACACCGACGGCAAGCCGGTCGGCGGCCTGCACGACGACACCCGGATCATGTTCCAGGAGGCGCGCCTGCTGCCCTGGCGCCGCGTGCTCGACAACGTGACGCTGGGCCTGTCGAAGGACGCCAGGGCGCGCGGCAAGGAGGTGCTGGCGCAGGTCGGCCTGGCCGACCGCGAGAACGAATGGCCGGCGCGCCTGTCGGGCGGCCAGCGCCAGCGCGTGGCCCTGGCGCGCGCGCTGGTGCACCACCCGCGGCTCTTGCTGCTCGACGAGCCGCTGGGCGCGCTCGACGCGCTCACGCGCATCGAGATGCACCGGCTGATCGAGAACCTGTGGCAGCGCCACCGCTTCACCGCGCTGCTGGTCACGCACGACGTGCAGGAAGCGGTGGCGCTGGCCGACCGCGTGATCCTGATCGAAGACGGGCGCATCGCGCTCGACGAGAACATCGCCCTGGCGCGTCCGCGCTCGCAGGGCGACCCGGCCTTCGCGGCCATCGAAAAACGCATCCTCGACAGGGTGCTGCAAAAGCCCGGGGCAACCGAAGAGGCTGAAAGCGGCACCGAAGCAAGCTGGCTCGGCAAGCCCGCGCACGAACTGCGCTGGGCGATCTGAGCGTTCCTTCCTCCCATCTGAAAGGCTTCGCATGTCGCAACACTGGAAATTCGAGACCCTGTCGGTGCACGCCGGCTATTCGCCCGACCCGACCACGCGCGCCGTGGCGCCGCCGATCTACCAGACGGTGGCCTACGCCTTCGACAGCGCGCAGCACGGCGCCGACCTGTTCGACCTCAAGGTGCCGGGCAACATCTACACCCGCATCAACAACCCGACGCAGGACGTGCTCGAGCAGCGCATCGCCGCGCTCGAGGGCGGCATCGCCGCGCTGGCGCTGGCCTCGGGCCAGGCGGCCGTGACCTACGCGATCCAGACCATCGCGGAAGCCGGCGACAACATCATCAGCAGCACGGCGCTCTACGGCGGCACCTACAACCTGTTCGCCCACACGCTGCCGCAGTTCGGCATCACCACGCGCTTCGCCGACCACCGCGATCCGAAGAGCTTCGAGAAGCTGTTCGACGAGAAGACCAAGGCGGTGTTCGTCGAGTCGCTCGGCAACCCGGCCGGCAACGTGACCGACATCGCGGCCATCGCCGAGATTGCGCACCACCATGGCGTACCGCTGATCGTCGACAACACCGTGCCCTCGCCGTACCTGAGCCGGCCGATCGAGCATGGCGCCGACATCGTGGTGCACTCGCTGACCAAGTACCTCGGCGGCCACGGCACCAGCATCGGCGGCGCGATCGTCGATTCGGGCAAGTTCCCGTGGGCGCAGCACAAGCAGCGCTTCAAGCGCCTCAACGAACCCGACGTGAGCTACCACGGCGTGGTCTACACCGACGCGCTCGGCCCGGCCGCCTACATCGGCCGCGCGCGCGTGGTGCCGCTGCGCAACACCGGCGCCGCGATCTCGCCGTTCAACGCCTTCCTGATCCTGCAGGGCATCGAGACGCTGTCGCTGCGCGTGGAGCGCATCAGCGACAACGCGCTGGCCGTGGCACGGCACCTCAAGGCGAACAAGTCGGTGAAGTGGGTCAACTACGCGGCGCTCGAGGACCATCCCGACCATGCGCTGGCGCGGAAGTACCTGGGCGGCAAGGCCAGCGGCGTGCTGACCTTCGGCATCGAGGGCGGCCGCGAGGCGGGCGCCAAGTTCCTCGACGCGCTGAAGCTGTTCACGCGCCTCGTCAACATCGGCGACGTGCGCTCGCTCGCCACTCATCCGGCCTCGACCACGCACCGCCAGCTCTCGCCCGAGGAACTCGCGCGCGCCGGCGTGAGCGAGGAGACCGTGCGCCTGTCGGTCGGCATCGAGCACATCGACGACCTGCGCGCCGACCTCGACCAGGCGCTGGCCGCGGCCGCTGCCTGAAGCCGCGCGAAAGCAGAACCATGACAACACTGCAATCCATTCCGGACGCCGCGCTCGACCAGCTGTTCCGCAAGGCGCGCACCGTGCATGCCTTCAAGCCGGTGCCCGTGAGCGACGAGACCATCCGCCAGCTCTACGAGCTGCTGAAGTGGGGCCCGACGGCCTACAACGCCCAGCCCGCTCGCTACGTGTTCGTGCGCAGCGAGGAGGCCAAGGCGAAGCTCAAGCCCGCGCTGTCGTCGGGCAACACCGCGCAGACGCTGGCCGCGGGCGTGACCGTGATCGTGGCGCACGACACGCGCTTCTACGATCAGCTGCCGGTGCTGTTCCCGGCCTACGACGCCAAGCCCTTCTTCGAGAAGAGCGCCGAGGCGGCGCAGGCCACGGCGTTTCGCAACAGCAGCCTGCAGGGCGCCTACCTGATCCTCGCGGCGCGCGCGCTCGGCCTCGATGCCGGGCCGCAGTCGGGCTTCAACGCCGAGCTGGTCGACAAGGCCTTCTTCCCCGACGGCCGCTGGCGCGCCAACTTCCTCGTCAACCTCGGCGTGGCCGACCACGCCGGCACCTTCGAGCGCGGGCCGCGGCTCGCGTTCGACGACGTGGCCGAGATCGCCTGAGCGCCACGTCTTCCTTCACCGATCCATCCATCCACACCATCCAACCAAGGGGAACCATCATGTCCATCCAGGCCATCAACGTGCGCAACCAGTTCAAGGGCAAGGTCCGCGAGATCATCCGCGGCGACGTCGTCTCCGAAGTCGATGTCGAGACCGCCTGGGGCATCGTGACCTCGGTCATCACCACGCGCTCGATCGACGAGCTGCAGCTCAAGGTCGGCTCCGACGTCGTCGCGCTGGTGAAGTCGACCGAAGTGTCGATCGCCAAGCTCTGAATCCCCTGGAGTGCGCGTGGCGCATTCCCTCTCGGCCCGGCGCCAGCGATGGCGCCGGGCTTTTTTTCAGTACTTGATCGTGATGCCGGCCTTCACGCCGTTGTTCTGCTTGCCGTCGGACTCGACGCCGGCCGAGAACGAGGTGTTGCCGCCGGTGCTGCCGCCCACCGAGTAGATCGGGCGCGAGCCCGAGGTGTCCATGCCGCCATAGGCCGTGGCGCCGCTCGGGCGCTGCACGCCGATGGTGGCGCCGAGGGTGTCGGCCGATTTCTCGGTGGGCGCGATCTTGGGCGCCACGTAGAGGATGGTGCCGTCGTCGGTCTTCACCGGGAGCTTGGGTTCGTCGGCCCAGGCGAGGGCGGCGGCGGTGCAGCCGGCGGCCAGGGCGAGGGTGGTCGAGAGGAATCTGCGCATGCGTCGGGGGAGGAGGTCGTCGGGGTTCAGGAGGTGGTCCTGCTGGCGCGCCAGGGCAGGCCCGTCAGGATATCGAAGGCGTGCTCGGTCTCGCCGATCCGGATCACGAAGACGTAATCGTTTGTCAGCCCCTGCTGGCGCGCGCCGAGCACCTTGTAACCGGCGCGTCCCGAGGGCACCTCGTAGGTGGGCCCGAACTCGGCGCCCAGCGCGATCAGCTCGCGCGTGGTCCAGGTCTTCAGCAACCGGCCGCCGAGGTAGAAGCCGAACGCGGCCTGCGGGTCCGCGGACGAAGGCTCCAGCTCCCGGTCGAGCCGCATCAGCGCGACCTGGCCCGCGATGGGGCTCCATGCCAGCAGCAGGCGGCCCGGGTTGAACCAGGGATAGCGGTCGACGGCTTCGTCGCCGTTCCTGCGGACCCGGTAGACCGTGGTCGTGCCGGCGTCGCCCGTGTCGGATTCGGGTATGCATCGGGCATAGAAGACACCATCGGGGCCGGCCACGACGTAGGCGATGTTCGACATCGCGCGCGCGGCGAACGCGCCGCCGGGCAGCCCGGCGATGCCCGACAGCAGGGCCAGCGGGGCCAGTGGCCAGAGGGATCTGCGTTGCATGAAGGCACTCCCGAAGCGGTGGGGCGGCGACTCTAGCGCGGGTCGCGCGCGGTGGCTTCAGCTTTCCTTCAGCACCCCGAATGAGGCTTAGAACGCTCGGTTGTTAGGAACCGACTTTTCAGTCGTTTGAGGATCGCGGGCCCGCTCCTACAGTGATGGTCATCGCCACCAGCGGCGCATGCATCCACACAGCAACGCACACCAGGAGCCCGCACACCATGTCCGTGGAAGTTGAAGACCTCGTCCTGCCCGAAGCGCTCGAGAAGGCGCGCGCCCATGCCGCCGAAGCCGGCTGGCCCCATGCCGGCGGCGTGACGCCGCCCGTGGCCTGGCAACTGGTGCAGCAAGGCAAGGCGGTACTGGTCGACGTGCGTTCGGGCGAGGAACGCAAGTTCGTCGGCCACGTGCCCGAGAGCCTGCACGTGGCCTGGGCCACCGGCACCGCGCTCACGCGCAATCCGCGCTTCGTGCGCGAACTCGAGGCCAGGCTCGCGAAGGACGGCGGCAAGGATGCCGTGGTGCTGCTGCTGTGCCGCAGCGGCAAGCGCTCGGCGCTCGCGGCCGAGGCCGCCGCCAAGGCCGGCTTCTCGCAGGTCTACAACGTGCTCGAGGGCTTCGAGGGCGAGATCGACGCGCAGCAGCATCGCGGCGGCGCCGACGGCTGGCGCTTCCATGGCCTGCCGTGGGTGCAGGACTGATTTCTCCCCACGCACGGAAGGAAGAACGGCCCATGGCCCATTTCGAAGTCGTGGAGATCGTTGCCGCGCTGCATGCGGTGCGCAACGAATGGCGCGACCTGCAGCGTCGCTCGCGCGAACCCGGCGCGCGCGAGTTCCCCTCGCGCAACGCACTGGCCCATATCGTGGAATCGCTCAAGGGCGCGCTGTTTCCGATGCGGCTCGGCCCGCACGACCTGCGCCACGAGAGCGAGGATTTCTATGTCGGTCATACGCTCGACGCCGCCTTGCAGGCGCTGCTGTCGCAGGCGCGGCTGGAGCTGCATTTCAACGCGCGCCATGCACCGCGCAGCGCCAGCGAGATCGACGAGGCCGCCACCGCGGCGGTGCGCAGCTTCGCGAACCGCCTGCCCGAGCTGCGCCGGTTGCTCGACAGCGACGTGCTCGCGGCCTACCAGGGCGACCCGGCCGCGCGCAGCGTCGACGAGGTGCTGCTGTGCTATCCGGGCGTGCTCGCGATGATCCATCACCGGCTCGCGCACGAGCTCTACAGCCTCGACCTGCCGCTGCTGGCGCGCATCGTGGCCGAACTCGCGCACGGGCAGACCGGCATCGACATCCATCCGGGCGCGCGCATCGATGCCGGCTTCTTCATCGACCACGGCACCGGTGTCGTGATCGGCGAGACCGCGGTCATCGGCAAGCGCGTGCGGCTCTACCAGGCCGTGACGCTGGGCGCCAAGCGCTTTCCGACCGACACAGAGGGCAACCTGCAGAAGGGCCTGCCGCGCCATCCGGTGGTGGAGGACGACGTCGTGATCTACGCCGGCGCCACCATCCTCGGGCGCGTCACGCTCGGCAAGGGCGCCGTCATCGGCGGCAATGTCTGGATCACCGACGACGTGCCGCCGGGCGCGAGCGTCACGCAGGCCAGCCTGCAGAAGAACAACGCACCGAGGGGGTGAACACACCATGAATGCATTCGTCGAAGATTTCGGAGTGGCCGTGCGGCAGTTGCGCGAGGCCCATGGCTGGTCGCAGGAGCAACTCGCGGAGCGCTCGGACCTCAACCGCTCCTACGTGGGCGAGGTGGAACGCGGCCGCGTGATCCCCTCGATCGTCACCGCGCACAAGCTCGCCACCGCGCTCGAGATCAACATCGTGCACCTGCTGTCGCGCTGCGAGCAGCTCGGCCAGTCGCGCCTGGCACGCCGGATCAACTTGGCGGCTATAGCCTGTTGAGGGGAAACCCTTGGCGCCGGGACACTCCCGCCGTCAGTCGCGTTCGTCCCTTTTCTTCATTCCCACGGCCTTTCGGAGTCGCCGGCACCGCTCGCGGTGACCCGGTGGGCCTGATCACATCGGAGCTTTCTTCATGACCGCAACCGTCGGTGGAACCACCGCGCTCGGCGACAACGCCGCCAGACAGCTGGCCAATGCCACCAAGACCGTTCCCCAGCTCGAGACCATCAGCCCGCGCTGGCTCACGCACCTGCTGCAATGGGTGCCGGTGGAGGCGGGCATCTACCGCGTCAACAAGGTCAGGAACCCCGAGGCCATCAAGGTCACCTGCACCTCGCGCGAGGAAGAGAACCAGCTGCCGCGCACCTTCGTCGACTACGAGGAGAACCCGCGCGAGCACTACCTCAATGCCGTGAGCACCGTGCTCGACGTGCACACCCGCATCTCCGACCTCTACAGCAGCCCGCACGACCAGATCAAGGAACAGCTGCGCCTGACGATCGAGACGATCAAGGAGAACCAGGAGAGCGAGCTCATCAACAACCCCGACTACGGCCTGCTGGCCCAGGTCAGCGAAGAGCAGCGCATCTTCCCGCTGACCGGCGCGCCCACGCCCGACGACCTCGACGAGCTGCTGACCAAGGTCTGGAAGGAGCCGGCCTTCTTCCTCACGCACCCGCTGGCGATCGCCGCCTTCGGCCGCGAAGCCACGCGCCGCGGCACGCCGCCGCCGACCGTGAGCCTGTTCGGCTCGCAGTTCATCACCTGGCGCGGCATTCCGCTGATCCCGTCGAACAAGGTGCCGGTGGCCGACGGCAAGAGCAAGATCCTGCTGCTGCGCGTGGGCGACAAGCGCCAGGGCGTGGTCGGCCTGTTCCAGCCGGGCCTCGCGAGCGAACAGAGCCCGGGCCTGTCGGTGCGCTTCATGGGCATCAACAACCATGCGATCGCGTCGTACCTGATCTCGCTGTACTGCTCGCTTGCGGTGCTGACAACCGATGCGCTGGCGGTGCTCGACGACGTCGAGATCGGCAAGTACCACGACTATCCCGACACCTACAAGTAAGCCGCGGTGAACACTCCCACGACTCCGGGCGAGGCGCCGTTCGATCCGGCGATCCTCGCGCGCATGGCGAGCGCGATGTTCGCGGCGCTGCCGGGCACGCCGCCGGCTTCGCTGCCGGGCGCGCAGTTCCCCGCCAACATCGCGCCGCCGGGTTCGCCGCTCGTGAGCCCGGCCGGCTTCGGGCCCGGCGTGCCGGGCACGCCGATCCCGCAGGGGCAGGTGCCGGGCACCAACCTGCTGCCGGCCTCGCCCACGCAACTGCCTTCGCTCGCGAACCGCGCGCCCGCGCTGCTGCCGCATGCGGTGGCCGGCAACGGCGTGCCCGACACCGTGCTGTCGGTGGCGCCGGCCTTCGAGCCGCGCTCGGGTGGCCACGTGCTCGGCGTGCCGCCGGTGCAGCCCTCGCAGGCCGCATCGAGCGCCGCCTCGCCGTACTACTTCCTCGGCGGCAACCATGGCCAGCCGGCCGGTGCCGGCGGCTTCGCGGTGCACGATCCCTTCGCCGACCTCGCGGCGCTGGCCGTGTCGCGCGAACCCGCCGTGCCGCCGTCGGCACCGCCCGTGCCCGTCAACGGCCGCGACGCGCAGTTCTACTTCGTCGACGCGGTGCGGCTGCCCAGCGGCTTCGTCACGCCGGCCAAGGCCGATCCGCGCGGGCCCGAGGCGGTGCCGCTGGCCGGCAGCGGCCAGCATCCGCCGTTCGACGTCAACGCCGTGCGGCGCGACTTCCCGATCCTGCAGGAGCGCGTGAACGGCAAGCAGCTCGTGTGGTTCGACAACGCGGCCACCACGCACAAGCCGCAGTCGGTGATCGACCGCATCGCCTATTTCTACGCGCACGAGAACTCGAACATCCACCGCGCGGCGCACGAGCTGGCCGCGCGCGCCACCGACGCCTACGAAGGCGCGCGGGAGCGCGTGCGCCGGTTCATCAACGCGCCCGAGGTCGAGGAAGTGATCTTCGTGCGCGGCACCACCGAGGCCATCAACCTGGTGGCCAAGAGCTGGGGCGGCCAGCACGTGGGCGAGGGCGACGAGATCGTCGTCTCGAACCTCGAGCACCACGCCAACATCGTGCCGTGGCAGCAGCTCGCCGCCGCCAAGGGCGCGAAGCTGCGCGTGATCCCGGTCGACGACTCGGGCCAGGTGCTGCTCGACGAGTACCGCAAGCTGCTCAACGACCGTACGAAGATCGTCGCCGTCACGCAGGTCTCGAACGCGCTGGGCACCGTGGTGCCGGTGAAGGAGATCGTCGAGCTGGCGCACCGCGTGGGCGCGAAGGCGCTGGTCGACGGCGCGCAGTCGGTCTCGCACATGCGCGTGGACGTGCAGGACATCGGCGCCGACTTCTTCGTGTTCTCGGGCCACAAGGTGTTCGGCCCCACCGGCATCGGCGTGGTGTGGGGCAGGCGCGAGGTGCTCGAGGACATGCCGCCGTGGCAGGGCGGCGGCAACATGATCGCCGACGTGACCTTCGAGAAGACCGTGTTCCAGCCGATCCCGAACAAGTTCGAAGCCGGCACCGGCAACATCGCCGACGCGGTGGGCCTGGGCGCGGCGATCGACTACGTCAACAAGGTCGGCATCGAGAACATCGCGCGCTACGAGCACGACCTGCTGGTCTACGGCATGGCGCAGCTCGGCGCGATTCCCGGTGTGCGGCTGATCGGCACCGCGGCCGACAAGGCCAGCGTGATGTCCTTCGTGCTCGACGGCTACAGCACCGAGGAGGTCGGCCATGCGCTCAACGAGGAAGGCATCGCGGTGCGCACCGGCCACCATTGCGCACAGCCGATCCTGCGCCGCTTCGGCGTCGAGACCACGGTGCGGCCCTCGCTGGCCTTCTACAACACCTTCGACGAGATCGACCGGCTCGTGGCGTTGGTGCGGCGACTCGCGGGCCAGCGGCGCTCAGGCTAGTTCGACGACCCGAGGTGCAGCCTGAAGAAGGCCAGCACCTCGGCGTTGAAGGCCGCATGGAAGGCCGCGCGGTCGAAGCCCGGGCCGTCGCGGCAGATCTCCGGATTGGCCGCGCGCTGCGCGGCGGAGCAGGGCGCGAGAAAGCCGAAGTGGCCGGCCTTGTCGGCCACGCGCCAGTCCGGGGCCGTCGGCAGGTGGCGCCGCACGGCCGCCACGTTGTCGGGCGTGACGCCATCGCCGCCATAAGCCGAGGCCCAGAGCTGCACCGGCACCTTCAGCTGTTTCAGGCTCTCGGCATCGAACAGCATGCTGAGCGGATCGGCGATCACCGCGGCCCGGATGCGCTCGTCGTGCGCCAGCGGTGCCGCGAGCAATGCGCGAAAGCGCTGCCGCATGGCCGTGCATTCCGGGCCCTGCGGCGCCGCGCTGCAGGGCGAGCCGGGCAGCGGCGGCAGCTTCTCGAAATCGGGCCGCGCGCCGATCAGCACCAGGCCCGTGTAGCCGCCGCGCGAGAAGCCGTAGAAGCCGACCTTGCCGGCCGCGAGCTTCGCATGCGAGGGCCAGCGCGTGAGCATGTGGTCGACCAGGCGGCGGATGTCGGTGGTGCGCGTCGCGAGCGCCACGATGCTGTCCTCGGGGCCGCCGCGGATGCGGAAGTTGTCGTCCGAGTGGTTGATCGCGGCGACGACGAAGCCCGCGTTCGCGAGGGCCTCGGCCGTGTCGTGATGGCCGAGGAAGGAGCCGCCGTAGCCGTGCGACAACACCACCAGCGGCAGCCGGTCGCCCGCGAGCGGGCAGTCGCGCACGCCGGGCAGCGTGGCGCGCTCGAGCTGGATCTGGCCGTCGGGCGCGGCGCAGGGCGTCCACACCGCGCCGCGCAGCGCAGGGCCGTCGGCATCGGCCGGTATCTCGAGGGTGCTGAAGCCGGCAGCCTGGGTGCAGGCCACCCACAGGCCGAGCGCGATCGGAAGAAGGAAGCGAAGAAGGTTCATGGCAGCAGTGAAAGCCGGGATCGGCCGGCGGGACGGATCGGAATCAGCAGGTCGGTGCGCAGCGCTGCCTGCGCGACCTGGCGCGGCGAGTTCAGGTAGTGCTCGAGCGTGGGCCGGTCGTCGGGCTCGTAGCCGCTGCCGGGCAGCCAGCGTGCGTAGAGCGCGTAGACGGCGGCGTTGATGCGCGTGTAGGGCCCGGCGAGCGTGTGCACCGCGTAGAGGCCGCCCGGCAGGTCGAAGGCCTCGATCTCCGCGTCGCCGGCCGGCCAGGGATCGGGCGAGGCCGCCGCCACGTAGTATCGGAAATCCGGCCGCGCCTCGGGGTTGCCGCAGGAGATGCCGAACCAGCCCGACACGCGGCGCGAACCCAGCCGGGCGCGCAGCCGCCGGTGCGTGTGCGGGATGGTGGAGGCCGGCCCGTGGTGGCGCAGCGCATGCACCGGCTGCGCCGGGCGCTCGACGATCCGCACGGCGGGCGGTGCCTCGTCGCTCCGGTTCCGTGCCACGGGCATCGCATCGAGCACCACCGCGTGCATCTGCTGCTGGAATTCGCGCGGCGATTGCCCGGTGAACTGGCCGAAGGCACGCGTGAAGGCCTGCGGGCTCTCGTAGCCCACGGCCAGCGCCACGTCCGTGATGCTCTGGCCGCCGCGCGCCAGCAGCCGCGTGGCCATGGCGAGCCGCACGCGCCGCACCGTGGCGGCCACGGTCTCGCCCGCGATGCTCTGGTAGATGCGGTGGAAGTGGAAGGGCGAGAAATGCGCGAGCGCCGCGAGGTCCTCGAGCCGGTGGTCCGCCATCGGGTCGGCCACGATGGCCGCGACGGCGCGCGCCACGCGTTCGCGGTAGTCGTGTTCGGTGCGGGGTGCGGTCATGCCCCGCAGTGTGCCGCCGGGCGGCGGCCGCCGCTTAGCCGACTTTGCGGAGTCCGCGACGCACAGGCTATGCTTTGCGGTCGTCGACAACGCAGCCCGCCCCTCGCATGTCCCAGTCTCCCGCCCCCGCTTCCGCCTCCCCGGCCACCGATGAATCCTGCGACGTGCTCGTCGTGGGCGGCGGTCCGGCCGGCTCCACCATCGCCGCGCTGCTGGCCCGGCAGGGCCGCAAGGTGGTGCTGCTCGAGAAGGAGCACCATCCGCGCTTCCACATCGGCGAATCGCTGCTGCCGGGCAACGTCGAGTTGTTCGAGAAGCTCGGGGTGCGCGACCAGGTCGAGAAGATCGGCATGCCGAAGTTCGGCATCGAGTTCGTCTCGCCCGATCACGAGCACCGCAGCTACGTCGATTTCGCCGAGGGCTGGGACAAGTCGCTCGACTCGGCCTGGCAGGTGCGCCGCTCCGACCTCGACGAGATCCTGTTCCGCAACGCGGCGGCGCGCGGCGCCGAGGCGCTCGAGGGCTGCAAGGTGCGCGACGTGCGCTTCGATGCCGACGGTGCCACGGTGCGCGCCCAGATGGACGACGGCGAGCGCCGCAGCTGGCGCGCGCGCTTCGTGGTCGATGCGACCGGCCGCGACACCCTGCTGGCCAACCAGTTCCGCTGCAAGCAGAAGAACCCCGAGCACAACAGCACCGCGCTGTTCGGCCATTTCCGCAACGCGAAGCGGCTCGAGGGCCGCAAGGAAGGCAACATCAGCATCTGCTGGTTCCCGCACGGCTGGTTCTGGTTCATTCCGCTGGCCGACGGCACCACCAGCGTGGGCGCGGTCTGCTGGCCCTACTACCTGAAGTCGCGCGACAAGCCGCTCAAGGACTTCTTCTACGACACCATCGCGCTGTGCCCGGTGCTGGTCGAGCGGCTGAAGGACGCCGAGCTGGTCGACGACGCGGTGCATGCCACGGGCAACTTCTCGTATTCGAGCACCCACGCCACCGGCGACCGCTACCTGATGCTCGGCGACGCCTTCACCTTCATCGACCCGATGTTCTCCTCGGGCGTCTACCTCGCGATGCACAGCGCCTTCGACGGCGCCGAGGCCGTGGCCAAGGCGCTCGACCGCCCGATGGAGTACGCGGGCGCGCGCGCCGACTTCGAAGCCATGATGCGCAAGGGCCCGCGCGAGTACTCGTGGTTCATCTACCGCGTGACCAACCCGACCATCCGCGAGATGTTCATGTACCCGGGCAACCCCTTCCGCGTGAAGGAGGGCCTGATGTCGCTGCTGGCCGGCGACATCTACCGCGGCACGCCGTTCTGGGGCGCGCTGCGGATGTTCAAGCTGCTGTACTACTTCATCTCGGCGATGCACCCGCGCCGCACCTGGGCCGGCTGGAAGCGGCACCGCGACAACATCCGGGACATGGGGATGTTGAAGGGGGAGACGATCCTCAAGTCGGATTGACGGGGCGCGCTCGCCTTTGCCATTCAGCGGGGCGGCCCCGTGAATAGCAAGGTGAATAGATAAATCGCGCGACTTCACGCGGGTTTTCGCTGGGGAAACCCGGGAAGCTGAATGGATTCGTGAATAGATACTCGGCGCGCGCCGGCCAACGGCTCAGTTCGCCGCCTGCGCGCGGGCGCGCTGCACCTCGTAGGCCTTGAGGTGCACATAGGCCACGCGCAGCACCGAGGGCACGGCGGGCGCGGGCTGCGGTGCCCGGCTCAGCAGGTCGCCGAGGATGTGGTCGGCCTCGACGGCACCGCCGCGCGCGAGGTCCTTGTACATCGAGGCGGTGATCGGCGAGCCGGCCGCGGTCATGAAGGCGTGGCCGCGCTCGACGGCACCGGGGCGCACCGTGAAGCCGTTGTGCGCGGCGATGGCGGCGCATTCGTCGAACAGGGCCAGCGCCACGTCCTGGCCGCCCGCGGCGACCACGTCGCCGATGGAGCCGCGCATCAGGCTCGTGAGGCCGGCGATCGAGGCGATGAAGACCCACTTCTCCCACATGTCCTGCAGCACGTTGTCGCTGGCCTTGGCCTCGAAGCCGGCACCCTCGAACTGCTGCTGGATCGCCTGGATGCGCGGCGGGATGCCGCCGGCGCGGTCGCCGTAGGTGAGGCCGTGCGAGTCGTTGAGGTGCAGCACCCGGCCTTCGTCGTCGAGCGTGGCCGAGATCAGGCACAGGCCGCCGAGCACGCGCGCCTCGCCGAAACGCTCGACCAGGGCATCGATGTGCTGCATGCCGTTGAGCAGCGGCAGGATCACCGTCTCGGGGCCGACGGCGGGCGCGAACGAGTCCATGGTCGATGCCAGGTCGTAGGCCTTGCTGCCGACCACGACCACGTCGTAGGGGCCGCCGATGTTCTCGGCCGACACGTGGGGCGGCGAGGGAATGTGCAGGTTGCCCTGCGGGCTCTGGATCACGAGGCCGGTGGCCGCGATCTGCGCCGCGCGCCGCGCGCGCAGCAGGAAAGTGACGTCGCGTCCCGCCGCCAGCAGGCGGCCACCGAAATAACCACCGAGTGCGCCGGCACCCACCACCAGAAATCTCATCGCGCTTGCTCCTGAATCAGACAAAGAACCGGCGGCGATGATGCCGAAGATCGCGCGAGGCTGCTCTACGCTCCTGGCTTCTCCAGCAGGCGCTGGCGGGCAAAGGGCGAGAGGTCGAGCGTGCTCGCGCGGCCCAGCACATGATCGGCGATGGCGTCGCCGAGCCCGGCCGAGTGCTTGAAACCATGGCCCGAGCAGGCCGAGACCACCAGCACGCCGGGCAGGCCGTCGAGCGCGTCGATGACGAAGCGGCGGTCGGGCGTCACGGTGTACATGCAGGCGCGGGCCTTGAGCGCGCGGTCCTCGATCTGCGGGAAGCGCCCGGCCACGCGCTCGCGGAACATCGCGGCGCTTTCCTCGGGCCGCACGCTGCGGTCGATGGCGTCGGGCGTGGTGGCCTCCACGTACTGCTCGGTCGCGACCTTGAGCGCGGGCTGCGCGGGGTCGGAGGAGGGAAAGCCGTACATGTAGTCCTCGGGGCCGTCGCCGAACATCCAGATGAAGACCGGGAAGCGGCCGGGCGCGAAGTCGGCGGCGGCCGCGCCGGTGTCGAACCAGTGCATGACCTGGCGGTGCACCGAGAAGTCGCGCTGCCAGTCGGCGCGCGCCTGCCGGCCCAGGAACTCGGGCAGCCAGGCACCGGCCGCGACCACGACGCGCCCGGCCTCGAAGCTCGCTGTTTCGGTGCGCACGCGCACGGTGTCGCCGTTGCCCACGGGCTCGACGGCCAGCACCTTCTCTCCGGTGCGCACCTGCGCGCCCGCGGCGCGCGCCACCGCGAGCTGGGCCTCGATCGCCGCCTCGGGCCGCACGAAGCCGGCCTCGCGCTCGTGATAGCCGATCTCGTCGCCCTGCAGCTGGAACTGCGGGAAGCGCGCGCGGATGCCGGCCGCGTCGAGCACCTCGTGCGCGATGCCGAAACGCTCGGCGCAGGCGATGGTGCGGCGCACGAAGTCGGGCTTGCCGTGGTGCTCGGCCACCCGGCCCTGCGGCGCCAGCACCAGGCCGCCGGTGGTGGTCATCAACGACTTGCCGGTGCGCGCCTCGAGCTCGCGCCAGATGGCGTGCGAGCGCTGCACGAAGGGCACGCACTCGTCGCCTTCGCCGATCGCGAGCCGCGTGATGCGCGAATCGCCATGCGAGGAGCCGAGCTCGTGCGGCGGCGCGAACTGGTCGATGCCGAGCACGCGCGCGCCGCGTTGCGAGAGCTGGTGGAGCGTGGCGGCGCCGAGGGCGCCGAGGCCGATGACGATGACGTCGTGGTGGGAGCTGGAAGTCAAGAGGGCAGCGGTGTCAGACGAGGTTCAGGTCCAGGAAGGCGTCCTTCACCTCGATCGGTTTGGGAATGAGCTTGAGCTGCGCGAACACGTCGGCCAGCCCCTGCTGTTCGCGGGCGATGGCCGGCGTGAGCGCGACCACGCCATATTGACGCCGTTCGGTCGCGAGCGCCAGCACCTTGGGCTCGACCTTGAGCTGCGGCGCCAAGGTGGCCACCACCTCGGCGGGATGGGCCTGGGCCCAGTCGTTGGTCTTGCGCAGCTCGGCGAACACGGTGCGCAGCAGATCGGCATTGGCGCGCGCGAACCCGGGCTGCGCGAAGTGGTAGGTGCGGTTGCCGCTGAGGCCGGTGCCGTCGAACAGCAGGCGCGATTCGGTGGCCTGCTGCGCGCCGGCCAGGAACGGATCCCACAGGCCGATCGCGGCCACGCTGCCCGACTGGTAGGCCGCCACCGTGTCGGAGGCGGTGACGATGTAGACCGGCTCGATGTCCTCGTAGCGCAGGCCGGCGGCCTCGAGCGCACGGATCAGCACGTACTGCGTGTTGTAGCCGCGGCCCGTGACCACCTTCTGGCCCTTGAGGTCGCGCACGGAGCGGATCGGCGAATCGCGTGGCACCAGAAAGCCGACGCCGCCAGGGTAGGGGCTCTCGGCCGCGAGGTAGACCAGGCCCTTGCCGCTGGCCTGCTGGAACACGCCGATGCCGTCGGAGGCATGGCCGAAGTCGATGGCACCGGCGGCCAGCGCTTCCGACAGCTGCGCACCGCCGAGGAACTCGGCCCATTCCACCTTCACGCCCGCGGGCGCGAGCGCCTGTTCGAGCCGGCCCGTGCCCTTGAGGATGTTGAGCGTGTTGAACTTCTGGTAGCCGATGCGCAGCGTCTTGGCGCGGGTCTGGGCGAACAGCGGCGTGGCGGCCGCGATGGCGACGGCGGCCGCGCCGGTACGCAGCATGGCGCGGCGCGAGAGGAGGGAGGTCATGGGTGAATGGCGAGAGCTGAAAGGGCGGCGACTCTACGGCCGGCGAGCGCGGCGCGCGACGAAGCTTTTCGCATTTGCTCATGCGCCGGCCGGTGCGGTCCCCGCGCCATGGGCTTTTTGATAAAAGGTCTTGAACGCTTCGCATAATCGCCAGCGTCATTCGACACTCCGTCACTACGACTCTCTCATTCAAGGAGCTTCATTCATGGCCCAGACCCGGATCGCCGTCATCGTCGGCAGCCTGCGCAAGGACTCGTTCAACCAGAAGCTGGCGCTCGCGCTGGCCAAGCTGGCGCCCGAGGACTTCACCTTCGAGCACGTGCGCATCGACGACCTGCCGCTGTACAACCAGGACGACGACGGCAACCAGGCGGCGTCGGTCAAGCGCCTGAAGACCGAGATCGCGGCGGCCGACGGCCTGCTGTTCGTCACGCCCGAATACAACCGCTCGGTGCCCGGCGTGCTGAAGAACGCGATCGACCATGCCTCGCGCCCCTACGGCCAGAGCGCCTGGGCCGGCAAGCCGGCCGGCGTGGTCGGCATCTCGGTCGGCGCCATCGGTACCGCGCTGGCGCAGCAGCACCTGCGCAACGTGCTGGCCTACCTCGACGTGCCCACGCTCGGCGCGCCCGAGGTGTTCCTGCAGACCAAGGACGACCTGTTCGACGACAAGGGCCACATCGGCAACGAAGGCTCGAAGAAGTTCCTGCAGGGCTGGATGGACAAGTACGTGGGCTGGATCAAGAGCCACAAGGCGGCCTGAGCACGGCCGGCCGGCTGGCTCCTCAATAGAGGATCACCAGCACGGTCTCGCCGCCGAAGGCCTCGTCGCGGGCCACGGCGGCCGTGACCGGCTTGCTGACCGCCTTGCCGTCCTTGGTCCGGGGCGGCAGCGTCGCGTTCAACTGCACATAGCGCACCTGCGCCGGCTCGGTGGCGAACTCGGCCACCGCGCGCAGCGAGGTGGCGCCGGGCGGCGGCGCCACCGCCTGCATCTGCTGGTTCACGCGCTGCGAGAGTTCCTGCAGCGCCTTGAGGTCGCCGCGCGCCGCCGCGGCCTGCAGCTCCTGCTTGATCGAATCCATCGACTTCATCGCCGCCTCCTGCTGCTTGCGGCCGGGCACCTGCGAGCCGTCGAAGCTCTTCTGGCCCTTGGCCACCAGCTGCAGCACCTGCTCGGGCGACAGCCGCGTGGTGAAGACCGCGCGGCCCTCGCGCGCGTCGCTCGCGAACGGGCGCCAGCGCAGCGTGGCCGCGTCCTTCGCGCCGACCGCACCGGCCAGGCCGAGCCGGGTGGCGTCGGGTTGCTCGTCGGGCACCAGCGCGCCGAAGCCGTTGCGCTGGCCGGCGCGCATCCACGGTGCCAGGCCCTTGCGGAAGCGGTCGTCCTGCACCTCGAGCATCTGGCGCGCGATCGCGCGCACGCCGGGCGAGGTGTGGTCGAGCGCGGCCAGCACCGCCTCGCGGTCCTCGGGCGAGCCGATCTTGGCCAGCCGGCGCAGGCCCAGCTCGGCCAGCATCGGGAAGCGGGCGCGCGCGGCGCTGCGCAGCACCTCGCGGTCGATCTCGCCGCGCGACTGCAGCACCTGCAGTTCGCCGTAGAGCGCCAGTTCGAGTTCGGCGCGCAGGCCGGGGCAGGCGGCGTTCCAGCGGCCGTCGACGCACTGGGCCTCGAAGCGCGGCAGCACCTGCTCGGGCGGGATCTCGGTGCGCGGGCCGCCGATCAGCAGCGCGGCGCTCAGCAACAGGGCTTCGTTCATGGCGATGACTCCGGATGTGGGCTCATTGGGTGGCGCGGCGCATCGCGCTGCCCTTGGCCTTGACGTTCTTCGTCAGGGTGACGATCTCCTCGGGCGTCGGCACCACCATGCTGTTGTCGGGCTTGCGCACGTTGGTCGAACCGGCCCACTGGCACTTGCGCGCCAGCGTGGCGATGGCGTCGCGCAGCACGCGCACGCCGGCGTCGTAGGCCTGGGCGTCGCTCTGCACGAACCATTCGACCGACTCGACCGAGTTGTCGCCGGCCTTGTAGGCCGCCGTGCAGGCCTTGATGTGCGTGTTCTCGTGCTCGATGGTGAATTCGGCCAGCGGCTTGCACAGCTTCTGCCGGATCTGCTGCTCGGTCACCGGCCGCGTGGCCGGCGACTGGCCCGGGCGCGGAACGTACTCCACGAGCTGGCAACTGCCGCCGCTGATCACCGTGCCGAAGGAGGGCGCCGCGGCCCCGGCCGCGCCGGCGTCGCCGGCCGGCGGCGCGAGCACGCCGTACAGGTTGCCCTGCATCGCCGTGGTGAGCGCGTTGGTGGCCTGTGTCTGCATCGCCTCGATGCTCAGCGGGTAGTAGGCCTGGGCGATCCAGCTCTGGAACTTGGCGCGCAGGAACTCCTGCTCGAGCATTTCGCGGTACAGCCGCGGCAGGTCCTGGCAGCGGTCGCAGTCGGGCGCGGCCTGGGCGGCGGCGCAGCCGAGCGCGAGCGCCAGCGCGGCCAGCGCGCGCGAGGGGCGTGGAAGCAGCTTCACGGTGAGGGGCTCCTGGAGGGAAGGGAGGGGGGCGGCACTTCGTCGCTGGCCGCCAGCGAGATCGCGAGCGCCAGTGCCTGGGTGCGCGGCGCGTCGGCATCGAGGGCCAGGGCGGTTTCGACACTGCGACGCGCCTCGGCATCGCGGCCCGCGGCGGATTCGGCCAGCGCGCGGTTGTGCCAGGCGCGCGGCGACAGCGGCGCGCGTTCGGTGGCCTCGCGCCAGAGGGTAGGTGGATCGGCCCAGGTGGCGGCGCGCCAGGCGCAGGTGGCCGTGAGCGCGGCCAGCAGGACCAGGCCCGGTACTGCGCGGCCGGGCCGGCGCAGCCAGGCCGCGAGCAGGGCGCCCAGCGCCAGTGCGGGACCGATCCAGGCGGGGTACAGCGGCTTTTCCACGATCCAGTCGAGCCGCGCGATCAGCGTGTGCGTCGGCGCGAGCATGGCCAGCGGCCACAGCAGCGCCAAAGTCGCGAGCGGCCAGCGCCGGCGCAGCGCGAGCGCGGCGAGCAGCAGGCCCGCGAGCGCGAGAGCGCCCGGCAGCATCGCATTCGCCCCGGGCGCCGGGTGCTCGACCGACAACGCCCACGGCCGCAGCCACAGCGCGAGCGACAGCGGCAGCGCGGCGGCATGCCGGGCCAGGGCCTCGAAGGGATCGGCCAGCGCGAGCGAGTAGCCGGCCAGCTCGCGCAGCCGGGGGCCGAAGGTCCAGAGCAACGCGGCGCCGGCGAGCGCGGCGATCGCGGGCCAGGCCACGCGCCGCGCGATGCGGCCGGCCGTGGAGCCGGGCCGGGTCGCTTCCCAGAGCGTCAGCAGCAGCGGATAGACCAGTGCCACTTCCTTGGCCGACACCGCGAGCGCGAAGGCGACGAGCGACAGCGCCTCGAAGACGGCGCGGCGCGCGCGGGCCAGGCCCTCGCGCCAGGCATGTTCATGGGCCAGCAGCGCCAGCACCAGCCCCAGCGTCATCAGTCCGGTCGAGCGCCCGCTTGCGAAGCTCACCACCGCCGCGTGCGCGGGCTGCAGCGCGAACAGCGCGGCGGCCAGGAAGGCCGCCAGCGGATCGGCCAGCCGGCCGAGGGCCAGTCGCCACACGGCCAGCACGGTGGCCGCGTGCAGCGCGAGGTTGGTGGCCAGGAAGCCGGTGCCCTCGAAGCCCCACAACGCATGGTCGGCGACGTAGCTCAGCCGCAGCAGCGGCCGGAAGCCATTGGCCAGCCGCTCGCGCAGGGCCTCGCCGCCGGCCGTGGCCGGGTCGAGCACGATGTTGGGCAGGTCGTCGTACTGGAAGCCGCCGGCCAGCCCGGCGGCCCAGGCGGCGAGGCACAGCGCCAGCAGCGCGACCGCCGCCATGCGCTCGGTCGCGGGAAGAAGAGGGATGCGGGAAGCCGGAAGGCGGGCTGCGGGCATGCGGCGATTCTGTCGAGCGCGCCGCGCGCCAGCCATTGGCCGAAGCGCCTATGTCAGCCGTGATGTCGCCCACGAAAAAGCCGGCGCTTCGGCCGGCTCGTCCCTAGGTGCGCCGCGAACGGCGCGCCGTCATCAGGCCGCGAGGGCCGCGACGCTCTGGTTGGCGGCTTCGGCGGTCGCCGTGCCGATGTCGCCGCGGGCCGAAGCCAGCGCGGCGTTCTTGACCGCATCGCCCATGCCGAGGCCCTCGGCGCGCACGAAGCGCACGTCGGTGATGCCGAAGAAGCCGAAGATCACCTTCAGGTAGCTCTCCTGGTGCTCGGTGGCCTGGCCGCCTTCGGTGGTCGAGTAGATGCCGCCGCGGCTCGAGGCCACGATCACGGTCTTGCCGCCGGCGAGACCGACCGGGCCCTTGTCGGTGTACTTGAAGGTGCGGCCGGCCTGCGCGAGGCGGTCGATCCAGGCCTTGAGCTGGCTCGGAATGGTGAAGTTGTAGAGCGGGGCGCCCACGACCACCACGTCGGCGGCGAGGAACTGGCTCACCAGCTTCTCGGACAGCGCGTTCTCGCGCTGCTGGGCCTCGGTCGGCTGGGCCTGCACGCCGGTCTTGATGCCGAGCGCGTCGGCGCTGAAGTGGGAGGGGGTGTCGACCGCGAGGTCGAGGTACTCGACCGTGGTGTCGGGATGGGCGGCGCGCCAGGCGGCCACGGTTTCGGCCGTCAGCAGGCGCGAGGTGGAGTTGCCGCTGAGGATGCTGGAGTCGATGTGGAGCAGCTTCATGGTGTTGATCGCTTTCTTTCTTTCGATGTCGGCGCTCAAAAGTGGCCGGCGTGGTCAGAATTCTATTTTTGGTGCGAGTGGGTGATAAGTAGGTAAAAATAAGCCACATCGTTTCAAAAACAGGACAGTCAAACCATGCAGGACCTCAACGACATGGTGTTCTTCGCCGAAGTGGCCGAGCGCGGCGGCTTCGCGGCCGCGAGCCGGGCGCTGGGCATTCCGAAGTCGCGGCTGTCGCGGCGCGTGGCCGAGCTCGAGGAGCAGCTCGGCGTGCAGCTGATGCAGCGCAGCACGCGGCGGCTGTCGCTCACGCCGGCCGGCGAGATCTACCTGCGCCACGCGGCCTCGGTGCGCGACGCGGCGCGCGCGGCCTCGGAGGCGGTGGCCCAGGTGCAGACCGAGCCCAGCGGCCTGGTGCGGCTCAGCTGCCCGGTCACGATCTCGCACAGCGGGCTGGCGCAGGTGCTGCCGAGCTTCCTCGAGCGCTATCCGGCGGTGCGCATCGACATGCGGGTGATCAACCGGCCCGTCGACCTGATCGAGGAGGGCATCGACATCGCACTGCGCGTGCGGCCCCAGATCGAGGACAGCGCGACGCTGGTGGCTCGCACCTTCGGCACCAGCCGCGGCGTGCTGGTGGCCACGCCCGAGCTGGTGCGGCGGCTCGGGCCGATCGAGGGGCCGGACGATCTCGCGAAGCTGCCGACCGCGGCGATGTCTGTCAATGGGGAAGGGCGCAGCGAATGGCGGCTCGAGGGGCCCAAGGGCCGGATCCACGTGCATTCCCACACGCCGCGCTACGTGGCCGACGACCTCGCCACGCTGCAGTACGCCGCGCTGGCCGGGGTGGGCGCGACCCTGCTGCCCGACTACATGTGCCGCGCCGACCTCAACGAGGGCCGGCTGACCCGGGTGCTGTGCGACTGGGGACCGGCGCCGGTGATCGCGCACATGGTGTTTCCGGCGCGGCGCGCGCTGGTGCCGGCGGTGCGGCGGCTGATCGACTTCCTGGTCGAGCACCTGGAGCACGGGGCGCACCGCATGTTCTAGGCGGCTTTCAAGGTCCCGGATCGCCTCGTTATGCAAAAAACGTCATAACCAAACAATCAGATATTCGTTTGGCATCCTTGGCGGGGTTCGGACAATCCAGGTCTTCCATTCCATCCGAGGAACGACCATGGCAACCCTCCGTCTCGGCGACACCGCCCCCGATTTCACCCAGGATTCCAGCGAAGGCCCGATCAAATTCCATGAATGGGCCGGCGATTCGTGGGTCGTGTTCTTCTCGCACCCGGCCGACTTCACGCCCGTGTGCACCACCGAACTCGGCAAGACGGCGGCCCTGTCGGGCGAATTCCAGAAGCGCAGCGTGAAGCCGATCGCGCTGAGCGTGGACCCGGCCGACAAGCACAAGGAATGGATCGGCGACATCAACGACACGCAGAACACCACGGTCAACTTCCCGATCGTGGCCGACGCCGACCGCAAGGTGTCGGACCTCTACGACCTGATCCACCCGAACGCCTCGGCCACGGCCACGGTGCGCAGCGTGTTCATCATCGATCCGAAGAAGGCGATCCGCACCATCATCACCTACCCGGCCTCGACCGGCCGCAACTTCGACGAGATCCTGCGCGTCATCGACTCGCTGCAGCTCACCGACAGCCACAAGGTGGCGACGCCCGTGAACTGGAAGGACGGCGACGACGTGGTCATCATCCCGAGCCTGCAGGACCCGGCCGAGATCGCCCAGCGCTTCCCCAAGGGCTACAAGGCGGTGCGCCCCTACCTGCGCCTGACGCCGCAGCCGAACAAGTAAGCCAGCGGAATCGGCCCAGGCCCGTCACCTTCGCATGCAGACCCGCATCGTCATCGTTCCCGGCTGGCGCGACTCCGGCCCCGGCCACTGGCAGAGCCTGTGGCAGGAGCGCATTCCGGGCGCCGCGCGCGTGCAGCAGGACGACTGGGCCTCGCCGCGGCGCGAGGCCTGGGTGTCGACGCTGGCGCGGCTGGTGCTCGCATCGCCGCAGCCGGTGGTGATCGCGGCGCACAGCCTGGGCTGCATCGCCACGGCGCACCTGCCGGCGGAGGCCGCGGCCCGGATCCAGGGCGCGCTGCTGGTGGCCCCGGCCGACCCGGAGCGGCGCGCCGTGCTGTCGGACTTCGCGCCCGTGCCCTATGCGGCGCTGCCGTACCGCAGCATCGTTGTGGCCAGCAGCAACGACCCCTTCTGCCCGATCCGCCTTGCGGGCGCATATTCGCGCGCCTGGGGCAGCGAGTTCGTTCGCATGCAGAATGCGGGCCACATCAACGTCGACTCGGGGCACGGGGAATGGCCGCTCGGCCTGGCCCTGCTCCAGTCGCTGACCGACGAGCCCGCCGCCTGGCCGGCGGGCCGTGATTTTTCAGAAACCTTGGCAACCACATGACTTCCAGAATCAAGACCTTCGCCGCCGTGCTCGCGCTGGCGTCCTCCGCACTCGCCGGCAGCAGCGCCCTGGCCCAGGGCACCGGCCTGCTGAACGCCTCGTACGACGTGGCGCGCGAGTTCTACAAGGACTACAACGCGGCCTTCACGGCGCACTACAAGAAGGCCACCGGCAAGGACGTCAAGATCGACCAGTCGCACGGCGGCTCCAGCGCCCAGGCGCGCGCGGTGGCCGACGGCCTCGATGCCGACGTGGTGACCATGAACACCTCGACCGACATCGACTTCCTGGCCAACGCCGGCGTGGTCGCCAAGGACTGGACCAAGAAATTCCCCGAGAACGCATCGCCGACCACCTCGACCATGCTGTTCCTGGTGCGCAACGGCAATCCCAAGGGCATCAAGGACTGGGACGACCTCGTCAAGCCCGGCATCCAGGTCGTGATCGTCAACCCCAAGACCGGCGGCAACGGCCGCTACGCCTACCTGGCGGCCTGGGGCTACGTCAAGAAGAAGGGCGGCACCGACGCCCAGGCGGCCGAGTTCGTCGGCAAGCTGTTCAAGAACACGCCGGTGCTGGCGCGCGGCGGCCGCGATGCCACCACCGCCTTCCTGCAGCGCAACATCGGCGACGCGCTGATCACCTTCGAATCCGAAGTGGTCTCGATCGACCGCGAATTCGGCACCGGCAAGGTCGACTCGGTCTACCCGTCGATCAGCATCGTGGCCGAGAACCCGGTGGCCGTGGTCGAGCGCACCGTCGCCAAGAAGGGCACCGGCGAACTCGCCAAGGCCTACCTCGACTGGCTGTACTCCGAAGAAGCGCAGGAAATCGCCGCCAAGCACGCGCTGCGCCCGCGTTCGCAGACCGTGCTCAAGAAGTACGCCGCGACCTTCAAGCCGCTGCAGCTGTTCACGGTGCAGGAGCTGTTCGGCAGCCTCGGCGAAGCGCAGAAGGTGCACTTCAACGACGGCGGCCAGTTCGACAAGCTCTACACGCCCGGCGCCCGGTAAATGAGCGGGGCAAGCTCCTCGGCGCTGTCCTCACCGGCAGCGCCGTTTTCGCGTGCGGTCGGCGGCGGTGGCGCCAAGCGCGTGCTGCCCGGCTTCTCGATGACGCTGGGTTTCGCGGTCTTCTACCTCTGCCTGATCGTGCTGATCCCGCTGTCGGCGCTGGTCTTCAAGACCTTCACGCTGAACTGGGACCAGTTCTGGGTCGCCGTGACCGCGCCGCGCGTGCTGGCCTCGTACCGGCTGACCTTCGGCGCCTCGCTGCTCGCGGCGCTGGTGAACCTGGTGTTCGGGCTGCTCGTGGCCTGGGTGCTGGTGCGCTACAAGTTCCCGGGCAAGCGCATCGTCGATGCGCTGGTCGACCTGCCGTTCGCGCTGCCCACGGCCGTGGCCGGCATCTCGCTGACCGCGCTGCTGGCCGGCAACGGCTGGGTCGGGCAGTACCTCGAGCCGCACGGCATCAAGCTCGCGTTCACGCCCGCGGGCGTGGTGATCGCGCTGATCTTCATCGGGCTGCCCTTCGTGGTGCGCACGGTGCAGCCGGTGCTCGAGGACGCCGAGAAGGAACTCGAGGAGGCCGCCACCTCGCTGGGCGCGACGCGGCTGCAGACCTTCACCAAGGTGATCTTCCCCTCGATCGCGCCGGCGCTGCTCACGGGCTTCGCCATGGCCTTCGCGCGCGCGATCGGCGAGTACGGCTCGGTGATCTTCATCGCCGGCAACATGCCGATGATCTCGGAGATCACGCCGCTGATCATCATCGGCAAGCTCGAGCAGTACGACTACGCGGGCGCCACGGCGGTCGCGCTGGTGATGCTGGTGATCTCGTTCCTGCTGCTCTTGGTCATCAACGGCCTGCAGGCATGGCAGCGTCGCCGCGCGGGAGCTTGAGATGAGCGCACCTTCCAAAGTCATCCGCCGTACCCAGGCCGGCACCACCGAAGCCGCCTGGGTCCGCTGGCTGCTGATCGGCCTCGCGCTGGTCTTCATGTTCCTGTTCCTCGTGCTGCCCCTGGCGGCCGTGGCGACCGAGGCGCTGCGCAAGGGCCTCGACGCCTATCTCGAGGCGCTGAAGGAACCCGATGCCTGGAGCGCGATCCGCCTGACCTTGATCACGGCCGCCATCGCGGTGCCGCTGAACCTGGTGTTCGGCGTGGCCGCGGCCTGGGCCATCGCCAAGTTCGAGTTCCGCGGCAAGGCCTTCCTCACCACGCTGATCGACCTGCCGTTCGCGGTGTCGCCGGTGGTGGCGGGCCTGATCTACGTGCTGGTGTTCGGCGCCCAGGGCTGGTTCGGCCCGTGGCTGGCCGCGCACGACATCAAGATCATCTTCGCCGTGCCCGGCATCGTGCTGGCCACCGTGTTCGTGACCTTCCCGTTCATCGCGCGCGAGCTGATCCCGCTGATGCAGGCGCAGGGCACCGACGAGGAACAGGCCGCGATCGTGCTCGGCGCGAACGGCTGGCAGACCTTCTGGCGCGTGACCTTGCCCAACATCAAGTGGGGCCTGCTGTACGGGGTGATCCTGTGCAATGCGCGCGCCATGGGCGAGTTCGGCGCGGTGTCGGTGGTCTCGGGCCACATCCGCGGCCAGACCAACACCATGCCGCTGCACGTGGAAGTGCTCTACAACGAATACCAGTCGGTGGCCGCCTTCGCGGTGGCCTCGCTGCTGGCGATCCTGGCGCTGGTGACGCTGGTGATCAAGTCGGTGATCGAGTGGCGCCACGAGCGCGAGATGAAGGCGATCGCCGAGCTGCCGCCGGAACGGCCGACGGCGGCCTAGGAAGAAAGAATTTCATGAGCATCGAAATCCGCAACATCAGCAAGCAGTTCGGCACCTTCCGGGCCTTGAACGACGTCAACCTGAACGTCGAGTCGGGCGAGCTCGTCGCGCTGCTCGGCCCCTCGGGCTGCGGCAAGACCACGCTGCTGCGCATCATCGCCGGGCTGGAAACGGCCGATGCCGGCAGCATCCTGTTCTCGGGCGAGGACACCACCGACGTGCACGTGCGCGAGCGCCAGGTCGGCTTCGTGTTCCAGCACTACGCGCTGTTCCGCCACATGACCGTGTTCGAGAACGTGGCCTTCGGCCTGCGCGTGAAGCCGCGCAAGGAGCGCCCGAGCGAGGCCCAGATCAAGTCCAAGGTGACCGAGCTGCTCAAGCTCGTGCAGCTCGACTGGCTGGCCGACCGCTATCCGCCGCAGCTCTCGGGCGGCCAGCGCCAGCGCATCGCGCTGGCCCGCGCGCTCGCGGTCGAGCCCAAGGTGCTGCTGCTCGACGAGCCCTTCGGCGCGCTCGACGCCAAGGTACGCAAGGAACTGCGCCGCTGGCTGCGCCGGCTGCACGACGAGCTGCATGTCACCTCGATCTTCGTCACCCACGACCAGGAGGAGGCGCTCGAGGTGGCCGACCGCGTGGTGGTCATCAACAAGGGCCACATCGAGCAGGTCGGCTCGCCGCAGGAGGTCTGGGACCAGCCCGCGAGCCCGTTCGTCTATGGTTTCCTCGGCGACGTGAACCTGTTCCACGGCCGCGCCGACAACGGCTCGGTGCAGCTGGGCGACCTGCGCCTCGATTCGCCCGAGCACAGCGGCGCGCGCGACGCCAAGGCGCTGGCGTACGTTCGTCCGCATGACCTGGATGTGACACGCCACGTGCCGGGCGCGACGAGCGGCATCGTCGCCACGCTGGCGCGCGCGATCGTCGTCGGTCCGATCGCGCGGCTGGAACTTGAACCCGTCGACACGAATCCAGACAATCCGGGCTCCGGAACCATCATCGAGGCGCAACTCCCTGCGCAACAGTTCCGTGACCTGGGCTTGAAGGAAGGCGACACCGTGGTCGCCACGCCGCGCAAGGCCAGGGTGTTCGTAGAAGAGGATTGGGTGTCTCCTTGATCGATTGGTACTTCGGCGCGCCGCGCCGCGCTTACGGCCTGATCTGCCTGGCCTGTGTGCTCATGCTGGCCTTCGGGCTCTACCTGCAGCACGTGGTGGGGCTCGAGCCCTGTCCCATGTGCATCGTCCAGCGTTATGCGCTGGTGCTGGTGGCGCTGTTCACCGGACTGGCCGGGGCCTTCCGCGGCCGCGCGCTGCAGCTCGGCGGCGGCTTCCTGGCGCTGCTGGCCGCCATCGGCGGTGCCTACACGGCCGCCTCGCAGAGCTGGCTGCAGTGGTATCCGCCCGAGGTGGTGTCGTGCGGGCGTGACCTCTACGGCATGATCGAGACCTTCCCGCTCAAGCGGGCGCTGCCGATGATCTTCCGCGGCGGCGGCGACTGCTCGAAGATCGACTGGTCGCTGTTCGGCCTCACACTGGCGAACTGGTCCTTCATCGCCTTCACGGTGCTGACGGTCCTGCTGCTGGTGCTGCTGTTGCGCCGGCGTCCGGCGCGCTGAGCGCGGCATTCGCCGCATCGGCCTCCCAAGGCGGACCGCGGGTCCGCCTTTCGTCTTTGTGGCGCCCGTCACGGTGATGTGGGCGGTGAGGGCGGAGTAACCCCGCGGCGGAACTCCGCCTTTAGGAACGCTTCAGACAGCGGGACTAGGATGACCCCATCCCCCATGCATCGCGACCCGGCCGCAGAGCCCGGCGAATGCATCCCCCGCCCGTTCCACTCCCTTCCCGCTGCATGCCCCAGACTCCGCCCCGGCGTTCGCGCAAGCTCCTCTACGGCATCCTGGCCCTCGTCGTGCTCGGCATCGCGGCCGCGATCGTGCTCACGCCGGCCAAGAAACCCGAATACCTGACGGCGACGGTGCAGCGCGCCGACCTCGAGAACGCGGTGCTGGCCACCGGCGTGCTGCAGGCGCTCAAGCAGGTGGAGGTGGGCGCGCAGGTCACGGGCCAGCTCAAGTCGCTCAAGGTGTCGCTGGGCCAGACCGTGAAGAAGGGCGACTGGCTGGCCGAGATCGATCCCGCGATCTCGCAGAACACGCTGGCGCAGGAACAGGCCCGGCTCGACAACCTGCAGGCCCAGAAGGTGGCGAAGGAAGTGCGCGTCAGGCAGGCGGAGCTGGCCTGGGCGCGCCAGCGCGAGATGCTGGCGCAGGACGCCTCGGCGCGGCAGGACATGGAGAGCGCCGACGCCGAACTGCGCGCGCTGCGCGCCGACGCGGTGTCGCTCGACGCGCAGATCCGCCAGCAGCGCCTGGCCGTGTCCTCGGCCCAGACCAACCTCTCGTACACCCGCATCATCGCGCCCATCGACGGCGACGTGATCTCGATCAAGACGCTCGAGGGCCAGACCGTGGTCGCTTCGTTCCAGGTGCCCACGCTGATGACCCTGGCCGACCTGTCGACGATGACGATCAAGGCCCAGGTGTCCGAAGCCGACGTGGTGCGCGTGCGCGCCGGGCTGCCGGTCTACTTCACCATCCTCGGCGACCCCGACAAGCGCTACCACGGCACCCTGCGCGCGGTGCAGCCCTCGCCCGAGAAGATCAACAACGCGGTGTTCTTCAATGCGCTGTTCGACGTGCCGAACCCCGACCGCACCCTGCGCGTGGACATGACGGCCCAGGTCGCGATCATGCTCGGCGAGGCCAAGCAGGCGCTGACCGTGCCGTTGACCGCGCTCGGCAACCGCGACAAGGAGGGCCGCTACGAGGTGCGCGTGCTCAAGGCCGACCACACGCCCGAGACGCGCAAGGTGCGCACCGGCATCACCAACAACTTCCAGGCCCAGGTGCTCGAGGGGCTGAAGGAGGGCGACCAGGTCATCACCGGCGACGCCTCGGCCGTGGAGCCGCGCGAGGGCGAGGCCAACGGCGGCGAACGCCGCGGCAAGGGCCCATGACGCAGCCGCCACGGCAGGCCCTGCTGTCGCTGCGCGGCATCGGGCGCAGCTTCCCCTCGGGCGAGACGCGGGTGCAGGTGCTCGAGGACGTGAACCTCGACATCGGCCACGGCGAGATGCTCGCGATCGTCGGCGCCTCGGGCTCGGGCAAGTCGACGCTGATGAACATCCTGGGCTGCCTCGACCGGCCCAGCAGCGGCAGCTACACGGTCTCGGGCCACGACGTGGGCACGCTCGACAGCGACGCGCTGGCCGAGCTGCGGCGCGAGCACTTCGGCTTCATCTTCCAGCGCTACCACCTGATGCAGCACCTGACGGCCACCGGCAACGTCGAGGTGCCGGCGGTGTACGCGGGCACCGACGGCGCGGCGCGCGAGGCGAGGGCGCGGCAGCTGCTCGCGCGCCTGGGCCTGGACGACCGCGGCGACCACCGGCCGAGCCAGCTCTCGGGCGGCCAGCAGCAGCGCGTGAGCATCGCGCGCGCGCTGATGAACGGCGGCGAGGTGATCCTGGCCGACGAACCCACGGGCGCGCTCGACAGCCGCAGCGGCCAGGAGGTGATCGCGATCCTGCGCGAGCTGCATGCGCAGGGCCACACCATCATCATCGTGACCCACGACATGCAGGTGGCGAGCTGCACCGAGCGCATCATCGAGATCGCCGACGGCCGCATCGTGGGCGACCGGCCCAACGTGCCGACCGTGGCCGCGCCCGAAGCCACCGGCGCCGCCGAGGCACCGCGGCCCGTGACCCGGCCCGCCACGGGCGGCCGGCTGAGCACCGGCTGGTCGCGCTTCGCCGAGGCCTTCCGCATGGCCTGGCGCTCGATGATGTCGCACCGCATGCGCACCGCGCTCACCATGCTGGGCATCGTGATCGGCATCACCTCGGTGGTCTCGATCGTGGCGATCGGGGAGGGCGCCAAGCGCTTCGTGCTGTCCGACATCCGCGCCATCGGCACCAACACGCTCGACATCTACCCGGGCCGCGACTTCGGCGACGACAAGGCGCAGAGCATCCGCACCCTGGTGCCGGCCGACCTGCAGGCGATCGCGGCGCAGCCCTTCGTCCACAGCGTGACGCCGGCCACCATGCGCAGCCTGCGGCTGCGCTACCGCAGCATCGACATCAACGGCAACGTCAACGGCGTGAGCGACAACTACTTCGCGGTGCGCGACGTGCAGATGGCCAGCGGCATCGCCTTCAACGCCAACGACGTGCGGCACCAGTCGCAGGTGGTGGTGATCGACCAGAACACGCGCCGCAAGCTGTTCCCCGAGGGCGTGGATCCGCTCGGCAAGATCATCCTGGTCGGCAGCCTGCCGTGCACCGTGATCGGCGTGGCGCAGGAGAAGAAGAGCATGTTCGGCGAGAACAAGCAGCTCAACATCTGGCTGCCCTACAGCACGGCGGCGAGCCGGCTGTTCGGCCAGCAGCACTTCGACGGCATCACGGTGCGCATCCGCGACGAGCAGCCGACCAAGGCGGCCGAGGACGGCATCGTGAAGCTGCTGACCCTGCGCCACGGCGGCAAGGACTTCTTCACCTTCAACATGGACAGCATCGTGAAGACGGCCGAGCGCACCAGCCAGTCGCTGACCCTGCTGCTGTCGCTGATCGCGGTGATCTCGCTGGTGGTGGGCGGCATCGGCGTGATGAACATCATGCTGGTGTCGGTGACCGAGCGCACGCGCGAGATCGGCATCCGCATGGCGGTGGGCGCGCGCCAGAGCGACGTGCTGCAGCAGTTCCTGACCGAGGCCGTGCTGGTGTGCCTGGTCGGCGGGCTGATCGGCGTGCTGCTGTCCTATGGCATCAGCTTCCTGTTCTCCCTGTTCGTGAAGCAATGGCAGATGATCTTCTCGCTCGGTGCCGTGCTGTCGGCCTTCTTCTGCGCCTCGCTGATCGGCGTGCTGTTCGGCTACCTGCCGGCGCGCAATGCGGCGCGGCTCGATCCCATCGAGGCACTGGCCCGTGAGTAAGGCGCGCCTGCTCCCCCTGGCCCTGGCGGCCGCGCTGCTCGCGGCCGGCTGCACCGCGTTCCAGCCCGAGCGCCGGCCCGAGAAACCGCTCGCGCTGCCCGCGGCCTGGCAGCAGCCGCAGCCGGGTACGGCCAGCACGGCGGCGGTGTTCCCCGCGAAGTGGTGGTCGGCCTTCGGCGATCCGCGGCTCGACGCGCTGGTCGACCAGGCGCTGCGGGTCAACAACGACCTCGCGGCCGCCGGCATCCGGGTGCAGCGCGCGCAGCTGCAGGCCGGCCTGGCCGACACCAACCTCACGCCCGGCGTGGTCGGGCAGGCTGCCACCAGCCGCGGCTACGACCTCAAGCGCGGCGGCGTCGCGGGCTCGAGCTCGAGTTCGCTCGTGACGCTGAGCTACGAGCTCGACCTCTGGGGCCGGCTCGCGGCGGTGCGCAGCGCGGCCGACTGGGAACTGAAGGCGACCCAGTCCGACCGGCAGGCCGCGGCGCTGGCGCTGGTCGCCACCACCGCCAATCTCTACTGGCAGACCGGCTACCTGAACCAGCGCATCGCGCTGAGCGAGGCCGGCATGGAGGACGCGCGGCGCATCGTGGCGCTGGTGCGCGCGCGCTACGAGGCCGGCGCTGTGTCTGGCCTCGATGTGGCGCAGGCCGGCCAGAACCTCGCGAGCCAGGAGGCGGCGCACACGCAGCTGCTGCAGCAGCGCGTGGAAACGCGCAACGCGCTCGCGATCCTGTTCGATCGTCCGCCCGAGGTGGCGGCCGAGGAGCCCGCGAGCCTGCCCGACGTGGCGCTGCCCGCCATCGAAGCGGGCCTGCCCGCCAGCCTGCTGGGCCGGCGTCCCGACCTGCGCGCGGCCGAGCAGCGGCTGCGCGGCGCGCTCGCCAATGTCGACGCGACGCGCACCGGCTTCTATCCGGCGCTGAGCCTCACGGGCTCGCTCGGCACTTCGAGCACGGCACTGGGCGAGCTGCTGCGCAATCCGGTCGCGACGCTGGGCGCGGGGCTGGCGCTGCCGTTCCTGCAATGGAACACGGCGCGGCTGACGGTGGCGGTGTCGCAGAGCCAGTACGAGGAAGCGGTGGTGGGCTTCCGCCAGGCGCTGTACACGTCGCTGTCGGAAGTGGAGAACGCGTTGTCGTCGCGCACGCAACTGCGCGACGAGAGCGCGAAGCTGGCGGTGGCGCTGGAGCTGGCGCGGCGCGCCGAGCGGCTGTCGGAGGTGCGCTACCGCGCGGGCGCGACCGCGCTGCAGCCGGTGCTCGATGCGAAGGACCGGCGGCGCGCGGCCGAGGTGTCGCTGGCGCAGAACCGGGTCAACCAGCTCAACGCGACCATGACGCTCTACAAGGCGCTCGGTGGCGGGCCGCTGGAGTGATTCGTCAGGGCTGGAACGGCGGCGCGCCGCGCAGCTTGCGCCACAGCAGGCCCGGCAGCCGCAGCACGAACTCGACCATCAGCCGCGTGTGCATCCAGGTCAGCAGCACGTTGTCGCGCCCGTAGCGGAAGTGCGAGACCCCGCCTTCCTCGGCCGTCAGGTACTTGACCGGCGCGTCGATGTTCACCGGCTTCACGCCGCGCCAGGCCAGCCGCACCACGGCCTCGGTGTCGAAGTCGAAGCGGCGCATCCAGGGCTGGCGCTGCATCACCGCGATCAGGTCCTGCACCGGGTAGACGCGAAAGCCGTAGAGCGAATCGCCGACGCCGGCGAACAGCGTCTCGAGCTGGGTCCAGCCGTTGGAGACGCGGCGCCCGCGCACGCGCAGCAGCGGCGCGCTGGCATCGAACACCGGGCGGCCCAGCACCATGGTCTCGGGCCGGGCCAGCGAGGCCTGCATGAAGGCCGGGATCAGCGGGGCCGGGTGCTGGCCGTCGGAATCCATGGTGAGCGCGTGCGTGAAGCCCGCGTCGCGCGCCGCGCGCAGCCCGTGCAGCACCGCCGCGCCCTTGCCCTGGTTCTCGGGCAGCAGCCACACGCGCAGGCCGGGGCGGTCGGCCGCCATCCGCTGCAGCCGCTCGCCGGTGCCGTCGTCGCTGCCGTCGACCACCACCCATACCGGGCTCCATTGCGCGAGCGCCGCCTCGACGGTGGAGAACAGGCGCTCGCCCGTGTTGTAGCTCGGGATCAGGACAAGGTGGGTGCGCGAGGCGTCTGGCATTCGGGAGAGTCGGCGTCGGCGGCGCGCCGTTCGAGCTGGTGGCGGAAATATTGTTCGAGGTCCGATTGCAACACGTCGCTGTCCTGCGTCGGCGCGAAGCGCTGGCCCAGGCGCAGCTTGAACACGATCGGCAGCGGCGGCACGCGCCAGATCGGCCAGCCCTTGCCGAGGTAGGGCGAGTCGGTGTCGATGAACACGGTCTGGATCGGTGCCTGCGCGAGCTTGGCGATCAGCGTGACGCCGGGGCGGAACGGATTGAGCGGCGGCGTGACGGTGCGCGTGCCCTCGGGAAAGATCACCAACTGGCCGCCTTCGCGCAGGTCGGCCACCGCCAGCCGCACCATGGTGCGTGCCGATTCGTTGCTGATGTAGCGTGCCAGCCGCGCGCCCGCGCCCAGGAAGATGTTGTGCAGCAGCTCGGCCTTCATGATGCAGGCGCTGCGCGGCAGCCGCGCCACCAGCAGCAGCGCGTCGAGCATGGTCGGGTGGTTGGCCACGAAGATCACGCCGGGCTCGTCGCGCAGCGCGTCGAGGCAGCTCGCGTCGATGCGCATCATGCCGGTGACCGAGGCCAGGCCCCAGAAGGCGCGGTAGGCGAATGCGATGGTGGCGCGGCCCAGCGCGCGCGCCGGCTTCACCGGCATCACCGGGTAGATCAGCATCGCGAAGGCGTTCCAGACCAGCGAGATCAGGCCGAGGAACAGCAGCAGCGCATAGAGCATCAGCGCAAGCGGGACGGCCGTGAGAATGCGCAGCACGCGGAGGATCATCGGGAAAGGGTGGGGGCTGCCGTTCGAGCGTCAGTCCCGCCGCCGCCCGGGGGCGGTGGCATGGGCTTCGATCTCGACCAGCAGGTCGCCGCGGCAGATGTCGGCCTCGAGGTATACCGCGTCGCGCACCATCGGCGCGTCGGACCCGAGCGCGTCTTCGAGCACGCCGCGCACGGCTTCCAGATCGGCCGGGTGGCGCACGTAGACCACGCTGTCGAGCGCGGCCAGCGAGAAGCGCGCCGATCCCTGCGCGTTGGCGGCATT
Organism: Variovorax sp. FG153; assembly: GCF_057809595.1. Lineage (NCBI taxonomy): Bacteria > Pseudomonadati > Pseudomonadota > Betaproteobacteria > Burkholderiales > Comamonadaceae > Variovorax > Variovorax sp. FG153. The sequence goes on from NZ_JBMDKG010000025.1 coordinate 51,528, forward strand.
CACCACGGCCTCGAGGTTGCGCAGCGTCTCGCGGGTCTGCTCGCGCACGTCGCCGCGGTGCACGGTCTCGTGGCCGACGATGCTCGCGGTGCCCGAGATGAACAGCGCGCAGCGGTCGTCGCCGATGTCGGCCAGCGCCGCGCGCGAGAAGGTGGGCGCGCGCGGCCCGTAGGTCGAGGGATAGCGGTAGGCCGAGACCTGGCGCGGGTTCTCGATCGGCAGCGGTGCGCGGCGCCCGGCGAGGAAGCGGACCGACAGTGCGCCGCGGTGGATGCCCAGCGCGCAGGCGGCCGGCGCGCCCTCGAAGGCGGCGCGGCCGGCCTCGAGGAAGGCGTCCTGCCGGCCCAGGTTGAACTGGCGGTAGCGCTCGAGCCCGCCGCCGTCGCCGTTGATCTGCGGCAGGTAGTTCCAGATCCGCAGCGGATGGGCGATGCCGCTCTGGTCGAGCGTGGCGAACAGGTCGCGGTAGGCCCGGTGCGCCAGTTCGGCCAGGCCCTGCTTCTCGACGCTTTCGTCGAGGTCGATCGCGCCGAGCAGCCAGTGCTCGTCGGCGCGCCAGCGTACGAGGCCGGTGCGACCGGTCTGCACGGCCGGCCCTGTGGCATGCCAGACGTCGGCGACGGCGCCGCGTGCCGACAGCACGCTGGCGTCGACCGGCGGCATCCAGTCGATGCGCTCGGGCGTGCCGTAGCCGATGGCGGCGAAGGGTGCCGGCCCGTCGGCGGCCAGCGCGAGGCTGTCCCTGAAGGACAGGCGCTCCACGCGCAGGAAGGAGGAAGAAGAGGGTGTTTCGCCCTGGAAGCGCACGATCAGGAAGCCTTTGCGAGGGGATCGGGGCCTGCCTGTGGGCGGTCCGCCCCGGTCGCGCGGGGCGCGTGGCGGGTGGGCGGCAGCGTCGGATGTCCCGACCCGGCGAAAGGCAATGGCGTCATCGAGGGATTATCTCCAAAAGGTTTGACCGGTCCGCCCGGCCGCGGCGCCGGTCCGTTGTGCGCGCCGGACAGTAAACTCGCAACCTGCTTCGAAAACACAGGACAGCGAGAGAAAAGCCATGGCCGGACACAGCAAATGGGCAAACATTCAGCACCGGAAGGGCCGGCAGGACGAAAAAAGAGGAAAGCTCTGGACCCGCGCCATCCGTGAAATCATGGTGGCGGCTCGGGCCGGCGGCGGCGACCTGAGCGCCAACCCCCGCCTGCGGCTGGCGGTCGAAAAGGCCAAGGCGGTCAATCTGCCGGCCGACACCGTCAAGCGCAACATCGACAAGGCCACGGGCAATCTCGAAGGCGTCAATTACGAAGAGATTCGTTACGAAGGGTACGGCATCGGCGGCGCGGCGATCATCGTCGACACCATGACCGACAACCGCGTGCGCACCGTGGCCGAAGTGCGCCACGCCTTCGCCAAGCACGGCGGCAACATGGGCACCGAGGGCTCGGTGGCCTTCCAGTTCAAGCATTGCGGCCAGTTCGTCTTCGCCCCGGGCACCGATGAAGACAAGGTGATGGAAGTGGCGCTCGAGGCCGGCGCGGAAGACGTCGTGACCGACGACGACGGCGCCATCGAGGTGATCACCGCGCCCGGCGACTTCGAGGCGGTGAAGAACGCGCTCGAGGCGGCGGGCCTCAAGCCCGAGGTGGCCGAGGTCACGATGCGGGCCGAGAACACCGTCGACGTGACCGGCGAGGACGCCGCGAAGATGCAGAAGCTGCTCGACGTGCTCGAGGACCTCGACGACGTGCAGGAGGTCTATCACAACGCCTCGCTGTCCGAATGAGGGCCGGCACCCGGCAACGGCAATGATGGAAAGAACACAGCGTATGAAGGCCCGAGAATGAAGGTACTGGTGATTGGGGGAGGGGGCCGCGAGCACGCCCTGGCATGGCGGCTGGCGCAGGCCGTGCGGGTCAGCCGCATCTACGTGGCGCCCGGCAATGGCGGAACGGTCACCGACCCGCGCTATGACAGCATCGACATCACCGAGCCCGCCGCGCTGCGCGAGTGGGCGATCAAGGAAAAGATCGCGCTGACGGTGGTCGGCCCCGAGGCCCCGCTGGCCGCGGGCGTGGTCGACGAGTTCCGCGCGCACGGCCTGCGCATCTTCGGCCCGACCAAGGCCGCCGCCCAGCTCGAGAGCTCGAAGGCCTTCTCCAAGGCCTTCATGAAGCGCCACAAGATCCCGACGGCCGAGTACGAGGCCTTCACCGACGCCGCCGCGGCCCATGCCTACATCGACGCCAAGGGCGCGCCGATCGTGGTCAAGGCCGACGGATTGGCCGCCGGCAAGGGCGTGGTCGTGGCCATGACCGCGCAGGAAGCGCACGACGCGGTCGACTTCATGCTGGTCGACAACAAGTTCGGCGTGTCGCACAACGAGGGCGGCGCCCGCGTCGTGATCGAGGAGTTTCTGCAGGGCGAGGAAGCCAGCTTCATCGTGCTGTGCGACGGCAAGAACGTGACCGCGCTGGCCACCAGCCAGGACCACAAGCGCCTGCTCGACAACGACGAGGGCCCCAACACCGGCGGCATGGGCGCCTACTCGCCCGCGCCCGTGGTCACGGCCGAGGTGCATGCGCGCGCGATGCGCGAGATCATCCTGCCGACCATCCGCGGCATGGAGAAGGACGGCATCCCCTACACCGGCTTCCTCTACGCCGGCCTGATGATCGATGCGCAGGGCCATCCCAAGACGCTCGAGTTCAACTGCCGCATGGGCGACCCCGAGACCCAGCCGATCATGATGCGGCTGAAGTCCGACCTGTTCGAGGTGTTCTGGCACGCCACCGACGGCACGCTCGACCAGGTCGAGCTGCAGTGGGACCGCCGCGTCGCGCTCGGCGTGGTGATGGCCGCGCATGGCTACCCGCTCTCGCCGCGCAAGGGCGACCGCATCGACGGCATTCCCGCCGAGGCGCCCGATGCCGTGGTGTTCCATGCCGGCACCACCGTGAAGGACGGCGAACTCCAGACCAGCGGCGGCCGCGTGCTCTGCGTGACCGTGCTGGCGGACAGCGTCAAGCTCGCGCAGCAGCGCGCCTACGAGGTGGCGGCGCGGGTGCGCTTCGACGGCGCCCAGTACCGCCGCGACATCGGTTTCCGCGCCGTGCAGGCGCGCGGCCACGGCACCAACGGTTGATGCAGCGGCCACCCTCCGATCCCCAGGCGGTCGGCGACTATCTGCGCGGGCTGCAGCAATCCATCGTCGCCGCGATCGAGGTGGCCGATGGCGGCACCGCGGTGCGCGATGCCTGGCACAAGGCGCCCGACGAGCCGCTGCAGGGCAGCGGGCTCACCTGCATCCTCGAGGGCGGCGAGCTGTTCGAGCGCGCGGGCTGCGGCTTCTCGCAGGTGCGCGGCCCGAAGCTGCCGCCTTCGGCCACGCAGAACCGGCCCGAGCTGGCCGGCGCGCCCTTCGAGGCGATGGGCGTGTCGCTGGTGTTCCATCCGCGCAACCCCTACGTGCCGATCGTCCACATGAACGTGCGCATGCTGGCCGCGCTGCCGGCCGGCGGCGAGCCGGTCTGCTGGTTCGGCGGCGGCATGGACCTCACGCCCTGCTACGGCTTCGCGGAAGACGCGGTGCATTTCCACACCGTCTGCCGCGATGCGCTCGCGCCCTTCGGCGAGGACAAGTACCCGCGCTTCAAGACCTGGTGCGACGAGTATTTCTTCCTCAAGCACCGCAACGAGCAGCGCGGCATCGGCGGCATCTTCTTCGACGACTTCGCCGAGGGCGGGGTCGACAACGGCTTCGCGCTGATCCGCTCGGTGGGCGATGCCTTCCTGCCGGCCTACCTGCCGCTGGTGGAGCGCCGCCGCGGCATGGCCTGGGGCGAGCGCGAGCGCGCGTTCCAGCTCTACCGGCGCGGCCGTTACGTCGAGTTCAACCTCGTGTGGGACCGCGGCACGCACTTCGGGCTGCAGTCGGGCGGCCGCACCGAATCGATCCTGCTGTCGATGCCGCCGCAGGCGAGCTGGGCCTATCGCCGCGAGCCCGAGCCGGGGTCGCCCGAGGCGGCGCTCTACAGCGACTTCATCGTGCGTCGCGCGTGGCTGCCGTGAACGCTTCGAGGAACGCGCCGCGCATCGGCGTGTTCGGCGGCGCCTTCGATCCGCCGCACAACGCCCACGTGGCGCTCGCGCGGGCGGCGCTCGAGCAACTGGGCCTCGCCGCGCTCTACGTGTTCCCGACCGGGCATGCCTGGCACAAGGTGCGCGAACTCACGCCGGCGAAAGACCGCCTCGCGATGGCGCAGCTGGCGTTCGGCGACATCCCGGGCGTGGTCGTCGATTCGCGCGAGATGCTGCGCGACGGCCCCACCTACACCATCGACACCCTGCGCGAACTGCAGCAGGCGCGGCCCGATGCCGAGCTGGTGCTGGTCATGGGCGCCGACCAGGCGCGGGCCCTGCCGAGCTGGCACGGCTGGCAGGATATACTCGCGGTCGCTACTATTTCTGTAGCGTATCGCGCACTATCGACGGCCGACACCGCCCGTTTTGATCCGAATACACTGCCCGGCCTCCCCGCCGGCGCGCGTTTCGAGGCGCTAGAACTGCCTGCCATGGACATCAGCGCCACCGACATCCGGCGGCGTGCGTCGCTGGGCGAGGAGATTTCCTCGCTGGTTCCGCCCACGGTTGCACGCTATATTGACCAACACTTCCTCTATCGCCCTGCCTGATGACCACTGAAGCCGCCGCCAAGAAAGACACCCAGAAACTCCAGCGAGCCATCATCGATGGGCTCGAAGACGTCAAGGCGCAGGACATCCAGGTTTTCGACACCGAGCATCTCTCGCCGCTGTTCGAGCGCGTGATCGTGGCCTCGGGCACCTCGAACCGCCAGACCAAGGCGCTGGCCGCGAGCGTGCGCGACGCGGTGCGCGATGCCGGCTTCGGCAAGCCGCGCGTGGAGGGCGAGGAAAACGGCGAGTGGATCATCGTGGACTGCGGCCAGGCCGTCGCGCACATCATGCAGCCGGCGATCCGCCAGTACTACCACCTCGAGGAAATCTGGGGCGACAAGCCCGTGCGCCTGAAGCTCGGCGCGAGCAAGCCCGCGCGCGCTTCCGAGGACAAGAAGGAAACCAAGCCCGCGGCCGCCAAGGCGCCGACCTCGCTGCGCCGCGCGAGCGCCGCCAAGACCGCGATCCGTGCCGCCGAGCGCGAGGCCAAGGAAGCCAAGGCCGCGCCGAAGAAGGCGGCCGGCAAGACCGCCGCCAAGACCGCCGCGAAAAAGGCACCGGCCAAGAAGGCGCCCGTGGTGGTGGTCGGCAAGCCGGTGGCCAAGAAGGCCGCCGCCAAGAAGACCGTTGCCAAGCCCGCGGCGAAGAAGGCGCCCGCGCGCAAGGCCGCTTCGCGCAGCGCATGAAGCTGCTGGTGGTCGCAGTCGGGCAGCGCATGCCCGACTGGGCACAGACTGCCTGGGACGACTACGCCAAGCGTTTCCCGCCCGAACTCAAGCTCGAACTGCGCGCGGTCAAGACCGAGCCGCGCGGTTCCAAGTCGCTCGAGACCCTCTACGCCGCCGAACGAGAACGCATCGAGGCCGCCATCGCGCGCGGCATGCGCATCGTGGTGCTCGACGAGCGCGGCACCGCGCTGACCACCAAGGCCCTGGCCGCCCGGCTGCAGAGCTGGCAGGGCGAGGGCGACGACGTCGCGTTGGTGATCGGCGGCCCCGACGGGCTCGACCCGGCCTTCAAGGCCGCGGCCCACGAGCGCATCCGCCTGTCCGACCTCACGTTGCCGCATGCGATGGCGCGCGTGCTGCTGGTGGAGCAGCTCTACCGCGCATGGTCGGTCAACGCGGGCCATCCCTACCACCGCGAATGAGCGGCGCGCGAGGGCCTCGCCGCGGCCTCGCATCGACTCCGTCCTTTCTTCCGCACCCCAGGAACGACCGCCGTGCCGACCACCCCGACCTTCCTCTATCTCGCCTCGCAGAGCCCGCGCCGCGCCCAGTTGCTCGGCCAGCTCGGCGTGCGCCATGAACTGCTGCTGGCCGCCGACGACGAGGACGCCGAGGCGCTCGAGACCGTGCTGCCCGGCGAATCGCCCACAGCCTACGTGCAGCGCGTGACCGCGCTCAAGCTCGATGCCGCCGTGGCGCGCCTGCGCCGCCGCGGCCTGGCCGACGCGCCCGTGCTGTGCGCCGACACCACCGTGGCGCTGGGCCGCGCCATCCTCGGCAAGCCCGAGGACGCGCGCGATGCCGAGCGCATGCTCGCGCTGCTGTCGGGCACCACGCACCGCGTGCTGACCGCCGTGGCCCTGCAGCAGGGCCGGCGCCGGCAGGCCGCGCTGAGCGTGTCACGCGTGCGCTTCGCGCCTATGAGCCGCGCGCAGATCCGCCGCTACGTCGAAGGCGGCGAGCCGCTGGGCAAGGCCGGCGCCTATGGCATCCAGGGCGCGGCGGCCGCCTTCGTCGAGCACATCAGCGGCTCCTATTCGGGCATCATGGGCCTCCCCATGTTCGAGACCGCGCAACTGCTGCGGCGCGCCGGTTTCCCCACTTGAGACAACCGAGACAACCGAGAACTCCATGCAAGACATCCTGATCAACTGGTCCCCGCAGGAGACCCGCGTGGCGGTGGTCGAGCACGGCGCGGTGCAGGAGCTGCACGTCGAGCGCACGCTCGAGCGCGGACTGGTCGGCAACATCTACCTGGGCAAGGTCTCGCGCGTGCTGCCGGGCATGCAGTCGGCCTTCATCGACATCGGCCTGGAGCGCACCGCCTTCCTGCACGTGGCCGACATCGTGGCGCCTTTCACGCCGGGCTCGCGGCCCAGCGCCGCGCCGGCCGAACGCGACCACCGCAACGGCGGCGCCATGGTGCCGATCGAGAAGCAGGTGTTCGAAGGCCAGTCGCTGCTGGTGCAGGTCATCAAGGACCCGATCGGCACCAAGGGCGCGCGGCTGTCGACGCAGATCAGCATCGCGGGCCGGCTGCTCGTGTTCCTGCCGCAGGACAACCACATCGGCGTGTCGCAGAAGATCCCGGCCGACCTGCGCGATGCGCTGCGTTCGCGCATGCTCGCGCTGATCGAGGCCGCCGCGGCGGCCGACAGCGGCGGCGTGGTGCCCGAGAACACCGGCGGCTTCATCCTGCGAACCAACGGCGAGGACTCCACCGACGCCGAGCTCGCCGACGACATCGCCTACCTGCGCAAGACCTGGTCGCGCATCCGCGAGGCCTCGACGCGGCTGCCGCCGATGTCGCTGCTGCACCAGGACCTGAGCCTGCTGCAGCGCGTGCTGCGCGACCTCACCACCGAGGACACGCAGACCATCCGCATCGACTCGCGCGAGCAGTTCGAGCTGCTGCTGAAGTTCGGCCTGGAGTTCATGCCCAAGGCGTCCGGCAAGCTGCAGCACTACCGCGGGGAGCGGCCGATCTTCGACCTCTATTCGGTCGACGAGGAGATCGCGCGCGCGCTGGGTCGCCGGGTCGATCTCAAGTCGGGCGGCTACCTCGTGGTCGACCAGACCGAGGCGCTGACCACCATCGACGTGAACACCGGCGGCTTCGTCGGCGCGCGCAACTTCGACGACACCATCTTCAAGACCAACCTCGAGGCGGCGCAGGCCATCGCGCGCCAGCTGCGGCTGCGCAACCTGGGCGGGATCATCATCGTCGACTTCATCGACATGGCGCGCGACGACCACCGCGAGCAGGTGCTCGGCGAGTTCCGCAAGCAGCTCGCGCGCGACCGCGTGAAGACCACGGCCGGCGGCTTCTCGCAGCTCGGCCTGGTCGAGATGACGCGCAAGCGCACGCGCGAATCGCTGGCCCACATGCTGTGCGAGCCCTGCGTGGCCTGCGGCGGCCAGGGCATCGTGAAGACCGCGCGCAGCGTGGCCTACGACGTGATGCGCGAGATCCTGCGCGAAGCGCGGCAGTTCACGCCGCGCGAGTTCCGCATCGTCTCGTCGCCGCAGGTGATCGAGCTGTTCCTCGACGAGGAGAGCCAGCACCTGGCCGGGCTCAGCGACTTCATCGGCAAGCCGATCTCGCTGCAGTCCGAGCCGGCGATCGGGCAGGGGCAGTACGACATCGTGCTGCTCTGAGGCCCTAGTCCTTCAACGCCGCGATTCGCGGCCCTGGCGCATCCCGATGCTGGCGAGCGCCGCCAGCACCAGCAGCACGGCCATCGCGAGCAGGCCGTTGGTCGTGCTGCCCGTGCTCTGCTCGATCCATCCCATCACCGAAGGCCCGATGAAGCCGCCCAGCAGGCCGCAGGTGTTGACCAGCGCCAGCCCGCCCGCGAGCGCCACGCCGGCCAGGCGCGAGGAGGCGAACAGGAAGATCACCGACTGCACCACGAAGAACATCGAGCCCGTGAGGCAGAAGCCCGCGAGCGCGACGGCCGGGCTCGCGAAGGCCGCGATGCACAGCCCCACGGCCATGGCGGCCAGCCCGATCAGCAGCAGCAGGCGCCCGCGTTGCGGCGTGACCGCGAGCCGCGGCAGCGCGATCGCGCCGACCGCGGCGGCGACCCAGGGCAGCGAGTTGAGCGCGCCGATCTGCAGCGGCGTGAGCTTGCCGTAGGTGCCGATGATGCTCGGCAGGAAGAAGATCACCGTGTAGATGCTGATCTGGTGGCAGAAGTAGACGAAGATCGCGAGCCAGATCTGCTTGTCGACCAGGCAGGCGCGCAACGATTCGCCGACCTGGCCATGGGCCGCGTCCTCGGCGCGTTCTGCGGCGAGGCCTTGCTCGATGGCGCGCGCCTGCGCCGGCGTGAGCCAGCTGGCATCGGCAGGCCCGTCGGGCAGCTTGCGCCAGACCACGAAGGCCAGCGCCACGGCCGGCAGGCCCTCGATCACGAACATCCATTGCCAGCCGTGCCAGCCCAGCAGGCCGTCCATCTGCAGCAGCGCGCCGCCGACCGGGCCGCTGAGGATGTTGGCGATGCACACGCCGAGCAGGAAGTAGCCGGTGGCGCGTGCCCGGTCCTTGCGGCCGAACCAGTAGTTCAGGTAGAGCATCACGCCCGGGAACAGGCCGGCCTCGGCCGCGCCGAGCAGCACGCGCATCACGTAGAACGAGGTCTCGCCGGTGACGAAGGCCATGCCGGAAGAGAGCAGGCCCCAGGTGATCATGATGCGCGCGATCCACCAGCGCGCGCCCACGCGGTGCATCACCAGGTTGCTCGGCACCTCGAGCAGTGCGTAGCTCAGGAAGAACAGGCCCGCGCCCAGGCCGTAGGCCGCGGCCGAGATGCCGATGTCGACCGCCATGTGGCTCTTGGCGAGCGCGATGTTCGTGCGGTCGATGAAGCTGATCACGTAGGCCAGCACCAGCAGCGGCATCAGCTTGCGGAAGATCAGCGCATTGAGCGAGGCCTGCTCGTCGGTGGTGGCCGTGTCGGCCGCGGGCCCGAGGCGGGCGCCGGGGATGGAGGTGTGTGCCATCGGTGTCTCTCTCTGAAGTCTTGTTCTGGTGAAGGAATGCAGCGGCGCGCCGTGCGAGACGACGGCGCTGCGGGCGATGGGGATGCGAGGGCTAGAAGTCGACCTTGGCCGCGCCCTTGAGGCCGAGGATCTCGCGCGCCTCGTCGGGTGTCGCGGTGTCGATGTTCAGCGCCTCGAGCACGGCGCGGATGCGCAGCACCTGCTCGGCACTCGAGGCGGCGAGCCGGCCCGGGCCGATCCACAGCGAGTCCTCGAGGCCGACGCGCACGTGCGAGCCCATGGCCGCGCCGATGGTGGCCAGCGGCAGCTGGTTGCGGCCGGTGCCGAGGATCGACCACTGGAAGCGGTCGCCGAACAGGCGCGCCGCGGTGCGGTGCATGTGCATCAGGTCCTCGGGGTCGGCGCCGATGCCGCCGAGGATGCCGAACACCGTCTGCACGAACACCGGCGCGCGCACCAGGCCGCGGTCCATGAAGTGGCGCAGGTTGTTGAGGTGGCTGACGTCGTAGCACTCGAACTCGAAGCGCGTGCCGTTGGCCTCGCCCAGGCGCAGGATGTTCTCGATGTCGGCGAAGGTGTTCTTGAAGATCAGGTTGCGGCTGTTCTCGAGGTGCTCGCGCTCCCAATCGTGCGCGAAGGACTTGAAACGCTCGAGCATGGGGAACAGGCCGAAGTTCATCGAGCCCATGTTGAGCGAGGCCAGCTCGGGCTTGAAGGTGGTGGCCGGGCGCATGCGTTCCTCGACGCTCATGTGCGGGCTGCCGCCGGTGGTGATGTTGATCACGGCATCGGTGGCGGTCTTGATCCTCGAGAGGAAGGGCCGGAACAGGTCCGGGTCCTGCGAGGGGCGGCCGTCCTTCGGGTCGCGCGCATGCAGGTGCAGGATCGCGGCACCGGCGCGCGCCGCCTCGATCGAGGCGGCGGCGATCTCGTCGGCCGTCACCGGCAGGTGCGGCGACATGCTCGGCGTGTGGATCGCGCCGGTGGGGGCGCAGGTGATGATGGCTTTGGTGCGGGTGGCCATGGTCGGGATTCGGGTGAGGTCGGGAAGAGAGGAAGAGGGCGGGTCAGCTCAGCGCCTGGGTGTGGCCGTCGACCACGAGCTCCTGGCCGGTGACGCTGGCGGCCAGGTCGCTGGCGGCGAACAGCACCATGTTCGCGATGTCGGTGGCCGTCACCATGCGGTTGAGCGCGGACTGCGAGGTGTAGATGCGCGTGACCTCCTCGATGGGCTTGCCGAGCGCCTGGGCCTTGGCGGCGATCACGGCGCGGATGCGCGGACCGTCGACCGCGCCCGGCAGGATCGCGTTGACGCGGATGCCGTCGGGGCCGAGTTCGAGCGCGAGCGTCTTGGTGAAGCCGATCACGGCCCATTTCGAGGCCGCGTAGGGCGAGCGGCCCGGCATGCCGAGGTGGCCGGCGGCCGAGGAGAGATTGACGATCGAGGGATGGCGGCCCTGGCGCAGCCGCGGCACCGCGAGCCGGGCGCAGAGGAACTGGCCCGTGATGTTGACGGCCAGCGTGCGGTTCCAGTCGTCGAGCGAGAGGGTTTCGACGCCGCCGGTCGGGCCGGCCACGCCGGCGTTGTTGACCAGCACGTCGAGGCCGCCGAGTTCGCGGTCCGCGGCGTCGAAGAGGCGCGCCACCTGTTCTTCGTTCGAGACATCGGCGAGGCAGCTGCCGACCTCGGGCAGTTCGGTCGACAGCCGGTCCAGGCTCTCGGACTGCACGTCGCAGACGAAGACACGGGCGCCGGCCGCGGCGAAGGCACGCACGATGTCGAGTCCGATGCCGCTGGCGCCGGCGGTGACGAGCACGCGCTGGCCGGCGAGGGAATTGCCGTTCCACATTTCTGAATCGCTCCTTGGGGTGTGACAGGGAATGGTCGGCATCGTAGATCTGTGATCACAGATATCTAATGGGGTATACCCTGAAACGTATACTGCGCCGCATGGAGCTCTCCGATCTCGTCACCCCGCTCAAGCGCCAGACGCTCAGCGCCAACGTCTACGACCAGTTGCGCGATCTCGTGATGAGCGGGCAGATGATGCCGGGCGAGCAGATCTCGCTGCGCAGCGCCGCCGCGGCGCTGGGCGTGAGCGTGATGCCGGTGCGCGAGGCGATGCAGCGGCTGGTGGCCGAGCAGGCGCTCGAGTTGACGCCCAGCCGCACCCTGCGCGTGCCGCGCATGACGGCCGCGCAGTTCAAGGAGATCACGGTGATCCGCACCAACCTCGAGGGGCTGGCGACCGAGGCGGCGGCCGCGGCGGTCGGCACCGTGGCGCTGCGCGAGATCGCCGAGTGCCACGATGCCTTCGTCGCCGAGATGAAGGCCGCGAGTCCCGATGGCTCGAGGCTGGTCACCTTCAACAAGGAATTCCACTTCGCGGTCTATGCCGCGGCCGACATGCCGATGCTGCTGCAGATGATCGAGGCGCTGTGGCTGCGCATCGGGCCGATCCTCAATTACGACCTGCGCGCCGGTTCGCGCCGCGTGGGCGAGAAGGTGGCGGTGGCGCACCACGCGGCGCTGCTCGCGGCGTTGAAGCGGCGCGACGGCGCCAAGGCCCGGGCCGCGCTCGAGGGCGACATCCGCAGCGCGGCCGAGTTCATCCTCTCGGCCGGCGTGCTGGTGGCGGAGGGCGCTTCAAGGCCGCCGTCGCCCGGCGGTCGGGATCAGAGCGTCGGGTCCTGACCCGCGGCGGCGCTGCGCACCGCGTTCGTCTGCAGCCGCGCATAGAGGCCGTCGAGCGCCATCAGCTGCGCGTGCGACCCCTGTTCGGCCACGCGGCCCTGTTCCATCACGATGATGCGGTCGGCATGCTGGATGGTCGACAGGCGGTGCGCCACGATCAGCGTGGTGCGGTTCTGCATCAGGCGCTGCAGGGCGTCCTGCACCAGCCGCTCGGATTCGGTGTCGAGGGCCGAGGTGGCCTCGTCGAGCAGCAGCACCGGCGCATCCTTGTAGAGCGCGCGAGCGATCGCGAGGCGCTGGCGCTGGCCGCCCGAGAGCTGGGTGGCGTTGTGGCCCAGCACGGTGTCGATGCCGTTGGGCAGGCCCTCGACATGGCTGCTGAGGTTGGCGGCCGCGATGCAGGCCAGCACGCGGTCGCGGTCGATCTCGGCATCGGCGCCCAGCGCCACGTTCGCCGCCAGGGTGTCGTTGAGCATCACCACGTCCTGGCTCACCATGGCGAACTGCGAGCGCAGGCTCTTGAGCTCCCATTCCGAGATGTCGTGGCCGTCGAGCAGCACCTGGCCGCCGCTGGGCAGCACGAAGCGCGGCAGCAGGTTCATCAGCGTGGTCTTGCCCGAGCCCGAGGGGCCGACGAAGGCCACGCTCTGGCCCGGCTCGATCACGAGGCTCACGCCGTCGAGGGCGGGGCGCTCGTCGTCGCCGCGGTAGTTCACGCGTGTGTCGCGGAACTCGATGCGACCCTGCGCATGCGCCATGCCGAAGCTGCCCTGCGGCTCGGTCGGTACCTCGTCGACCAGCGCCAGGCCGCGCTCGAGCGCCGCCAGGCCGCGCGTGATCGGGCCGGCCACTTCGGCGAGGCGCCGGATCGGCGCGATCAGCATCAGCATCGCCGTGATGTAGGCGACGAAACCGCCGACCGTGAAGCCCTGCTTGCCGCTCTGCCAGAGCGCGATCATCACGACCACCGACAGCGCCAGCGAGGCCATCATCTGCGTCAGCGGGGTGGTCGCGGCCTGGGCGATGGTGGACTTCACGGCCAGCCGGTTGAGCTTCTGGCTCAACTGCTCGAAGCGCCTGGCCTGGGCCGTCTCGGCGCCATGCAGGCGCACCATGCGGTGGGCGAGCACGTTCTCTTCCACCACGTAGGCCAGCTCGTCGGTGGCCTGCTGGCCCTGCTGCGTCAGCTTGTAGAGGCGCTTGGAGAACACCTTCATGATCCAGGAGATGCTCGGCACCAGGAAGGCCACGATCAGCGTGAGCTTCCAGTTCAGGTAGACCAGGTAGCCCAGCAGCGCCACCAGCGTGAAGCCGTCGCGCGACAGTCCCAGCAGCGCCTGCACCAGCAGCATCGCGCCGGTCTGCACTTCATAGACCACGGTGTTCGACAGCGTGCTGGCCGACTGGCGCGCGAACAGCGCGAGCTCGGCGCCCAGCAGCCGGTCGAACAGCACCTTGCGCAGCCGCTGCATGCCTTCGTTGGCGATGCGCGAGAGCGCGTACTGCGAGATGAACTGGGCGATGCCGCGCACCGCGAACAGCAGCAGCACGGCGGCCGGCACGAACCACAGAGGCATTTCGCCGCGCGTGAAGCCGCGGTCGAGCAGCGGCTTGAGGAGGGCCGCCATCAGCGGCTCGGTGATGGCGGCGAGCATCGCGCCGATCAGCCCCAGCGCCCACCATTGGCGCGAACCGCCGAACCAGGTCATGAGCCGCGCCAGCCGGCGCATCAGGGGAGGGCGTGCGGTCTCGCTGCCGGGGGGTGTCTGCATGGCGGCGGATTCTACGGGGCGGGTCGGAACGCCCTTTCGGCTGCCCGGGGCCGGGTACCAGGGCGCGTTCCTGAAGCATTTTGTGTGTAGGACCCCGCGCCGCATGGAACGTTTTGCCATGGCCCCATCAAAGCAATGTGTACCATGTGGCCCCGTTACAAGGGGAGAAACTTTTTCAACCCGAGATCTCTCCGAAACCGCATGAACAAGCCGTTGCAAGCCCTCTCTCCAACTCCTTCTTCATCGCTTTTGGGTCGCCGCACGGTCATCGCGGCCCTGGCAGCTTCCCCCGTTTTGCCCGCACTCGCCCAGTTCAAGGTCGAGGTGTCGGGCGTGGGGCTGACCCAGTTGCCCATTGCGCTCGTGCCGTTCCGCGGCCAGGATTCCTCGCCGCAGAAGATCTCCGAGATCGTGCAGGCCGACCTCGAGCGCAGCGGCCAGTTCCGCGGCGTCGATGCCTCGGGCCAGGCGCTCGACGAGGGCTCGCGTCCCGATTTCTCCGTCTGGCGCCAGCGCACCGCCGACTCGCTCGTGGTCGGCAGCGTCACGCGCCTGGCCGATGGCCGCTACGACGTGCGCTTCCGTCTCTGGGACGTGGTGCGCGGCCCGAACGGCGGTGACCTCGGTGGCCAGAGCTACATCGTTCCCCAGGGCGACCTGCGGCTCGCCTCGCACCGCATCGCCGACTACGTCTACGAGAAGCTCACGGGCGACAAGGGCATCTTCTCGACCCGCATCGCCTACGTGACCAAGGGCGGCAGCCGCTACTCGCTGTGGGTGGCCGATGCCGACGGCGAGAACGCGCAGGCCGCGCTCGCCAGTCCCGAGCCGATCATCTCGCCGGTCTGGTCGTCCAACGGCCAGCAACTGGCCTACGTGTCCTTCGAATCGCGCAAGCCCGTCGTCTACGTGCACAACGTGGCCAGCGGCCAGCGCAGGCTGGTCGCCAACTTCCGCGGCTCCAACAGCGCGCCGGCCTGGGCGCCCGACGGCAGCACGCTCGCCGTCACGCTGAGTCGCGACGGCGGCTCGCAGCTCTACACCATCCCGGCCAGCGGCGGCGAGCCGCGCCGGCTGACCCAGAGCGCGAGCATCGACACCGAACCGGTCTACTCGGCCGACGGCAGCACCATCTACTTCGTGAGCGACCGCGGCGGCGCACCACAGATCTACAAGATGGGCGCCAATGGCGGCAACCCGACCCGGGTCACCTTCAGCGGTACCTACAACATTTCTCCTTCCGTCAGCGCCGACGGCCGGTGGTTGGCCTACATCTCCCGCGTGGGCGGGGCGTTCAAACTCCACGTGATGGAGTTGGCCAGCGGCAATGTCACCGCCATCACCGACACCTCGGCGGACGAGAGTCCGAGTTTTGCCCCCAATAGCAAGCTGATCGTCTATGCCACGCAACTGCAAGGTCGCGAGGCCCTCATGACGACCACGCTGGACGGAAAAATAAAGGCACGGCTGGCGGGTCAGGCAGGAGACATCAGGGAACCGGACTGGGGTCCGTTTCAAAAGCAATGATTAGGTTTATCTGAGGAGTTCGAAATGTTGAAACGTACGATTTATTCGCTGGCCATCGTGGCGCTGATCGCAGGCTGCTCGTCGGGCACCAAGCTCAACGAAACGCCCGTGACCGACCGCACCGGTACCGCCGGTGGCGCTGGCAACCAGGGCGCTGCCACGGCCGTGGCACCCGTCACGATCGATCCCAACGCCGGCACCGCCCAAGGTCCGATGGGCGTCGAGCGCATCGTGTATTTCGACTACGACAGCTACACGGTCAAGCCCGAGTTTCAGTCGCTGATCGACGGCCATGCCCGTTTCCTCAAGGCCAACCCGCAGCGTCGCATCTCGATCGAAGGCCACACCGACGAGCGCGGCGGCCGCGAGTACAACCTCGCGCTGGGCCAGAAGCGTTCGGAAGCCGTGCGCCGCGCGCTCACGCTGCTGGGCGTGAACGACAGCCAGATCGAAGCCGTGAGCTTCGGCAAGGAAAAGCCCGCCGTGACCGGCGCGGGTGAAGAAGTCTGGGCGCAGAACCGTCGCGCCGAAATCCGCTACACCCGGTGATGCGGCCCGCCCAACGCGCTCTGTGGCGTGGCGCGGCCCTGGCGGCCGCCCTGTTGTGCGCCTCGGCCGGATCGCAGGCCGCGCTGTTCGAGGATGACGAGGCCCGCAAGGCCATCCTCGATCTGCGCCAGCGCGTGGAGGCCGTGCGCCAGCAGACCGATCAGCGCCTGACTGACGAGAACGGCCAGCTGCGGCGCAGCCTGCTCGACCTGCAGACGCAGATCGAGCAGATGCGTGGCGACCTGGCGCGCATGACCGGCCAGAACGAACAGCTCACGCGTGCCGTGAGCGAGCTGCAGTCCAAGCAGACCACCATCGACGACCGGCTCAAGCAGAACGAGCCGTCGAAGGTCACGGTCGATGGTCGCGAGTTCAATGCCGATCCGCGCGAGAAGGCCGACTTCGAAGCCGCGCTCGGCGTGTTCCGCGCCGGCCAGTTCGCGCAGGCCCAGACCGCCTTCGCCGAGTTCGTCAAGCGCTATCCGCAAAGCGGCTACAACGCCTCGGCGCTGTTCTGGCTCGGCAACGCCCAGTACGCCACGCGCAACTACAACGAGGCCATCGCCAACTTCCGTTCGATGCTCTCGCTGGCGCCCGACCATGCCAAGGCCCCCGAGGCCGTGCTGTCGATCGCGAACTGCCAGATCGAGCTCAAGGACACGCGCGCCGCGCGCCGCACGCTGGAAGACCTGACCAAGGCCTATCCGCAGTCGGAAGCCGCGCAGGCCGGCCGCGAGCGTCTCTCGCGACTGCGCTAGTGCCGGCGGAGCCCTCCGCTTGAGCGCTGTTCACGAGCCCGTCTCCACGACCGAACCGGCGACTGCCCCCGAGGCAGCCGCCGGTTTTGTCGCGTCTGGCGACGACGCCATGGCACCCGATTTCGCGCGCCGCTTCGGCGGCCTCGAGCGCCTGTACGGCGTGAGCGGTGCCGCGCGCATCCGCAACGCGCACGTGCTCGTCGTGGGCATCGGCGGCGTCGGTTCGTGGGCCGTCGAGGCGCTGGCGCGCAGCGGGGTGGGGCGCCTGACGCTGATCGATCTCGACCACGTGTCCGAGTCCAACATCAATCGCCAGATCCACGCGCTCGACAGCACCGTCGGACAAGCCAAGGTCGAAGCCATGCGCGAGCGCATCGCGCAGATCAACGCCGAGTGCCGCGTGCTGCCGGTCGACGAGTTCGTCGAGCCCGACAACTGGCCCGCGCTGCTCGAAGCCGCGCAGGCCGCCAACGGTCCCGTGCATGCCGTCATCGACGCCTGCGACCAGGTGAAGGCCAAGCTCGCGATGGCCGCCTGGGCCCGCGGCGTCGCGCGTGGCACCGACTTCATCACCGTCGGTGCGGCGGGCGGCAAGCGGCTCGCGCACAAGGTCGACATCGACGACCTCTCGCAGGTCACGCACGACCCATTGCTCGCGCAGCTGCGGCAACGCCTGCGGAAGTCGCATGGCGCGCCGCGCGAGGGCCGCAAGATCGGCGTCGCCTGTGTGTTCAGCCGCGAGAGCGTGGCCCCGCCCGATGCCTCGTGCGCCATCGAGAGCGGCGATGGTTCGCTCAACTGCCATGGCTATGGGTCGGTGGTCAGCGTGACCGCGACCTTCGGCCAGTGCGCGGCGGGGTGGGTTCTCGATCGGGTGGCTGCGAATACCACGCTATAATCTTTGGCTTTGCCGCGTTTGACAGCGGCGAAGCACCAAGAAAAACAAGAACGAGGAAGTCCCTGCGAGGGGAAGCCGAATTCGGGACGTTAGCTCAGTTGGTAGAGCAGCGGACTTTTAATCCGTTGGTCACTGGTTCGAATCCAGTACGTCCTACCATCCGCTAAGCCGCATGGTTAACAAAGGGCCCGCTATCAAATAGGTAGTAGGCCCTTTTGTTTTTGCGTTCATCTTGTCCGATGTAATGACGGATGTAAGGGGATGTCAGATGTGGCGTCGGTGTTGTGGGCATCCAATCTGCTCGCACAGTTCGCCTGGACCTCGTGCGGGCGCACTGGCCGACGTGGCTGCATGGCCCACAATCACCGCCAACTAGAACTTGGAGGGGACAAATGTTTGAACGTGTTGAGGCAACCCGCTTCGACCGCATGATGAGCAACGGCCGAACCCGACCGATGCTCCTTGTGTGTGACGGACAGAAGGGTGAAGTGGAACTCGTGGCGAAGTTCTCGGAAGGCTGCTCCGTAGGCGGGCTAATCCGCGAGGCCATGACGGCCATGCTGGCGCTCGATCTAGGTCTGCCAGTGCCTCCGCCTTACTTGGTCGAACTCTCCGACGACTTTATCGACACCATTCCCGATTCGACCGTTGCCGCAACCCTGCGCAAGGGCGATCGCTTTGGGTACGGCTCGCAGCGCCTTCCCGATGGGTATGCCGCGTGGATCGAACCGGCCGCCCGGATGTCAGCCGAGCTTGAGCAAGAGGCGCTCGACATCTTCGCGCTCGATTGCTGGCTGACGAATGGTGATCGGCACGTCAAGAACCACAACCTGCTGACCAACGGCAAGGGGTTCGCGATCTTCGACCACGAGCTTGCATTGATGACAGACCTGAACCTGTTCTGGAAGGAGCCATGGCAGGTCAACGCGTTAGATGGCACTCTCCCGCCGCAAGAGCATGTCTTCTTCGGCCATTTGCGGGGCAGGGCTGCGTACCCGATCGATGGCATAAGCGCTCGCCTTGCCGCCCTGACCGACGAGCGGATCAACGATTACGGCGACGCCCTCCCTCCGTCATGGGCGGCTGAAGCTCAGACGGTCGCCACGGCGAGAACCTTTATCATGTCCCTTCGCGACAACCTCGCTCCCGCAGGCATTGAACTGAAGAGGGCTTTGTCATGAGTACGACCGCACGCACGCCTTACAGCTACATCGTATTGCGCTACGTCCACGACATTGGGACGGGTGAGTTCATCAACGTCGGCGTGGTCCTGACGGCGGCTCGTGGCTCGTACATCGGTGCCAAGTTCAAGACCGCATACGGCCGTGTGAAGAAGGCTTTTCCAACCATCGATCCTGATGTGTTCCGAGCCAGAATGCGACGTCTTCAGGCGACATTCGACCAGATTACGGAAGGCACGCTGGATGCGCCGAACTCAAGCGACGGCAAGGAGGCGACCGCGATTGAGCAACTCGTGCACTCGGTCATCCGTGCGGACGACAGCTCGTTGCAATGGTCACCGGTCGGTAGCGGGCTGAGCAAGGACTTGCCGGCTACGCTGACCTTGCTGCATCAGCGCTTCGTCACGAAGTACGACACCGAACTCATCAACGCTCCGCGCAAAGACGATGATGTCTGGAAGCACTTCAGGACTGAGCTTGAGAAGCGCAACGTCCTTTCTCACCTAGAGGAGAAGGTGATTGCTGTCGCCGATGACTCGGTCAAGTTCGAGCATGCATGGAAGAACAGCGCTTGGCATTGCTACGAGCCGCTCTCGTTCGATCTCGCGAGCGATTCTTCGATCAAGGAGAAGGCTCATCGATGGCTCGGTCAGGTGTCGAGCATCAAAGATTCGCGTGAGGATTTTCATGTCTACTTTCTTGTGGGTAAGCCGGCCGACGCCGACTTGAGCGATGCCTACGAAAAGGCGGTCAGCATTCTTCGCAAGGCACCCAGCAGCGAGGTCATTGAAGAAGAGGGCGCGGAGCAATTTTCGGAGTCTGTTGCTAAGGCGATCTCCGAGCACGGGCAGCATCTGATGTGACCATCGCCCCGCCAATCCACGGCCCGCCTTGGCGGGCTTTTTCATGGGCGGCGTCCGCGTACATTTCCTCCTCTCTCAATTCAGGATGTCCCATGACCATCTGCGCTCGTGCCATCGAATTCTTCTCCGGCGAATTTATGCTTGGACGGCGACCGAACGGCGGCGAGATTGTGGTGCTACGCACGATCTGGATCGGCCTCATTCTCATTGTTGCAACGGCTCTGATCCGCGGGCTCCTTGGCGATACATCGTCGTGATCTGCCTATATCGGCTGCGTGCTCGAAGCAGCGAAGAGCATGTTCACGTCTGCGGAAGCGCTGACCATCTTCGGTGCCACCTACGCCGCGCTCTATGCGCGTTTCGCTTCGCAGTGGGGCTACATTGCCAACCTGTACAACCAGATCAAGCAGTCCGAGGTGGATGCGGCCGGCTCTGCCCAGGCGGCGGCGCCCGCAACGTCGATCAGCGGGACAGCAGTATCGCCCTCGCCATCTGACGCTGCGCTTGTTCTCGCCCAGTGGAAGGCGGGGTTCATCGAGGATGCCCTGGCCCTGCACATGGCGTCCAAGCCATCGATCGCTGGGGTGATCGGCGCATGGTTCAAGGACCAGTACGTCAAGGATGCCTTCATGAACTCTACACGCAGGACGCCGCCGAGAAGGTCAAGACGCTGCAGAA
Organism: Variovorax sp. FG153; assembly: GCF_057809595.1. Taxonomy (NCBI): domain Bacteria; kingdom Pseudomonadati; phylum Pseudomonadota; class Betaproteobacteria; order Burkholderiales; family Comamonadaceae; genus Variovorax; species Variovorax sp. FG153. Next base: position 71,870 of record NZ_JBMDKG010000025.1, read on the forward strand.
GTTCATGGTGCTCCCGTGAGCTTCGCTCATCATTGATGAAAAGATCAGTCGCCTCTTTTCGTTGGGCTGTCTTTTTTTTGACCTCCATCGCCGGTGGATGCGAGACGCCGTCGAACTCCCGTGCCCCACCGTCGCAATGCTGACCATCCACCAAGAGGGTGAGTCGTGCGAGCCGCACAACGGAAGCGGCGAATCCTCGTGTCGAAACGGTCGACGTCCCTGGAAGCGGCATGCTTCCAACGTAAGATTTGGCTTACATAACACGAGGAGAAGTCGATGAATGGAGCGAGGGGTCTTGCGTCGGTCGCGCTTGCCGTGGCTGCGGTGGTGTCCGCATGCGGTGGTGGTGGCGGAGGCGGCGGCGGTGGTGGCCTGGCATTTCCCATCGGCGGCTCGACGCCGACAACTCCTGACTCTCCTTCGACGGAAACGCCCCCTCGCATCGACGACGGCGTGAAACTCAGCTTCGACACCCAGGCGCTGAAGATGGCCTACGAACTGGGGGACGCGAATCCCGGCGGGGTCGTTCTCCATGCGGTTGCCGAGAGCAAGTCGAGCACGACCCTGTTCGTCAAGGCAGCAACGCCCGACGGAACGGTCGATCCGCGTATCGGAAGCGTCGACGTGACCGTCGACGGCATGAAGGCACGCATCGTCGTCAAGCCGAAGGCCGGCCTGGGTCCTGGTGTCTACAAGGGATCGTTCATCGTGCGCGCGTGCGCCGATGCGGATTGCAAGGTGGTCTATGCGGGCTCGCCCTGGACCATCGAGTACACGCTGACGGTGACGCTGCCGTACGCCGCGCTGGATACCAGCGCATACGGCGTTCCGCGCACGGTGGCTTACGACGCCGTGCGCCATGCCATCTATGCGTCCTACCCGACGCCGTTCATAGGCCCGGGTATCAGTGCTGTGGCACGCTTCCGGTTGACGGGGACCGCCTGGTCCAGCTCGACGCTGTCTGTGCCCGGTCTCTACGACGTTGCGCTCGCGACCGACGCCAGCGTGCTGGCGACGACGGATTCCAGCAACCAGGTCAACCTGATCGATCCATCGAGCTTCACCATCAAGAGCACGCATCTCTCTGGCGAAGGCATCGGTTGGCAGGGAGGCATGACGGAAACCGGTATTGCCTTCACCAACGACGGCAAGCTCTGGATGCCCAGCCGTAGCGGCTACGACTGGCATGGGCTCGGCTATTTCGACACGCGCACCCTGCAGTTCGGCAGCTCGACGGCTTGCGAAAGTTGCCACGGTGGGCCCTACTTGGCCGTCTCGGGCGACGGTTCGCGCATGGTGTTGACCCAGTCGGCCAGCATATCGCCGGTTCCACCGGTGCTCTTCATGGATACGTCGGATGGCATCTTCAAGAAAGTGCCCATCGCCGACTTCTTCTTCTATTGGAATACGAGCCTGAGCGCCAACGGCGACCGCTTCGTGAACAGCGGCTACACGGTGTATGACCGGGATTTCGGAACGGTGGGATCGGTCCCCCAGCCGGTCGACGTGACGAAGGCGGTGCAGATCTCGCCCGACGGCCGCCGGCTCTACCAGTTGAGCTACGCGGTCGGTCCGGACGAGTCGGGCGCGGCGGTGATCGACGTCTACGACACGAGCGCCAAGGCCGGCACGCAACTCACGGTGCCGAAGGTAGGCCGGTTCACCCTGGCCGATGCGCCCGGTTGCCTGAGCTCGGACTACCCCTATTTCTGCCTGCACCCCGTCATGCGCGTCACGCCGGACGGCAACAACCTGGTGATCCTCGGCAACCTGAAGCTGATCGTGGCGCCGATCCCTCGAAATCTCAGCGGCCTCGCCACCACGGAGCCTGCCGAGGCACCGACGCCCTGAACAACAGCGCATGCTGCGCAACAGCACGCTCTCGAGCACGGCTTCCTCGCACCCGACCACAAGGCGTAAACAAACAGTGGGCTCGCGGGGCTGGGGAGTTGCCATCGCGATGAGCGTGCTGCAGCGCGCATGCGCAGTGCTGCCTGCGCTGGGCATCGCAAACCACGCGGCAGCGTCCATGGCGGTCTCGATTCCATTGTGGGAGCTCTACGACATCTCCAGTGTCGTCGCAGTCGTCGAGGTGATCGAGGGCCGGACCGTGGTCGCCGGCGGCGAGACCTGCGGTGCCCGGTACAAAGGCCGTGTGATCGAGGGAACGAAGAATGCCACCGCTGGCCAGTTCATTCAGTTCGGGTTCGTGCCGTCTCTGAAGATCGGCTCGATGTACTTCCTTCTTCTCGACGACTACAAGAACATCGAGCTTCAGAAGCTTGGCGATTTTCAGTCGCGCTGCGAGAACGTGCTTCCTGGCCTGGCATCGGTCGGCATATGGCGAGGCGTCATGGAAGTGACGCCAAGCGTCGACGAGCCCCTGCGAAGAGATGCCTGGACGGTCCGACGCAGCAATCACGTGGTCTACCCGTTTGGCACAAGAGGCAAGGTGGTGGACGGAGAGCGGCAGTTGATCTTCACGGACATGGTGAACAGGATGAAGCAGGGCAGCCCGGCATCCCGCTGAATCGGAGCACCAGGGTGCGCAGGCCAGATGCTCGCGTCCGTCACGTTTGTTTTTCCGACCGATCCGGACGCGCGTTAACTCTTCCGCGGCCAGAGCAGCTCCTTCCCCGCCGGCGTCAATTCATAGGAAAACCGCCGCGCAGGCCTCGTCTGAATCAATAGCGACGGCGTATCGACCGGCGCGATCAGCCCTGCCGTCTGCAGCACCTCGAGGTGATGCCCTTCGACCTCGGGCCACGCCCCGGCGCTGACCCGTGCAAGGCAGGCCGTGACGAGCGTCTTGTTCTCGAGCATCGATGACTCCTTTTTTCGCAGGCCAGCGATTCTGTGCCTGCGATGGAGTTCGATCTCTCCTCCGTTGGGAGGAGAGCTTGCACGCGGAGCGGCGCCCGACTATTCGATGAACCGCGCCGCAATGTCCTCGAGCGAAGGCAGATCCATCTGCGTGTGCCCGCCTGGATAAGCCCTCAGGCTCAACTTCAGACCCTTGTAGTTGCGGCTTGCAATCTTGTCGTGCATTGCGGTGATCGTGGGGCCGCCGGTGTTGCTGAGGGCATAGGCGAGCAGCAGCGTGACGGGAACATCGCGCGCGGCGGCGTCGGCATACATCTGCTTCTCGAGCTGCTCCACTTGCGCGGCGACGGGGCCGTTGAAGGGCGCTTCGGAAGAGAAGAAGTACTGGAAGGTTAACTGCCCCGAACCTTCCATGAAGAAAGCGCTCGCGACGAAGATGCCGCCGTTCGACAGGCCCGAGAGCATGCGCCTAGCCGGATTGGCGCGGTAGTTCGATTCCACGTACGGCACGAGTTCGCGCGTGACGAAGTCATGGAACGCCGCGGCGCCCGGCGGCAGGTAGTCGGTGTTGCGGCGCGCGGTCCCGCCGATGCCGACGACAATGGCTTTCTTGCCCCGCTGCTCGAGGATGTCGACGAAATTCTGGAAGCGCGACACACCGAGGTTGAAGCTCGCGTCGCCATCCGTCAGGTACATCGCTGGATAGGTTGAACTCCCGCCCTCGTAGGCGGCGGGCAGGTAGATCTGGATCGGGTAGGTGGCGCCGTTCGCGTTGGACTTCAGCGTGGCATTGATCACCCGGCTGGTGCTGGAGGGCGGCGGGGGCGGCGGTTCATTGGTCACCGGGGGAAGCAGCGGCAGCCCTCCGCCGCCACCGCCTCCACCTCCGCCGCAGGCGGCGAGGCCGAGCGCGAATGCGGCGGCCAGGGTCAGGGTGAATCGGCGGAACATCCGATGAAACTGCATGCTGAATCTCCTCGCGATTGCGGATGCATCGGCATCCTGCTTGTTCTCGCGGATGCGGGATGGCATCGCGCGGCCCATGGCTTGCGCATGGATGGAGAGCGATTGGGTCAGAAGACGTCGTCGAATGGAAGTTACGAAGATCGTCGTATCCAAACGAGACGCGAGCGGTGCGGGCGCACGAAGATCGGGGGATTGGCCGCGCGCTACAGTGGTCGACCTCCGGAACCACAAACCAGGGACGATCCATGACCACCCGACGAAGCCGTCCAACCTGCCTGCTCCTGGCGCTGGCGGCCTGCTGCACGGCCGCATCGGCCGCCACCATGGTCTGCACGCCGGGGCCGGCCGCGGGCAATGCGCCGTTCAACGCGGTGCGCAGGATCGCGATCGACGAGTTCTCGCGCACGGTCAACCTCGACGTGGTGCGCTCGAAGACGCGCGAGACCGAGACCCTGGGCAAGATGCGCGCGGACCTCGTCGGCCTGGACGAGTCGTCGGGCGAGCCGGTCTATGTCTTCAATTCGATTCCGACCTCCGAGGTGGAGACCACCACGCTCTTCAAGCTGTCGAAGGCCGGCGAGTGGCGCCTGACCAGCGCCACGCTGAGCATCGTGGGCAAGGTGCCCATGCTGCGCAGCGTGGATGGCGGCACGGTGTTCAACTGCAAGCGCTCGAGCCTCGGCTGACGAGACGGCGCGTAGGCCGGGCTCAGGGCTGGGTGCGTGCCTTGATGAACTGGCCGCCGCGCACCCGCACGCGCTCGATGGCCGCCTCCAGCGAAGGCTGCCGCATCACGACGAGGTCGCCCTTGGGAATGCCGCGCCAGGTGATCCGGGCCACGCCCGAATAGCTGCCGCGCATCGTCTCCTTGCAGAAGAAGGAGCCGTTCCAGCCATCCTGGAGGTCGACGGAGATGTGCGCTGATTGCATGGAAGGCAAGCGTAGGCACCAGAGGCCTGCGAAGCCAGGAAATAGTACCTTGGTTCTCGTTTTATTGCTACCGGTCTCCGTGGGTGTCGCCGCCACCGCGGGGCGCTTCAGTTGAAGTCGGTCATGAAGTACCAGATCGGCTCCAGCCTCGCGCCGGGCGCGGGCCGGTGCAGGTAGATGTCGTAGACGATGGTGCGGGGCTGCGGCCCCCGCTTGTAGGCGATGCGCACCACGCCCTCGTCGACGCTGGCCGGGTCGGTGCGCTTGAGCCGCACCAGCTTGCCGTCGCCGCGGATCTCGAGCGCATGGTGCTCGAGCGGTGCGACGGTGCCGGTGCCCTTGTCGATGAAGCTCACCCATTCGGCATCCCGCTCCCGTGCCTCCGCGGACGAGAGGTAGATGGCGGGGTAGAGCAGCCGCTGGGCCTTGGCCAGCGCGCCAATGAAGGCTTCACCCTTCCTGTTTCCGATGTCGGCGATCAGCCGGCGATAGACCTCGAGCGCTTCGGCTTCGAGCTTCGCATCGGCCGCATCCAGCGGCACGCTGCGCTCCCAGCCGGCCAGGCTGTAGGGCACCTGGGCCTCGAACTGCACGGTCTGGCTGAAGCCCTGCGGGTCGGTGAACAGCGCCTGCATGCCGTCGCGCAGCGGGGGCAACTCATAGAGCGTGGTGTTGCGCGGCGGCTCGGTCTTGCTGCGCACGACCAGTTCCACCTTCAGGTCGTCCGTGTCGGGCAAGCGCTGCTGGCCGGTGGCGGGCAGCAGGCGGATCGTGAGCTTCTGCGGACCGCTGCGCAGGATCGCCGGATTGAGCGGCATGCCGATCGTGCCGAAGCGCCTGGTGGGAAGGACCGAGATCGGCAGGTCGTTGACGTACACCCGGAACGCCAGCTTCTCGCTCGACACCCTCAGGTCGTAGAGAGGCTGCTGCGCCTGCTTCCTCGACGTGTCTGGATCGGCGGCGGCCTGCGCCGCGGCCGGCGCAACGGCCCGCAGCAGCGCCGCGAGCATCAGGACGGCGGTGGACTTCCTCATTCGGCGATCTCCCTGGAGGTGGACGGCCGGCCATTATGCGAACGGGGCCCGGCGGGCAGGCTTCTTGCACGGCACCAGGGCCGCCCGCACCCCGGGCAACCGCCATGGCGGCTCGCGCCGATTGCCCGTAGATTGGCGCGCACAACAAGCGTCCGATCCCCCACCTGAAATCGCAGGAGTGTCCGTGGAAGCATGGTCGAGCCAGCAACTCTCGCCGCTGTACGGGCGCGAGGTCTTCCGTTCCCGCGCGGCGGACGAAACCCATGCGCGCATCGCCTGCGAGCTGAAGCCGCACCGCAGCGTCTGGCATCGCGGCGACGTCGATGCGATCTTCTGCCGCGCCGAGCTGAGCGCACTCTCGCTGTGCATCCTGCGCTACGGCTGCGACGTGGACATCGAACCCGATGCGCTCGGCAACTTCGTGCTGGTGCAGATGCCGCTGCGCGGCCACGCCGACATCCATCACGCGGGCGGCAGCCTGCAGATCCATCCGGGGCAGGGCGCGGTGATCTCGGCCCACAAGCCGGTGCGGCTGCGCTGGCATGCCGACTGCGAACAGCTGATGCTCAAGATCGAGTTGAGCCGGCTGCAGGAGGTGGCGCGCCATGCCTTCCCGCTGCGCGGCGCCGATGCGGTGGGCGAGATCGACTTCGAGATGCCGTTCCGGCTCGACGACACGGCGGGCACGCAATGGCGCCGCATGGTGGCGAGCCTCGCCTCGTTGCTACCCGCGGCGGGCGACGCCGGCTACGACGCGCGCTGGCTCTCGCATTGCGAGGACAACCTGATGCTCTACCTGCTGTGCCACCGGCCGAACTCGGTGCGCGAGCGGCACGACGAGGCGCGGCATGGCTCGGAGGCCGCGAGCCTGCGCCAGTTGCGGCGCGCCGAGGAGTTCATGCAGGAGCGGCTCGACACGCCGCTGTCGCTCGAGGAGGTGGCGCGCGCCGCCGGCCTCACGCGGCGCGGGCTGGCGCTGCTGTTCCGACGCTACCGCGAGCTCTCGCCCGGCGAGGTGCTGCGCAACATGCGGCTCGACGCCGCGCATGCGCAGCTCGCGCGCCACGACGGCGCCAGCGTGACCGAGGTGGCGCTCAACTGCGGCTTCTCGCACCTGAGCCGCTTCGCGGCCTGCTACCGCGAGCGCTTCGGCCACCTGCCGCGCGAGACCGCGCGGCATTGAGGCACCGGATCAGGACGGCTTCATCGCGCACTGCGCCGCGGTCGTGTCCTGGTAGTTCGTCAGCACGGTGCCGATCACCTTGTTGGCGATGCGGCCGCTGCCGTCCTTGGCGATCACGCGCAGGTAGTAGTTCTGGATCGGGAAGTTGTTGGCGCCATAGCGGAAGTCGCCGCGCACCGACTTGTAGTTGGCGGCCTTGATCGCCTTCAGCAGCGCGGCCTTGTCGGCCACCTTGCCGCCGACGTCGCGCACCGCCGCGTCCATCGCCATCAGCACGTCGTAGGCCTGGCCCGCGTAGAACGAGGGGTTGCGGCCGTTGTTCTGCTGCCGGAACGCGGCCACGAAGCGCTGGTTGGCCGGGTTGTCGAGGTCGAAGGACCAGTGCGCGGTGTTGAACAGCCCGAGCATCGGCTCGCCGACCGCGGGGATCATGTCCTCGTCGGCCGAGAAGGCGGTGGAGATCAGCGCCACGTCCTTCGACAGGCCCGCGCCCACGAACTGCTTGATGAAGGCCACGCCCATCGCGCCCGGCAGGAAGAAGTAGAGCGCATCGGGCTTCGAGGCCCGGATCTGCGCGAGCTCGGCCGAGTAGTCGAGCTGGCCCAGCTTGGTGTAGAGCTCGTCGCCCGTGCCGCCCTTGTAGGTGCGCTTGAAGCCGGTGATGGCGTCCTTGCCGCCCGGGTAGCTGGGCGCGATCAGCGCCACTTTCTTGAAGCCCTTGTCGCCCGCGAACTTGCCGGCCGCCTCGTGGTACGCATCGTTGGGGTACGAGGCGCCGAAGAAATAGGGATTGCAGCGCGCGCCCGAGAGGTCGCTCGGCCCGGTGTTGCTCGACAGGTAGGGCACCTTGGCCGCGAACAGCGGCGGCGCCACGGCCAGCGCCACCGACGAGCCGACCGGCCCGGTGAACAGGTCGATCTTGTCGCGCATCAGCATGCGCTCGACCACCTGGCGCGCGGTCTCGGGGTTGCCCGCGGTGTCGGCCTCGACGAACTCGACCGGCACGCCGCCGAGCTTGCCGCCCAGCTGCTTGATCGCCACCGCGAAGCCGGCCTTCGATTCGGCGCCGCCGACCGCGAAGGGGCCCGACAGGTCCATCGCGAGGCCGACCTTGACGGTCTGCGCATCGGCGTGCGGCGACAGGGCCAGCAGGGTGGAGAAGGCGGCGAGGGCAAGGACCGAGGGGACGGTCGCCATGCGCGGGCGGCTGAGCGGCATCGAGAAACTCCTCTGGCGATGGATACGCCGAACGTGGGTGGGAAGCGGGTGGCCGAAAGAGACCGGGCAAACGGTCGCAGGCCGCAGTCTGGCAGCGCCGCGCGCCGCGGCTATCCGTTTCGTGCAGCGCGGCGTGCTGCACGAAATGGACAGACAGCCGCCACGCGTCGTCTCCAGAATCGCCGCCATCCCGATCCACCCCTTCGAGAGAGACACCCCGATGAGCCACTACATCGACATCCCGGCCGGCGACGGCGCGCAGAGCTTCCGCGGCTACCTGGCCCTGCCGGCCTCGGGCCGCGGCCCCGGCATCGTGCTGTGCCAGGAGATCTTCGGCATCAACGACTACGTGCGCGAGGTGGCCGACCTCTATGCCGAGGAAGGCTATGTGGTGCTCGCGCCCGACCTGTTCTGGCGCATGGAGCCCGGCGTCGAGCTCGGCTACTCGCCCGAGGACTGGCAGCGCGCCTTCGGCTTCTTCCAGCAGTTCGACATCGAGGCCGGCATCGCCGACGTGACCGCGAGCGTGCAGGCGCTGCGCGCGCACCCGGCCTGCACCGGCAAGGTCGGCGCGCTGGGCTTCTGCCTCGGCGGCAAGCTGGCCTACCTCGCGGCCGCGCATTCGGGCGTGGACGCGGCGGTCGGCTACTACGGCGTCGGCATCGAGGGCGCGCTCGAGCTGGTGCCGAAGATCGCGTGCCCGATCGCGCTGCACTTCGCCGAGCTCGACAAGTTCTGCCCGCCCGAGGCGCGCGCCCAGGTGCTCGAGGCCTTCGCGGACCGGCCCGGCGCGCAGATGTACGTCTACCCAGGCGTCGACCATGCCTTCGCGCGCACCGGCGGCGACCACTTCGACAAGCCCTCGACATTGATGGCGCACCAGCGTTCCATGGCGCTGTTCAAGGAGGCGATCGGCCCGGTCTACGACCTGTCGGCGCTGTGGGACAAGCACTGCGAGTACGAGTTCGCCACGCGCGACGTGGTCGCCACCATGGGCACCATGGTCGCCGAGCCCTACGTCAACCACATCCCCACCATGACCGGCGGCGTGGGCGCGAAGGAGCTGTCGCGCTTCTACAAGCACCACTTCATTCCCACCACGCCGCCCGACACCCGGCTCACGCCGATCTCGCGCACCGTGGGCGCCACCCAGATCGTCGACGAGATGCTGTTCTGCTTCACCCACACGGTCGAGATCGACTGGATGCTGCCGGGCATCGCGCCCACGGGCCGGCCGGTGGAGATCCCGCTCGTGGCCATCGTCAAGTTCCGCGGCGACAAGCTCTATCACGAGCACATCTACTGGGACCAGGCCAGCGTACTCGCGCAGATCGGCCTGCTCGATGCAACGGGCCTGCCGGTGGCAGGCGTGGAGACGGCGCGCAAGCTGGTCGACGAGACGCTGCCATCGAACACGCTGATGCCGCGCTGGGCCAAATCGACGGCCCTGACCATCGCCGACCCGGCGCTGCCGCTCGGATGAACGCCGCGCCTTCCATGCTCGAACTGGTGGTGGCCTCGGCCAGCGCGCTCACGCCGGCCATCAAGGCCTTCGTGCTGCGCAGCGCGAACGGCGAGGCGCTGCCGCCGTTCGAACCCGGCGCGCACCTGGGCGTGCAGGTGATGCAACCCAACGGGCAGGCCGGCCAGCGCGCGTACTCGCTGGCACGACCCCATGGCGCGCCGGACCGCTACGAGATCGCCGTGCTGCACGAGCCCGACGGCGCGGGCGGCTCGGCCTGGATGCATGGCCTGGCCGAGGGCGCGCGCGTGCTCGCGCAGGCGCCGCGCAACGATTTCGCGCTGCGCCGGGGCGAGGCCGCGCCGCTGCTGATCGCGGGCGGCATCGGCATCACGCCGCTCTTGTGCATGGCGCGCGCGCTCGCGGCCGAGGGCCAGGCCTTCGAGTTCCACTACGCCACGCGCAGCCCCGAGGCCACCGCCTATCTCGAGGAGGTGCGCGCGCTCGGCGGCCGCGTGGTGCACGACGGCGGCGATCCCGCGCGCGGCCTCGACCTGCGCACGCTGCTGGCCGCGCCGGTGCCCGGGCGCCATCTGCATGTCTGCGGCCCGCGCGGCCTGGTGCAGGCGGTGGTCGACACCGCGCGCGCCCAGGGCTGGGCCGACGACCACGTGCACTTCGAGCTGTTCGCGGGCGCGCTCGCGCAGGCCGGCGACGCGGCCTTCGAGGTGCGCACGCTGCGCTCGGGCCATCTGCTGACGGTGCCGCCGGGCCGGAGCCTGCTCGACGTGCTGATCGCCGCGGGGCTCGACCCGCTCTACGATTGCCGCCAGGGCGACTGCGGCGTGTGCGCCGTCGACGTGGTCGAGGGTGTGCCCGACCACCGCGACCACAACCTGAGCCCGCGCGAGAAAGCCGACGGGCGCACCATCTGCACCTGCGTGTCGCGCGCCAGGACGCCGCAGCTGGTGCTCGACCTCTGATCCCACGATTCCAGGAGACCCATCCATGACCATCGACCTGCAGTCCCTCGTGCAGCCCGACCGCGTCCACAAGCGCGTCTACACCGACCCCGCGATCTTCGAGCTCGAGATGGACCGCGTGTTCGGCCAGGCCTGGCTCTACGTCGGCCACGAGAGCCAGGTGCCCAAGCCCGGCGACTACTTCACCACCCGGCTCGGCCGCGAGCCCGTGGTGATGGTGCGCCACACCGACGGCCAGATCCACGTGATGTTCAACCGCTGCCCGCACAAGGGCGCCAAGATCGTGCCCGACGGCAGCGGCAGCGCCGGCAAGTTCCTGCGCTGCCTCTACCACGGCTGGACCTTCAAGTGCGACGGCAGCCTGCTGTCGGTGCCGCTGCGCAGCGGCTACGAGGACACGGGGCTCGACCTCAAGGACCCGCAGTACGGCGTGCGCAACGTGGCGCGCGTCGCCACGCACCGCGGCTTCGTGTTCGCGAGCCTGTCGAAGGAAGGACCCGGGCTCGAGGAGTTCCTCGGCGGCGTCGCCACCTCGCTCGACAACTTCTGCGACCGCGCGCCCGAGGGCGAGGTCGAGGTGGCCGGCGGCGTGCAGCGCGTGATCCAGCGCAACAACTGGAAGATCTTCTTCGAGAACCTGCACGACACCATCCATGCGGTGGCCACGCACGAGTCGTCGTGGCGCGCGGCCAAGGAGGAGTTCGAGGCCATGCCGGCCGGCACGCAGAAGCCCTTCGAGGTGGTGATCGTCGACGGCAACGGCGAGCCGCTCGAGTTCTGGGAGAAGCTCGAGCTCAAGGGCTACGACAACGGCCACGGCTTCATGGAAGGCATCTTCGTGCCGCCGACCGACCCGGTGAGCCTGGCCTACGTGGCCGCGCTCGAGGCGGCGCAGGGCGCCGAGCGCGCCGACCAGATCCTGCGCGTGAACCGCCACAACACCATCGTCTACCCGAGCTGCTCGCCCCACACCTCGTTCCAGCAGATCCGCGTGATCCGACCGCTGTCGGTCGACCGCACGCTGGTCGAGATCTTCAGCTTCCGGCTCAAGGGCGCGCCCGAGGCCACCTTCCAGCGCACGCTGAAGTACACCAACATCGTCAACTCGCCCTCGTCGAACGTGATGCCCGACGACCTCGAGGCCTACAACCGGGTGCAGGAGGGCCTGGGTTCGGACGGCGGCGACTGGGTCAGCATGCATCGCGCCGTCGGGCGCGACCAGCCGCTGCCCGGCGGGCGCGCCTCCAACGGCAACAGCGAGATGCCGGCGCGCAACATGTTCGGTGCCTGGTCGAAGTACATGGGCGTGGACACCGGGAGCGCCGCATGAACTTCCTCGACTGGAACGAACAGCAGGAGATCGCGCAGTTCCTGCACCATGAGGCGCGGCTGCTCGACGAGCACCGCTGGGACGAATGGCAGCGCCTGTTCACGCCCGACGGCCTGTACTGGGTGCCGCTGGTGCACGGCCAGGCCGACCACCTCAACCATGCCTCGCTGTTCTGCGAGGACGCGCTGCTGCGCTCGATGCGCGCGCGCCGGCTCGAGCAGGCGCGCGCCTATTCGCAGCAGCCGCCCACGCGCACGGTGCACGTGGTGGGCAACATCGGCATCGAGGCGCGTGAGGAGGGCGACCAGGGCGGCCTCACCGTGCGCTCCACCTTCGTGCTGCTCGAATGGCGCAAGACCGAGCAGCGCATGTTCGGCGGCAGCGTGCTGCACACGCTGCGCCGCCACGAGGGCGAGCTGCGCATCCATCTCAAGCGCGTCGAGCTGGTCAACTGTGACGCCGCGCACGAAGCGCTGCAGGTGTTCGTGTGAAGGCCGCGCTGCTCGCGATGCACTACCAGAACGACGTGCTACACGCCGACGGCAAGGTGCGCGTGGGCGTCGCGGCCGACGATCCGGCGCGCCCGCGCCTGATCGCCTCGGCCGGCCGGCTGATCGCGGGGGCGCGCGCCGCCGGCGTGCCGGTGATCTTCGTGCGCATCGCCTTCGCGCCCGGCTACGTCGACTGCCTCGACAACTGCATGCTGTTCCGGCGCGTGGCGCAGAGCGGCGCGGTGCAGGAGGGCAGCTGGGGTGCCGAGTTCTACGACGAGCTCGCGCCGCTGCCCGGCGAGGCCGTGGTCACGCACAAGCGCAACAACCCATTCTGGGCCAGCGGGCTCGAGCAGGCGGTGCGCGCCACCGGCGCCGACCGGCTCTACGTGGCGGGCATCGCGACCAACCACGTGGTCGAGCACGGCGCGCGCCATGCGAGCGACCTGGGCTACGACGTGGCGGTGGTGGCCGATGCCTGCAACACGGCGCAGCCGCATCTGCATGCCGCGAGCCTGGAGAATCTGTCGATGCTCGCGCAGGTGATCGGCGTCGAGGACGCACTCGCCCAGATGGGCCCCTGAACCGATGAAGGACATCTCATGAACATGCAAGGCAAGGTCGCGATCGTCACCGGCGCCGCCGCGATGCTGGGCAGCGCCATCGTGCGCACGCTGGCGCAGGCCGGCGCGCGCGTGGTCGCGGTCGACATCGACGCGGCGCGCGGCCAGGCGCTGGCGGCCGAACTCGGCGCGACCTGCCGCTTCGCCGCCTGCGACATCGCGAACGACGAGGCGCTCGACGCGCTGGTGGCCGACGCGCTGCGCATCGAGGGCCGCATCGACTGCCTGGTCAACAACGCCGTGGTCTACAACGACGGCGGCATGGGCGCGAAGCGCGCCGAATGGCTGGCCGCGCTCGACGTCAACCTGGTCTCGGGCGCGCTGCTCGTGCACAAGGCGACCGAGGCGCTGGCCGCGCAGGGCGGAGCCATCGTCAACATGGGCAGCGTGGGCGGCAAGTTCGGCACGGCCGACCGCGCGCTCTATCCCGCGGCCAAGGCGGCGATCCTGCAGCTCACGCGCAACCAGGCCGCGACCCTGGCGCCGCGGCGCATCCGCGTGAACTCGGTGTCGCCCGGCTGGACCTGGTCGGACGCGCTCTCGCGCATGGCCGGCGGCGACCGCGCCAAGGCCGACCGCATGGCCGCGCCGCTGCATCCGCTGGGCCGCGCGGGCGACGGCGACGACGTGGCGCAGGTGGTGCTGTTCCTGTGCTCGGACGCGGCACGTTTCGTGACCGGCGCCGACATTCCGGTGGACGGCGGTTTCTCGATGCTGGGCCCGGACCAGGGGCGCTCGGCGCGCGACTGGTTCGCGGCCGGCATGCCCTAGTCGAAACGCTTCTCCCACTCCCAGTTCACGGCCGGCAGCGTCTCGACCACCGGCCGCGCGAACAGGTAGCCCTGGAACAGCCGGATGCCGAGCTCGCGCAGCGCCATCGCCTCTTCCATCACCTCCACGCCCTCGGCCACCACGTGGATGCCGAGCTCGCCGCAGGTCGAGACGAAGCCCTTGACCACGGCACGCCGCACGCCGTCGGTGTGGATGTTGCGGATCAGCTCCATGTCGAGCTTCACGATGTGCGGCTTGAGCGCGACGAACAGCTCGAAGCCCGCGAAGCCGGCGCCGAAGTCGTCGATGGCCGAGGAGAAACCGTGCTGCTGGTGCATCTCGAAGGCCCGCACCAGGTGCGGCAGGTCCTCGACGCGCTCCGACTCGGTCACCTCGAAGATCAGCCGCTCCTTCGGGAAGCCGAAGCGCTCGGCGGTCTCGACCGCGCTCTGGAAGCATTCGCCCTGGCGCCCGGCGTCGTTGGGCATCACGTTGAGGCTCAGCCGCGAAGCCATGCGCAGCCCGGCCGCGAGCTCGATCGCCTTGGCGCGGCAGGCGCGGTCGAACTCGACGCGATGGCGCGCATGCACCAGCCCGAGGATGTGTCCGGCGCCTTCGCCGTGGATGCCGCGCACCAGCGCCTCGTGCGCGTAGACCTCGCCCTTGTCGACGTCGACGATCGGCTGGAAGGCCATGGTGAAGGCCGGGCAGCTCGCGGCGAAGTCGGGCACGGCCGAGGCATCGTTGCTGGCCTGGGTGGCCGGCTGCTGGAGGCGGTTGATGGTCAGCGCGCGCGCGGCGCTGCAGTAGCCCGGCGGACGGGCGTTGAAATCGCGGGCCAAAGTCGGTGCCAGGCTGGACACGGATGGCCTTCAGACCCGGGGGCCGTGGATGAAAAGTCGTTGCGGGATGCCCGACATGGTGTTCTCCGGTTCCTGGGCGCGGCCCCGCGGGACCGCATGTCCGCTTTTTCGGCGCGGCGGCGGAAGACTTGAGGAGAAAAAAGGGCCAGCGGGCAAAAAAAGCGCGGCTTCCTCCCAATGGAGGAGGGCCGGCCTAGAAGCCGCCCGCGGCGATCATCCGCAGCAGCGCGCGGTTGACTTCCTCGGCATCGACCGCATGGGTGCGGCGCAGGTTGCGCAGCGCGGTCGGGTTGCTCGATTCGAGCGCGGTCGCGAGCTGCAGCGCGGGCGCATAAGGGCCGTTCTGCGCGATGGTCGCGGCCACGATGCGGTCGGTCAGCGGGATGCGGCCGAAGCTGGTGCGCAGCGGCTCGCCCATCACCAGGTCGAGCTGCGAGAACAGGCCGCACAGATAGACCTCGCGCTTGAGGTCGTCCTCGATGCCGGCGTCCATCAGCTGCGCGACCAGGTGGCCGCGCATCGCCATCGAGGTGTTGAGCGGGCGCAGGTTGCCGTCCTCGCTGGCGGTCGGCAACTGCTGCGACAGCCAGGTGCTCAGGCGCTGGAAGCCGATCATCATGAAGCCGTGGCGCAGCGAGGCCACGCGGTTCGGCAGGCCCAGGCCCGGCGAGTTCAGGTAGAGCATGAGCGCGTAGACCAGCGCGGCCTCGCGGCTCACGAGCTGGTCGATGCGCTCGAGCGATTCCTCGGCGTCGATCGCGTTCATCACGCGCACGATGGCGCGCCGCGTCGGCGGCAGCGGCTGGCCGCCGTAGCCGTGCAGCACGTCCTCGCTGGGCCAGCCGGCCACGGCCCAGGCGTTCTGCTGGTCGAGCGCATGCTCGGCCAGCGCGCGGCTGGCCACGCCGTCGATCAGCGCATCGGGGCGCACCGGGCTGCTTTCGCCGGGATGCGTCATGCCGCGGTCGAACACCGTGGTGTCGCGCTCCACCTGCGCCAGGCGCAGCGCGTCCATCGCGTCTTCCGGAGCCAGCCGCAGCAGCCGGCGCTCGAACCAGGGCGCGGCCTCGGCGTCGGGGATCTGAGTCGGCACGCCGCTCGCGACCATGCGCACGCCGCGGCGGGCGGCGGCGCGCACCGCGGGGCGCAGGCCGGCGTCCTGCATCCAGCCGAGCGGAATCTCGAGCATCGGCCCGGCTGCCTCGGCGTTGCTCGCGATGTCGCGCAGGAACTCGGGCGTCTGGATCGACAGCAGCAGGGTCGGCGAATCGGCGTTCCAGGTCTCGGCCAGCGTGCGCAGCAGGTGGCGCCCGTCGATGCGTTGGCGGTCCTCGTGGACGAAGAGCTGGACACCCGCGAGCGCGCGCGGACGGTTCCAGAACGGGCGGTAGCCGAAGGTCAGGCTGCCGAGTACCGATTGAGACATGAAGACGAGAAGGAGAGAAGGAACGAAAGGGCGGTCACGCCACGTCAGCCGATGAAGTTGAACAGCGAGAGTTTCTGGATTTCGGCATAGGAGCCGAGGGCCGCGGAGTAGGCGGTCTGCTGGGTCTTGAAGTCGGACAGCGCCTGGATCGTGTCGAGGTCCTCGGCGCGCGAGCGGTCGGCCTCGAGCTGCAGGCTGCGCGAGGACTGGCGGTCGGAGATGCTGTCGACCTGGTTCAGCAGGTCGCCCGCGCGGCCGCGCGAGGCCGACAGCCGCGCGCTCGCGGCGTCGATCTGCACCAGCGACTGCGCCACGTTCTGCGCCAGCTGGCCGCTGCTGTTGCCGCCGTCCTTCACGCCCGCGATCGCCTGATCGAGCACGCCGAACAGGCTGGTCTTGCCGCTGGGCGCGACGGTCAGTGCATTGCCGTCGGCCGGCACGCCGCTGGCCGTGAGCGAGATCCCGGCGAACTCGATCGCCTGGCCCGCGGTGTAGGGCTGGCCCGACTTGAGCGTGGCCTGCGTGGTGGTGTCGATCACGTCGTAGGTGGTCACGCCGTTGGCGACGTTGAACGCGACGCGGTAGCCGTGGCCGGTCAGCGCCGAGGGGTCGACCACCTTGCCCGCGTCGCTGTAGACGTTGCGCGTGCCGGCTTCCTGGCCCACGGTGAACACGCCGTTGCCGGTGGGCACGTCCATCCAGGTGGCGTAGCCGTCGAGCATCGAGGGGATGGCGGTGTCGCTGGCGGCGCCGGCCTGGCCCGCGATGCCGTCGAAGCGCACGCCGCTGCCGTTGTCGACGAAGGGCGCCGCGGTGCTGCCCAGGCCGCCGAACAGCGACTGGCCGTTGCTGTCCTGCGCATTGGCATAGCCGAGCAGCTGGCCGCGCAGCGTGGTCAGGCGCTGCGCGATCGTGGCGCGGTCGGCCGCCGACAGCGTGGCATTGCCGGCGTTCACCACCAGCGTGCGGAACTCGGCCATGGCCGCGGTCGCGCTGCCCAGGGTCGACTCGGCCGTCGAGACCGCGTTGCGCTGCAGCTCCAGCGCACGCTGGTCGGTGCTGACGCGCGCCATGCGCGTGATGGCGCGCTCGGCCTGCGCGGCGCCGGTCGGGTCGTCGCTGGGGCGCAGCACCTTCTTGCTGGCGCTGAGCTGCTCCTGCAGCTTCGAGAGCTGGGACTGGCGCGTGGTGAGCTGGCGCACCGCGTTGTCGTAGGTGGTGGCACTGGCGAGGCGGGTGGCTGTCATGGTTCTTCCTGTCTCCCGGGTCAGTTCATGTTCTGCAGCAGCGAGTCGAAGATGCTCTGCGCGATCTGGATCATCTTGGACGAGGCCTGGTAGGCCTGCTGGTACTGCAGCAGCTTGGCGGCTTCCTCGTCGAGGTTCACGCCGGCCTGGCTGGTGCGGTCGGTCTCGAGCGAGGTGGCGATCGAGCCCGAGATCTCGGCCGCGTACTGCGCGCTCTGCGAACGCACGCCGACCTGCGCCATCAGCGCGGCATAGCCGTCGGTCATGGGGGCGCCGTCGAACACCGTCTTGTCGCGCAGGGCCAGCAGCGCCTGCGCATTGCCGGCGTTGCTGCCGCCGTAGGCGGTGGTGGCGGCCTGGACGGTGATGGTGTCGCCGGCCTTGGGCGTGCCCGACAGCACGATGGTCCAGCCGTTGTAGCTGATCGGCTGGCCCGCCACGTAGGGCACGCTGGTCGGGTTGCCGGTGCCGTTGCCCGACACGTCGAAGCCGCCCGCGCCGTTGAAGGTCAGCGTGACCGGCTGGCTGAGGTTGGCATTGGCCGAGGTCGCGGCCAGGCTGCCGACCGCCATGCCGCCGGTGTTGCCGGTGCCCACGCGCGCCTCGACCGGGCTGCCCGCGGCCAGCCCGCGCGCCGAGCGCAGCACGGTCGCCATGTCGCCGGCGGCCGAGGCATAGGGCTTGAGCACGAAGCTGTCGCCCTCGGCCGCGTTGCCCGACTTCAGGTCGAGCTTGAGGCCGTCGATCTCGATCGGCATCGGGCCCGTGAAACTGGTGGTCTTGCCGTCCGACAGCCGCTGCACCTCGATGCTGCCGCCCGCGCCGAACTTGAGCTGGTAGCTCGAGGCCGAGAGCGCCGAGGTGTTCGATACCGTGGCGCCGATCACCGCGTTGCCCGTGTTGCTCGCGGCGCCCATGGCATCGGGGATCGCGATCGGCTTGAAGAAGTCGCCGCCGGGGTTGCCGTCGAGGTCCACGCCGAGCCGGTGCTGGGCATTGATCTCGGTCGTCAGGGTGAGCGCCATGCGGCCCAGGCCGTCGCGCGCCTCGGCCAGGTCGCTGTTCTGGAAGCGCAGCAGGCCCGCGACCGCGCCGCCGCCGAGCGTGGCCTCGTCGATGGTGGTCGACAAGCCGCTGCGCATCAGCGTCAGCTTGCTCTGGTTGGCGTCGTCGGTGCTCATCGCGACCTGCGCCGCCTTGTTGCCCAGCACCAGCGCCTGGCTGCCCACGAACACGCTGAGCGAGCCGTCGTCGGCCTGCACGGTGGTGGTCTGCACCTGCTGGTTGAGCTCGCGCAGCAGCTGGTCGCGCTGGTCGAGCAGGTCGTTCGGGCTCTGGCCGCCGCCGCTGGCGCGCGCGATCTGCTCGTTGAGCGTGGCCAGCCGCGCGGCCAGGCCGTTGATGCTGCGCACCGCGTCGCCGAGCTGCGAATTCACGCCCTTCTGCAGGTCGTCGAGCCGGGTCTGGGCGTCGCGCATGCGCGCGGCCATCTCGTCGGCGCGCGTGATCACCACGTTGCGCGCCGTCACGTCGGTCGGCGTGCTCGCGATGTCGGAGAAGGCGTTGAGCAGGTCCGACACGGCCGCGCCCAGGCCGGTCTTGCCGCCCTTGAAGATGTCCTCGAGCGAGGACAGGCGTGCCGCGCGCGTCTCGTCCATGGCCTGCACCGACTGCGCGGCCGCAGCCTGGCGCGTGAGGAACTCGTTGTGGGCGCGCTCGATGGTCGTGACCTCGACGCCCTTGCCGATGTAGCCGCTGCCGGTGTATTGGCCCGCGACCTGGCCCATCACGGCGGTCTGGCGCGAGTAGCCGACGGTGCTGGCGTTGGCGATGTTGTGGCCGGTGGTCGACAGCGCGACCTGGTTCGCGAGCAGGGCGCGGGCGCCGACGTTGAGCAGACTCATGGCGGGATCTTTCTCGGGGACAGGCCTGTGCGCTTCAAGTGCGCTGGATCTTCAGCGTGGTGTGGATCGCACGGCTGAGCTTGGCCGCGTAGGCCGGGTCGGTGGCATAGCCGGCGCGGTGCAGCTCGCTCGCGTAGGCGCTGACCGAGCTCACGCTGGCGCGCGCCTTCTCGTAGCGCGGCGAGTTGCCGATCAGGCGCGCGTAGTCGCGGAACGACGCCTCGTAGGAGTCGTAGGCGCGAAAGCGCGCCGTCACCTTGCGTGGCTCGCCGCCGATGTATTCGGTGGTGGTCACGGCCACGGTGGGGCCGGTCCAGCTGCCGCCGGCCTTGATGCCGAACAGGTTGTGGGAGGGGGTGCCGTCGCGGTGGCGGATCTCGCTGCGGCCCCAGCCGGTCTCGTGGCCGGCCTGGCCGATCATGAAGCTGGCGGGAATGCCGGTCTCGCGCGACACGCGCTCGGCCGCGTCGTCGTGCTGCTCGACGAAGCTGCGCTGGTTGGCGGCCGGCTTGATGCGCGCGGCCTCGGCGCCCAGAGCGATGGTCGGGGCCTTGGCGGCGCCGCTCATCTGCTGCGTGAGCTGGCGCGTGATCGCGTCGGTGAGGCCGCCGGGCAGGCCCGAGAGCTGCACCGCGAACTGCTGGTCGAGCAGGTCGGTGCCGAGCTTCTCGCCGTCGCTGTCGAGCAGGCCCGATTTCATGGTGGCCTCGCGCATGCTCTTGATCAGCTCGCGCATGAACAGCGACTCGAACTGCTTGGCCGCCTCGCGCACCGCCTTCGGGTCGTTGCCGTTGGCCGCGAGCTTGAGCGCGTCGAGCGAGCGCGCGTCGGCCGCCAGCCCCTGGCCGGTGGAAGGCGACATGGACATCGCGGACAGCGAGGTCTGCATCGACATCAGATCACCTCGAGTTCCGCGTTGAGCGCGCCCGAGGCCTTGATGGCCTGCAGGATCGCGAGCAGGTCCTGCGGCGTGGCGCCCAGCGAATTGAGGGCGCGCACCACGTCGGCCAGCAGCGGCGCGGCCGGCACCTGGATCATGGTGCCCGGCTCCTGCTTGATCTGGATCGAGGCCTGCTCGGCCACCACGGTGCGTCCGCCCGACAGCGGCGCGGGCTGGCTGATCACCGGCGCCGAGCTGATCGTGACCGACAGGTTGCCGTGCGCGATGGCGCAGGGGCCCAGCGTCACGGCCTGGTTCAGCACGATCGAGCCGGTGCGCGCATTGATCACCACCTTGGCCGCGGGCGTGCTGGCCTCGAGCGTGAGCTCCTCGAGCTCGGCGATGAAGTTCACGCGCGCATTGGCGTCGGTGGGCGCGCGCACCTGCACCGTGCGCCCGTCCATGGCACGCGCGGTGCCGGTGCCGAGCTTGCGGTCGATGGCCTGGGCCACGCGGCGCGCGGTCTGGAAGTCGACCGCGTTGAGGTCGAGGTTCACGCTGTCGCCGTCGAGCAGCGGCGAGGGCACGCTGCGTTCCACCTGGGCGCCGTTGGGCACCCGGCCCGCGCTCAGGTGGTTGATCTGCACCTTGCTGCCCGCGGCCGCGGCGCCGGCGCCGCCGACCACCATGTTGCCTTGCGCGAGCGCGTAGATCTCGCCGTCGGCGCCGCGCAGCGGCGTGGCGACCAGCGTGCCGCCCTTGAGCGACTTGGCATTGCCCATCGAGGAGACGTTGACGTCGAGCTGCTGGCCCGGCTGCGCGAAGGCCGGCAGCTGCGCCGTGACGATCACCGCCGCCACGTTCTTCAATTGCAGCTGCGAGGCGCGGTTGTCGGGCAGCGTGATGCCCAGCTGCTGCAGGTAGTTGGCCACGCTCTGCGTGGTGTAGGGCATCTGCGTGGTCTGGTCGCCGGTGCCGTCGAGCCCGACCACCAGGCCGTAGCCCGTGAGCTGGTTGCTGCGCACGCCCTGCACGGCGGCGACTTCCTTGATGCGCAGCGCATGCGCCTTTTGCGCGGGACCGAGCGCGAGCAGCAGCATGCCGGCCACGCCGAAGGAGAAGGCGGCGAGCCGGCGGCGCAGGCGGTGCTTCGGTGAAAGGGACATGGCGTCGTTCATCCTCAGAACGGCAGCACGCTCATGAAGAAGCGGCCCAGCCAGGGCATGACCTGCGATTCCTGCTGCGCGCCGCGGCCGCGCGACTCGATGCGCACGTTCGCCACCTGCGTCGACAGCACGTTGCTGCCGGCCTGGATCGAGCGCGGATCGATGGTGCCCGAGAAGCGCAGCACGTCCACGTTCTGGTTCACGCCGATCTGCTTCTCGCCGGTCACCACCAGGTGGCCGTTGGGCTGCACGTCGATCACCGTCGCGGTGATCGAGCCCTGGAAGGTGTTGGCGCTCTCGGTGCCGCCCTTGCCCGCGAAGTTGTGGGCCGACTCGGCATTGGCGCCGGCGCGGCCGAAGGAGTTGGCGGCGAAGAAGGGCAGGGCCGAGATGCCGGTGTCGATGCTGCTGGTCTTGCCGATGGTCGAGGTCGACTTCTGGCTCGCGCTCACGTTCTCGACGATCGAGATCGTCACCGTGTCGCCGATCATGCGCGCGCGCCGGTCCTCGAACAGCGGCCGGTAGCTCGCGGTGCGGAACAGGCTGCCCGTGGCCTGGCGCGGCACGGCCGCCATCGGCGAGGCGCTCACGGGCGGCGGTGCGGTCGAGGGCATCTCGACCTGCGGCGTGTTGGCCAGCGTGGTGCAGCCGCCGGCCACGACGAGGGCGAGGGCGGCGAAGGCCGCGCGAAACAGTGGAAGTCTCACAGCTGCCCCAGCTTCTGCAGCATCTGGTCGCTGGTCTGGATGGCCTTCGAGTTCATCTCGTAGGCGCGCTGCGTCTGGATCATCGAGACCAGCTCCTGCACCACGTTCACGTTCGAGGTCTCGAGGAAGCCCTGCATCACCGTGCCCAGGCCGTTGGTGCCCGCGGTGCCGCCGTTGGGCTGGCCCGAGGCGGCGGTCTCGGCATAGAGGTTCTCGCCCAGCGGCTCGAGGCCGGCCGGATTGATGAAGTTGACGATCGCCAGCGAGCCGATGTTCTGCGGCGTGGCATTGCCCGACAGCGTGGCCGAGACCGTGCCGTCGCTCGAGATGCTGACGCTGGTCGCGGTGGCGGGCACCGTGATGCCGTTGGCCACCGGCAGGCCCGAGGAGGTGACCAGCCGGCCCTGCGCATCGACCTGGAACGAGCCGTCGCGCGTGTAGCCGATGGTACCGTCGGGCTGCGTGACCTGGAAGAAGCCGTTCCCCTTGATCGCGAGGTCGAACTGGTTGTTGGTCTGCTGCATGCTGCCCTGCGAGAACGAGCGGCTGGTGGCGACCGTGCGCACGCCCAGGCCCAGCTGCAGGCCGGTGGGCAGCTGCGACTGCTCGGTGCTGTTGGCGCCGACCTGGCGCAGGTTCTGGTACATCAGGTCCTCGAACACCGCGTTGGCGCGCTTGTAGCCCGTGGTCGAGACGTTGGCGAGGTTGTGCGAAATCACGTCCAGCTGGGTCTGCTGGGCTTCCATGCCGGTCTTGGAGATCCAGAGCGAATTGATCATGGCGAGGGTCTTTCTCTTGCGATGGGCATCAGCCCTGGACGTTGAGCAGCTGCGCGGCCGACTTGTCGGAGTCCTGCGCGGACTGCAGCAGGCGCAGCTGGCTGTCGAACTGGCGCGCGGCGGCGATCATTCCGACCATGGTCTCGATCGGGTTCACGTTCGAGCCCTCGAGCGCGCCGGTCTCCACGCGCGCGGTGGCGTCCGAGGGCAGCGGCTCCTGCGAGGCGGTGCGGAACAGGCCGTCCTCGCCGCGGCGCAGCGGGTCGTCGGCCGTGGGCGTGGCCAGCTTGAGGCGGCCCAGGGTGGAGGAGGGCTGGTCGCCGGTCTTGGCGCTGACCGTGCCGTCGCTGCCCACCGACAGCTCCGAGCCCGGCGGCACGTCGATCGGCGCGCCGCCGTCGGACAGCAGCGGCAGGCCCGAACTGGTCATCAGCGTGCCTTCGGGCGAGACCTGGAAGGCGCCGGCGCGGGTGTAGGCCTCGGTGCCGTCGAGGCCCTGCACCGCGAACCAGCTGCGGCCCTGCGCCACCATGTCGAGCGCGCGGCCGGTGCGCTGGATCGCGCCGGGCTTGTCGTCGTGGCCCGAGGTGGCTTCCATCGCGAACACGCGCGTGGTGGCGCCGTCGCCGCGCAGCGGCACGGCGCGGAAGGTGGAGAGCTCGGCGCGAAAGCCCTGGGTCGAGGCGTTCGCCAGGTTGTTGGCGAGCACGCCCTGGCGCTGCGCCGCGGCGCTCGCGCCGCTCATGGCGGTATAGATCAGGCGGTCCATCGCGCGTCGCTTCCGGTGCGTTCGGTCAGCGCAGGTTGATCAGCGTGGACATGACCTGGTCCTGCGTCTTGATGGTCTGCGCGTTGGCCTGGTAGGCGCGCTGCGTGCTCATCATGTTGACCAGCTCGGCCGTGAGGTCGACGTTCGATTCCTCCAGCGCGCCCGAGCGCAGCTGGCCGAAGGTGCCTTCGCCGGGCGCGCCGCGCACCGGCTGGCCCGAGGACGCGGTCTCGACCCAGTAGCCCGAGCCGCTGGGCGCCAGGCCCTGGGCGTTGCGGAAGCTCACCAGCGCGACCTGGCCCGCGGCCTGGGTCTGGCCGTTCGAGTAGGTGGCGGTGATGACGCCGGTGTCCTCGATCTTGATGCCGGTGAGCTGGCCGGCGGTGTAGCCGTCCTGCGTGAGGTCGGACACCGCGAAGCGCGCGTTGACCTGGGTCATCCGGCTCAGGTCCAGCGAGGCGGTGAAGGTGCGCGTCGGGTCGTTGGGCGAGGACAGCGTGAGCGGAGGCACCGTCGAGGTGGTGGTGTTCAGGCTGCCGTCGGCGTTGAAGTTGAGCTGGAACGGCGTGGAGGCCGCGGGGTCGCTGCCGTTCACGCTGGTGTAGACGTTCCAGCTGTTGTTGGCGGTCTTCTGGAAGTACAGGCCGACCGGCACCTCGAGGCCCTGCGCGTCGTAGGCGGTCAGCGAGGTGCCGTAGGTACGGATCGGCGTCGGCGGCGTGGCGGTGGAAGCCACCACGGCGCTGGCGTCGAGCGTGATCTCGGCCGCCATCTTGGTGGTCTGCTTGGCGGGGATGGGCGCGCCGGTGGGCAGCTTCAGCGGGATCGCGTCGTAGCTCTGGCGCACGCCGTTGGCGTCGGTGGCATAGCCCATCACCTGCGCGCCGCTGTTGGTGATGATGTTGCCTTCCTTGTCCTGCTTGAAGTTGCCGGCGCGGGTGTAGGCGGTGGTGCCGTCGGGGGCCCTGACCTGGAAGAAGCCGCCGCCGTTGATCGCCACGTCGAGGTCGTTGCCGGTGATCGACAGCGAGCCCTGCGAGAACTGCTGCGAGACATCGGCCACGCCCACGCCCAGGCCCACGTTGGTGCCGCCGATGGCGCCGGCCGAGCTGGCATAGATCTCGGCGAACTCGGCGCGCGAGGACTTCATGCCGGTGGTGCCCGCGTTGGCGATGTTGTGGCCGATCACGTCGAGGCTGCGGCTGGCGGCGTTGAGACCCGAGAGTGCCTGTTGAAAGCTCATGGAGTGGCTCCTGTGTGCTGGATGGAAGGGATGTCTGTCAGAGAACGGCGTGCAGGTTGGCGTAGGGCGTCTTGCCCGCGGTCAGCAGCGTGAGCGAGAGGCCGCCGCTGGCATCGCTGCCCACGGCCACCACCTTGTCGCGCATCAGCGCGACCGCGTCGACCTTGTCGCTGCCGTTGGTGGCGATCACCTTGAACTGCAGCGGCGTGTCGGCCGGGTACGTGGAGGAGTCGAGCGTGAAGCCGTGCTGGCCCGCGTCGAGTTCGCCGAGCGAGACGGTGTCGATGACCTGGCCGCCGGCGGTGGTGACCTGGATCTTCACGCTGGTGGCCTTGGCCGGCAGCTCGATCGCGCCCACCGCGGTCTTGGCCGTGGTGTCGAAGGCCAGCTGGTTGCCCTCGGTCAGCACGCCGCGGCCCACCAGGTTGCCGGCCTGCAGCACCTGCATGGCCGACATCTGGGTGTTCATGTTCTTCATCGTGTCGTTGAGCTGCTGGATGCCCGTGACCGTGTTGATCTGCGCGATCTGCGAGGTCATCTGCGCGTTGTCCATCGGATTCATCGGATCCTGGTTCGCGAGCTGGGCGACCAGCAGCTTGAGGAAGCGGTCCTGCGCCTCGGCGGTGCCGCTGGCGGAGATCGACTTGCTGTCCGCGCTCGAGCTCGGCACGTAGGTGGTGCCGGTGAGGCTGGAGGTGGCGGCGGTGGAGGTCATGCGCGGGCGTCCGGAAGAAGGGTGTGCGGTGGGGTGGCGCTCACTGGCCGATCTGCAGCGTCTTGAGCAGCAGATTCTTGGCCGTGTTCATCACCTCGACGTTGTTCTGGTAGGAGCGCGAGGCCGAGATCATGTTGACCATCTCCTCCACCGCGTTCACGTTCGAATGGGTCACGTAGCCCTGGGCGTCGGCCATCGGGTTGGCGGGCTCGTGCACCTTGCGCCCGGGCGTCTGGTTCTCGGTCACCGAGTCCACGCGCACGCCGGCGCCGGTCTCGCCGTCGAGCGCCACGGTCTGGAACACCACCTGGCGCGCCTTGTAGGGCTGGCCGTCGGGGCCGGCCACCGCGTCGGCATTGGCCAGGTTGCTGGCCACCACGTTCAGGCGCTGCGACTGCGCGCTGACCGCGCTGCCGGAGATGCCGAAGATCGAGAACATCGACATGGCTTATTGCCCCTGGATGGCCGCGAGCAGCGTCTTGCCCTGGCCGTTGATGAAGCGCAGCGTGGCTTCGTAGCGCACCGCGTTGTCAGCGAAGGCCGCGCGCTCGCGGTCGAGGTCGACGCTGTTGCCGTCGAGCGAGGGCTGGGTCTGGACCGCGTAGCCGCCGCTCGCGCCGCTGCCACCGGTTCCGCCGCCCGAAGTCAGCGGGATGTGGCGTGCGTCGGTGCGGCCGTCGCCGGCGGTACCGGCGCGCGGCGTGCCGCCGCCCGTGGCCTCGCGCATCGCGTCGGCGAAGCTGAAGTCGCGCGCCGCGTAGCCGGGCGTGTCGGCGTTGGCGATGTTGCTCGCGATGTCGCGCTGGCGGTCGGCACGCAGCACCAGCGCTTTCGCCTGGAAATCCAGTGAGTTCGTCAGTTTGTCGAGCATGGGCCAGGGTCCTCGCGAAGGGGGTGGGCGTGAGCGCCCGTGCGGAAATTGTGGGAGCCGCGCCGATTTCGGAAGCGCGGATGAAAGGCGGCTTTTTCGGCCTTATCGCGGCTTTGGGGTCGGGGCGCACTGCCTACAGTGCGGGTCGCGGTGCGCCGGGCCGAGGCGCGCGCGTTCCGCATTTCCGTTGCCGCACACCCCCCGGAGGAGCCCATGGCCATCCCCGCATTCCCTCTCGCCGCCGGCGCGCTGCTGCTCGCCGCCTGCACAGCCTTCAGCGCCTTCGCCCAGCAGGCGCCGTCCGAAGGCGCCGAGGCCGGCGAGGCCTTCGCCGCCAGCACGCGCCAGTGGCTCGACGATGCCGTGGCCCAGGCCCAGTCGGCCAATCCCGCGCCGCTGCGCATGGAGGTCGCCATCGGCGCGCTCGACAACCGTCTGCGCCTGGCGCCCTGCAGCCGCGTCGAACCCTACATTCCCACCGGCCTGCGCCTGTGGGGCCGCACCCGGCTCGGGCTGCGCTGCGTCGAGGGTGGCGCGCGCTGGAACGTGTTCCTGCCGGTCACCATCAAGGCCTTCGGGCCGGCCTGGGTGCTGCGCGACAACGTGCTGCCCGGCACCGTGCTGAGCGCGGCCGACGCGGTCGAGGCCGAGGCCGACTGGGCCGCCGATCCCTCGCCCGTGATGGCCGACGCCACCCAGTGGGTGGGGCAGGTCGCCTCGCGTTCCCTGCAGGCCGGCCAGCCGCTGCGCCAGTCGATGGTGAAGCCGGCCCAGGCCTTCGCCGCCGGCACCCAGGTGCGCGTGGTGGCCCAGGGCCAGGGCTTCGAGATCGCCACCGAGGCCCAGGCGCTGACGCCGGGCGTGGTCGGCCAGATGGTGCGCATCCGCATGGAGAATGGCCGCATCACCACCGGCGTGGTGCAGGATCCGCGCACCGTGCGCCTCTCGATGTGACCGGCGCGGCGCAAAAAACTTCGAAAAAGTCCTCAAGTCCGTCGAACGGCGGTCGAAATCCTGGGGACGAAGCCCCCGCCCGGGGCCAGGAGCCGCCATGAAGATCAACCCGTTGCAAGATCCCGCCGTCGCGGCCGCCACCGGCGTGGCCGCGGCCGCGAAGACCGGCCGGGGCGCCACGCCCGCGGTGGCCGATGCGGGCGACGCCACCGGCACGCCGGTCAGCGTGTCGGCCTCGGCCCGCACGCTGGAGGCCGCCGCCACGGCCGGCAACGGCATCGACGAGGCGAAGGTGGCCGCGGTGCGCGCCGCCATCGCCGACGGCAGCTTCAAGGTCGATTCCGGCGCCATCGCCGACAAGCTCCTGGCCAACGCCCAGGAATTCCTGAGCCGCGCAAGGAACTGATGCCATGCCCGATACCCGTGCTTCCGCCGAGATGCTGCTGAGCGAAGTCGAGGACCAGCTCGACCGGGTCGATGCCGGCCTGCGCTGCGCCGAACCCTCGGACCTGCTGCAGGCCAGCGGCGAGCTGCGCCGCTGCGCCACCGGTTTCGCGCGCGCCCTCGAGGCCGCGCTGTCGGCCGAGGCGCTCGACGCCGAATTCCGCCGCCGCGTCGAGGCCGTGGCCCAGCGGCTGTCGAACCAGCGCGACAGCGTCGCGCGCCGCACCGTCATCGTCGACCGCAGCCTGGCCTCGCTGCTGGGGCCGCGCCCCGATGCCACCTACACCATGCCCGGCGAGCGCAGGATGTTCGCGGGCCTGCGTTCGGCCCACGTGCCGGCGCACTGACCGCGACGGCTACGAAGGCTTCGGCGCGCGCTCGAAGCGGTAGAACAGGTTGGGTTCCGACAGCAGGTAGAGCCGCCCGTCGGGCCCGACCGCCACGCCCTCGGGCTGCGGCACCTTGCGCTGCAGGCCGCCGAAGCCGCGCCACAGCGGCAGCATGCTGACCGGGCGCCCATCGCTCGCGTACTCCACCACCAGTGCCGACTCGTCGCTCAGCAGCAGCAGGTGGCCGGTCGCATCGTGCAGCGTGACCGAGGACAGGTCGCTCATGAACAGCGAGCCCGCGCGCGAGGACTTCCATTCGCTGATGTCGATGTTGAAGCCGCTCGCGGAGGGCGCGTCGGGATCGAGCCCGGTGATCACCAGCACGCGCATCGGCAGCTTCTCGCGCACCACGTACAGGCGCTTGTGCACGCCGTCCCAGGAGATGCCCTCGAAGCTGCTGTTGTGCAGCCGGTCGATGCCGATGCCCAGGCTCGGTCGGCCGGCCACCGACACACGCTGCGTGTCGCGCCCGATCCGCACCCAGTACATGCGGTGGCTGTCCTCGTCGGAGATCACGTAGCTGTCGCCCTGCACGTAGGTGATGCCCTCCGGATCCTTCACCCCCTCGAGCCCGATCACGCGCAGCAGCCGGCCCTCGGTGTCGAGCTCGGCGATCTGCGGCGGGCGGTTGATGACCGTGAAGAGGGTGCCGGTCTCGGTGTTGAAGGTCAGGCCCGAGGCATTGCGCGTCAGGCCCTGGATCGGCAAGCCCTCGACCGCCACGCGGTAGTCCGGCAGCCACAGCGCATTGTTCGCCCATTGCGCCGCGCCCAGCGTGGTGCTGAGCCAGTAGTAGCCGAGCGCGGGCACCTTGAAGTACCAGCCGAAGGCCACGCCGAATGCGAGCACGATGGCCAGGAACAGGGTCTTGCGGGATCTGGCTCGGGTCATGCGGGCGGAGTCTAGCGTTCAGACCACCGAGAGAAGCCAGTCGAGCAACTGGCGCTGCCGGCCCGCGGCCGGCTTCTGCGGCGACAGCAGGAAATAGCCCGAGCCGTCCGCGACGAAGCCCAGCGGCGCCGCCAGCACGCCGCTTTCGAGGTCGTCGCAAACCAGGTGCCAGGGCCCGATCGCCACGCCGAGCCCGGCGACCGCCGCCTGCAGGCTGAAATAGAAATGCTCGAAGACCTGTTCCCTGCCGCCGGCGCCGGCCGAGGCGCCCCGCAACCGGGTCCACGAGGGCCAGGCCTGCGGCCGCGTGCGCGTGTGCAGGCGCACCGCGTCGCTCCGCAGCGAGGGGCCCGCGCCGGCGGTGTCGAAGAAGGCGTCGACCCGGCCCGGGCTGCACACCGGGCCGATCTTCTCCTCGAACAGCGGCTGCGCGTGCACGCTCGCGGGCCATGCGAAATCGTTGCGCCGGATCGCGAGGTCGATGCCGTCGTCGAAGGAGAACGGCCCGCCACCCGCCACGAGATGCACCGCGGCCTCGGGATGGCGCGCCTGGAAATCGGGCCAGCGCGGGATCAGCCAGCGCATCAGCAAGGTCGGCTCGCACGAGAGCACGAGCGGCGTCTCGCGCGCCGAGTGCCGCAGCTCGCGCGTGGCCTCCTCGATCAGGCCGAAGCCCTCGTTCACCGCGCGCTGGAGCCGGCGCCCGGCCTCGGTGAGAAAGACACCGCGGTTGCGCCGCTCGAACAAGGCCAGGCCCAGGTCGTCCTCGAGCATGCGCACGGCGCGGCTGACCGCGCCATGGGTCAGATGCAGGCTGTCGGCCGCCTGGCTGAAGTTCTGGGTCCGGGCCGCGGCCGCGAAGCAGCGCAGTGCCATCAGCGAGGGCAGGCGCGAGGAATTCTGTTGTGAGCCAGGCTCACCGTTGGTGTCAGCAATCATCGTTTGTCCTGGGGCGGGTCTCTGCATAGATTAGAGCGTCCGGCCCCGCCATCCACCCGATCCCCATGATGCAGGAACTGTCAGCTGAACTCACCCAGCCCGCGCCGCCCGAGCGCTTCGCGCTGACGATGGGCGATCCCTCGGGCATCGGCCCCGAGATCGTGGCCCGTACCTTGTTGAACGCCGAATGGGCCCGGCGCTGCGTGCTGGTCGGCGATCCGCGCGTGATGCGCCAGGCCTTCGAGGCCCTGGATGCCGGCGCGAGGCTGCGCGTGGCGGCGTCGATAGACGACATGGCGCACTCGCCCGGCACGGTCAACCTGCTGGCCGCGTCGCGGCTCGAGGCGCTGCCGCCCGTGGGCGCCGTGCATGCGGCCAGTGGCCGGGCCGCTTTCGACGCGGTCGAGGCCGCGATCGATCTCGCGCAGGCGGGCCGCGTCGCGGGCATCGTCACCGCGCCGATCCACAAGGAAGCGCTGGCCGCCGCCGGCCTGCGCTATCCGGGCCACACCGAGATCCTGGCCGAGCGCACCGGCTGCAGGGTCGCGATGATGCTGGCCAACGACGAACTGCGCACCGTGCTCGTGACGGTCCATTGCGCGCTGCGCGAGGCCATCGAGCGCGCCGACTTCGCGGCGCAGATGTCGGCGATCCGGCTCGCGCACCGGGGCGCCCGGGCCTTCGGCATCGCGGCGCCGCGCATCGCGGTGGCCGGGCTCAATCCGCATGCGGGCGAGGGCGGTCTGTTCGGCGACGAGGAGCAACGCACCATCGCGCCCGCGATCGCCGCCGCGCGGCGCGAGGGCATCGACGCCAGCGGACCCTGGCCCGGCGACACGGTGTTCATGCAGGCGCGCCAGGGCCGCTTCGACGTGGTGGTGGCGCAGTACCACGACCAGGGGTTGATCCCGGTCAAGTACCTCGGGCTCGACAAGGGCGTGAACATCACGCTCGGCCTGCCTTTCGTTCGCACCAGCCCCGACCACGGCACCGCCTTCGACATCGCGGGGCGCGGCATCGCCGACGCCGCCAGCCTCGAGGCCGCGCTCGACATGGCCGCGCGCCTGGCGGCTGCCCACCGAACCACGAGAAAGACCGGACCATGAGCGGCTTCGAATT
Organism: Variovorax sp. FG153; assembly: GCF_057809595.1. NCBI lineage: Bacteria > Pseudomonadati > Pseudomonadota > Betaproteobacteria > Burkholderiales > Comamonadaceae > Variovorax > Variovorax sp. FG153. Next base: position 102,990 of record NZ_JBMDKG010000025.1, read on the forward strand.
CATCTTCATGCTCACGCGCCACGACCGCACCGTGGCCGACGCGGCACGGCACCTGGCGACGGCGCTCGCGGCCGGCGTGCGCCACATCGGCTTCAAGGACATCGGGCTGCCGATGGCCGAGCTCGAGGGCCTGCACAGAAGCATCCGCGACCACGGCGCCTCGAGCTACCTCGAGGTCGTCTCGCTCGACCGCGACAGCGAGATCGCCTCGGTCGAGATGGCGTGCCGGCTCGGCGTCGACCACCTGCTCGGAGGCACGCACGTCGACGACGTGCTGCCGCTGCTCGAGGGCACGGGCACCCGCTACTACCCGTTCGCGGGCCGGGTCTCGGGGCATCCGAGCGTGCTCGGCGGCTCGATCGAGGAAATCGTGGCCAGCGCCCGCGCGATCGCGAGCCGGCCCGGCGTGGCGGGGCTGGACCTGCTGGCCTACCGCGCCGCGCTCGACGTGCCGCGGCTGATGCGCGCGGTGTGCGCGGCCGCGGGCAAGCCGGTGATCGTGGCGGGCTCGATCGACACACCCGAACGCATCGCGGCGATCCGCGCCAGCGGTGCCGCGGGTTTCACGGTGGGCACGGCGGCGCTCGACGGGTGCTTTCCGGCACCCGGCCGAAGCCTCGAAAGCCAGCTCGCGGCGATCCTCGGCGCGCGATGAAAAAGCACCGCGGCTCGGTGCGGTGCGAGCGTCAGTGCGAGCGCATCTTCGCGCGCAGCCGCGCGATCGACTGGCTGTGCAACTGCGAGACGCGCGACTCGGTCACGCCGAGCACGGCCGCGATCTCCTTGAGGTTCATGTCCTGCTCGTAGTACATCCCCATGATGTGGCGCTCGCGCTCGGGCAGGCTGTCGATGGCGCCCACCAGCGCGTGGCGCAGCCGCTGGTCCTTGAGCAGGCTCATCGGGTCGGCGTCGGCATCGGCCAGGTGGCGGTCGAGGAAGCCCGACTCGCCCTCGGCGTCGGTGCCGCCACCCATGTCCTCCAGGTACACGAGCTGGGTGCCGCGCACGCGGCCCAGCAGGCTCTGGTAGTCGGCCAGCGGCATCTCGAGCGCCTCGGCGATCTCGGACTCGGCGGGCGCGCGGCCCAGCTTCTGCTCGAGCGCGCGCACGGCCTGCTCGATCTGTTTCTGGCTCTTGCGCGAGCCGCGCGAGAGCCAGTCGCCGTCGCGCAGCTCGTCGAGCATGGCGCCGCGGATGCGCTGCGTGGCGAAGGTCTCGAACTGCACGCCCTGGCTGGCCTCGAAGCGCGACAGCGCATCGGCCAGGCCGATCATGCCGACCTGGATCAGGTCGTCGAGCTCGACGTTGGGCGGCAGCTTGGCGATCATGTGATGCGCCAGCCGGCGCACCAGCGGCACGTGCTGCCGGATCAGCGCATCGCGGTCGAGCCGGCCCTTGGGCGTGTACATCTGGGAGAGCGGGGAAGCGGCCTGCATGTCGTGTCGTGGGGCGGAACGCTCCTCAGAGTTCGCCCGCGCCGGGCGAGAAGAACAGTTCAAGGTCGGCCGGCTGCGGATCGAAGGGCGAGCGCTGCGCCGCGCGCATCGAGTCGCGCACCAGCTCGGCGGCCAGCGCCGGCTTCCAGTCCTGCGAGGCGCGCGGGCCATGGGCCACGCCGCGCAGCACCAGCTGGTGGCGGATCAGCGTGTCGAGCGCCGGGCCCAGCTTCACGGCCTCGTCGGTCTTGCTCAGCACGGCCTGGCGCGCGCCGCCGATCTTGAAGCTGGCGGCCATCTCGTCGAGCGTGTCGCCGTGCGCGCCGGCGTTGAGCACCATCAGGCGCGACACGCCGGGCAGGTCGAGCAGGTCCAGCAGGTCGCGCCGGCGCGGATCGCGCGGCGCCAGGCCTGCGGTGTCGATCAGCACCATGCGCTTGCCGTGGAACAGCGCGAGCAGCTCCTGCAGCGCGGCGCGGTCGTGCGCGAGATGCGCCACCACGCCCATGGCGCGGCCGTGGGCGCGCAGCTGCTCGTGCGCGCCCGCGCGGTGCATGTCGAGCGTGATCAGGCCGACGCTGGCCGGGCCGTGCAGCCGCACGCACTGGGCCGCGATCTTGGCGGCGGTGGTGGTCTTGCCGACGCCGGTGGCACCGACCAGCGCGTAGACGCCGCCTTCCTCGGCCAGCGTGGGTGCGGCGGGGTCGAGGCCGAGCATGGTCTCGAGCGCGCCCATCATGCGGCGCACCGCGCCGGCCGCGTCGTTGTCGAGCGCGATCGATTCGAGCACGCTGCGCGCGAGCGCGGGCGAGTAGCCGGCGCGCAGCAGCTTGAGCATCAGGTTCGAATGCACCGGGTTCTGCCGCGCCGGGCCGAGCCAGGCGAGGGCGTTGAAGCGGCTCTCCATCAGCGTGCGCATGGCCTGCAGTTCGGCCATCAGCGCCTGCTGCGTTTCGCTCGCGGTGTCGGTCACGGGGGCGGGCGCGGCGACGGGAGCGGGGCGTGGCGTTTCGGTGGCGGCGGGTGCGGCGGTGGGCGCGAAGGCCGCGCGGACCGGCGCTGCCGAGGGCGTGGCGGGCACGGGCGCCGGCGATGCGGCCTCCTGCTGGCGCCGCAGCATGCGTTCGCGCACATAGTCCTGGAACGACAGCGTGCTCATGCCGAGCTCGGCCACGTCGGCCTCGACGATGGCGCGCGATTCGGCGCTCGCGAGCGGGACCGGTGCCGGTGCCGGCGCGGCGGGTTGCGGTTGCGCGATGGCGGGCGCGGGCACCGGCTTCGGCGGCGTCCACGCGGGCGCCGACAGCGTGCCCTGCGTGCCCTGCAGGATCGCGCGGCCGGCTTCGAGCGCGCTGAGGCTGTCCTCGGCCGCGGCCACCACTTCCACGCCGTCGTCGAGCTGGCGGTTCGAGAGGATCAGCGTGCCGTCGCCGAAGACATTGCGCGCCAGCGCCATCGCTTCGCGGGCGGTCGGTGCGGTGAAACGTTGGATGTTCATGCGGAGGCTCCTCGCAGGATCGGGCCGATGCGGATCGTGTGGGTTTCAGGGATTTCGCTGTGGCCGAGCACCTGCATGCGCGGCGCGGCGCGGCGCACCATGCGCGCGATGGCGTTGCGGATCGCGTCGGGCACCAGCAGGCAGGCCGGCACGCCTTGCTCTTCCTGCTTGAGCGCCACCTCGGCGGCGGTGCGCGTGAAGATCTCGACCACGCCCGGATCGAGCGCGGGCGCCTGGGCATTGCCCAGCGCCTGCATCAGCAGGCGCTCGAAGGCCGGCTCGATGGCGATCACGTCGAGCTCCTTCACCGGGCCGTAGATCTGCTGCACGATGGCCGGCGCCAGCGCCACGCGCACGCGGCGCGCGAGTTCGGCCGGGTCGGTGGTGCTGCCGGCATGCTCGGCCAGCGTCTCGACGATGGTGCGGATGTCGCGGATGTGCACCGACTCTTCCAGCAGCAGTTGCAGCACCTTCTGGAACGTGGACAGCGGCACCAGCTTGGGCACGACTTCCTCGATCAGCTTGGGCGCCAGTTTGTTCACGTGTTCGACCAGTTGTTGGGTTTCGGTGCGGCTCAGCAGGCGCGCCGCCTGCACCTGCATCAAATGTGACAGGTGGGTGGCCATCACGGTCTCCGAATCAACGACGGTGAAACCGCTCATTTGCGCGGCTTCCCGCTGCCGTTCCTCGATCCAGTGCGCCGGCAGGCCGAAGGCCGGATCGGTGGTGGGCGTGCCGATCAGCGGGGTGGTGATGCCGCCCGGATTGATCGCCAGGTACATGCCCGGATGCGCCTCGCCCTCGGCCACCACCACCCCGCGCAGGGTGACGCGGTAGCTGCTGGGCTTGAGCTCGAGGTTGTCGCGCACGTGCACCGCGGGCGGCAGGAAGCCCACCTCCTGCGCGAACTTGCGGCGCACGCCCTTGATGCGCGTGAGCAGGTCGCCCTGGCGGCTCTTGTCGACCAGCGCGATCAGGCGGTAGCCGAGTTCCAGGCCCAGCAGATCCACCGGCTGCAGGTCGTCCCAGCTGGCCTCGGCATCGGGCGCGGGCGGTGCCGGCGGCGCGGGCGCGGCCGGCGGCGGGCGGCGCGACAGGCGCCAGGCGCCCCAGCCCAGCAGCGAGGCGATCGAGAGGAACACCACGTGCGGCATGCCCGGGATCACGCCCAGCAGGCCCAGGATGCCGGCCGTGAGGCCCAGCACGCGCGGCGAGGTCAGCAGCTGGTCGACGATCTGGCGGCCCACGTCGTCCTCGCGGCCCACGCGCGAGATCACCATCGCCGCGGCGACCGATATCAGCAGGCCCGGCACCTGTGCCACCAGCGCGTCGCCGACTGCGAGCAGCACGTAGGTGTCGGCCGCCTTGCCGGCCGACAGGCCGTGCTGCAGCACGCCGATGGCGAAGCCGCCGACGATGCTGATCACCAGGATCAGGATGCCGGCGATCGCATCGCCGCGCACGAACTTGGAGGCGCCGTCCATCGAGCCGAAGAAGTTGGCTTCCTCGGCCACCTCGGCGCGGCGGCGGCGAGCTTCCTTCTCATCGATCACGCCGGCGTTGAGGTCGGCGTCGACCGCCATCTGCTTGCCGGGCATGGCGTCGAGCGTGAAGCGCGCCGACACCTCGGCGATGCGCTCGGCGCCCTTGGTCACCACCACGAAGTTGATCACCACCAGGATCGCGAACACGATCAGGCCGACCGCGAAGTTGCCGCCGATCAGGAAGTGGCCGAAGGATTCGATCACCGCGCCCGCGGCGCCCGGGCCGGTGTGGCCCTCGAGCAGCACCACGCGCGTGGAGGCCACGTTGAGCGACAGCCGCATCAGCGTGGTCAGCAGCAGCACCGAGGGAAAGGCCGCGAAGTCCAGCGGGCGCACCATGTAGGCCGCCACCATCATCACCATCAGCGCGACCGCGATGTTGAGCGTGAAGAAGCCGTCGAGCAGCCAGGGCGGGATCGGCAGCACCATCAGCGCGAGGATGGCCACCACCAGCAGCGGCGCGGCCGCGCGCTGGAACATGCCGCCGCGCTCGCCGAGCCACTGGCGCAGGGCGAGCGGGTTCATGGGCGCACTCCGGCGACGGGTTCGGCGGCTGCCGTTGCAGGCAGCTTGCGGTGCGGGTCGAGCTCGGGCGCCACGTAGGGATCGGGCACGCCCTGCGGCATCGGGCCCTCGCCGCGCAGCGCGGCCTTCAGGCGGTAGACATAGGCCAGCACCTGGGCCACGGCCGTGAACAGGCTCGAGGGAATGGGCTGGTCGATCTCGGCATGGGCGAACAGTGCGCGCGCGAGCATCGGCGACTGCACCACCGGGATGCCGTTGGCATTGGCGATCTCGCGGATCTTCATCGCGAGCAGGTCGGCGCCCTTGGCCACCACCTGCGGCGCGTTCATGGTGGCCTCGTCGTAGCGCAGCGCCACCGCGTAGTGGGTCGGGTTCATCAGCACGAAGTCGGCGCGCGGCACGGCCGTGATGCTGGCGCGCTGCGAGATCGCGCGCGCCGCGCTGCGCTGCCTGCCCTTGGTATGCGGGTCGCCGTCGGATTCCTTGTGCTCCTGCTTGACTTCCTGGTGCGACATCTTGAGCTTCGACAGGTGGAAGAAGCGCTGCAGCGGCACGTCGATCACGGCGGTGGCGAACACCACCAGCAGCAGCAGGCCCACGCCGGTGGCGAGCCAGTCGCCGAGCGCGCGCAGCGCCGAAGGCGAGGGCTGCAGCACCGTGCGCACCACCTCGCCGATCGAGCCGGCCACGTAGTACCAGCCAATGGCGCCGAGGATGGCCGCCAGCACCACCAGCTTGGTCACCTGCGCGAGCTGCTGGCGGCTGAAGAGATTGCCCAGGCCCTTGAACGGGCTCAGGCGCGAGAGGTCGGGCGTGATCGCCTTGGTGCTCGAGACCCAGCCGCCGACCGCGAGGCTGCCCGCGACCGCCGCGCTCAGCACGATGGCCGCGAACACCACGCAGGCCACCAGGCCCAGGCCGGCGAAGTTCGACAGCCGCGACAGCATGTCGGCCGGGTCCTGCACGCTGGCCGCGTTGAAGACCAGCGCCTGCGCGAGCGTGCCGCGCATCTGCTCGAAGGCGGTGGGTGCCAGCAGCAGCAGCGCGACCGCGCCGGTGCCCATCACCGCGAGGTGCGACAGGTCCTTCGAGCGCGGCACCTGGCCGTCGCGGCGCGCCTGGTCGATCTTGCGCTGCGAGGCGGGGAGCTGGCGGTCCTGGCTGTTCGATTCCATGGCGGTGGCGCTCGCTCAGGGCTGGGTGCGGCCCGGGGTGGCGGCGGGCGCCGCGCCGGCGGGTGCGGCGGGCGCATCGGCGCCCTCGGGCTTCTTCTGTTCCTTGGCGAGCTCGGTGGCGATGGCCTTCACCGCATCGTTGCCCTCGAGGCGCGCGTTGCCGAACAGGCGCGACTCGGCGTCGCGCGTGAGCACCACGATGCTGATGCGGCGGTTCAGCGGGGCCAGCGCATTCTTCTTGTCGAGCAGGTCGCTCGCGGCCAGGCCGACCACGCGCACCAGCTTGTCGTCGGGCATGCCGGCGGCCACCAGCTCGCGGCGCGAGGCATTGGCGCGGTCGGCCGACAGCTCCCAGTTGCCGTAGCCGCGGTCGCCGTTGCCGTAGGGCGCGGCATCGGTGTGGCCGGCCAGGCTCACGCGGTTCTCGATGCCGTTGAGCGCACCGCCCACCGCGCGCAGGATGTCGTGCATGTAGGGCTTCACGATCGCGCTGCCGGTGTCGAACATCGGGCGGTTCTGCGCGTCGACGATCTGGATCTCCAGGCCGTCGGAGGTCACCTCGAGCTTGATCTGCGAGCGGAATTCGCGCAGCTTGGGATTGCTCTCGATCATCTCCTCGATGCGCGCGCGCAGCGCTGCCATGCGGCGCGCATCCTGGCGCGCCTGCTCGAGCTTGAGGCTGTTGTCCTGGCCGATCTTCTTCGGGTCCATGGTGCTGCCGTCGGTGCGGCGCACCTCGCCGGTGGTGCGCGTGAGGTCGCGCCCGCCGCCGGGCACCACGCTCGAGGCGCTGCCCGCGCCCGAGCCGCCGGCCATCTCGACCTTCATCGGCGAGTTGAAGTAGGAGGCGATGCCCTGCAGGTCGCCCTTGGCGGTCGAGCCCAGCAGCCACATCAGCAGGAAGAAGGCCATCATGGCCGTCACGAAGTCGGCGTAGGCGATCTTCCAGGCGCCGCCGTGGTGCGCATGCGTGGTCTTCTTGACCCGCTTGATGATGATCGGCTGGAGCTTGCGGGTCCCGGGCGTGGTGGCCATGGCGTTGCCTCTTGCGCTGGGCGCTCTACTTCTTCTTCACGTGGGTCTCGAGCTCGGTGAAGCTCGGCCGGTCGGTCGAGAACAGCACCTTGCGGCCGAACTCGATCGCGGTCGTGGGGTTGTAGCCCTGCATGCTCGCCAGCAGGGTGGTCTTGATGCACTGCAGTTCCTTGGTGCCTTCCTCGGCCTTCTGCTCGAGCAGGCCGCCCAGCGGCTCGACGATGGCGTAGGCCAGCAGGATGCCCAGGAAGGTGCCGACCAGCGCCGAGCCGATCATGGCGCCGAGCACCGCCGGCGGCTGGCCGACCGAGCCCATGGTGTTCACCACGCCGAGCACCGCGGCCACGATGCCGAAGGCCGGCAGGCCGCCGGCCAGCCGCGCGATGGCGGCCACGGGCGCATGCGATTCCTGGTGGTGGGTCTCGATCTCGCTGTCCATCAGCGACTCGATCTCGTGGCTGTTGAGGTTGCCCGAGGCCATCATGCGCAGGTAGTCGGTGGTGAACTCGACCACGTGGTGGTCCTTCGCCACGTTCGGGTGCTTCTGGAACAGCGGCGAATCCTGGGGCGCCTCGATGTCCTTCTCGATCGACATCAGGCCTTCCTTGCGCGCCTTCTGCAGGATGTCGTAGAGCAGCGCCATCAGCTCGAGGTAGCGCGCCTTGGTGTACTTGGAGCCCTTGAGCGCGGTCGGCAGCGCCTTCAGCGTGGCCATCAGCACCTTGCGCTGGTTGTTCACCACGAAGGCGCCGAGCGCGCCGCCGCCGATCACCATCAGCTCGATCGGCAGCGCGTGCAGCACCACGCCGATGTTGCCGCCATGGATGATGTAGCCGCCGAAGATGCAGCCCAGCGCGACGAGGTAACCGAGGATGACGGACATGGGGCGAGACGAGTTCCTGGAACCCCTATTGGGCCTCGGAGACGCCCCGCGCATTCCATGAAAAAAGGGCCCTGCGGGGGCCCTTATCTTCTGTTTGCCGCGGCGGCCGCGGCGTTCGTCACTGCAGCTGGATGCCGCCCGCGCCCGAACCCTTGCCGGCGCGCGCCGGCGGTTCGCACAGGCCGCAGACGAAGTGCTGCGCGTTCTCGTAGGGCTCGGTCACGAAATGGCCGCCGCAGCGCGAGCAGGGCGTCATGGCGAGCATCTGGTTCTCCATGAAGCGCACCAGCCGCCAGGCGCGCGTGATCGACAGCTGCGGCTCCAGGCCGCAGGCGCCGGTCTGCTCGGTGTACAGGCCGTAGGCCTTGATCAGCGCGTCGACCGGCTCGAGCTCGCTGGTCTTGTTGAGGTAGGTGTAGATGTTGTGGAACAGCGAGGCGTGGATGTTCGGCTGCCAGGTGAGGAACCAGTCGGTCGAGAAGGGCAGCTGGCCCTTCGACGGCGACTTGCCCGCCACTTCCTTGTAGAGGCGCAGCAGCCGTTCGTACGACAGCTCGGTCTCGCTCTCCAGCACCTGCAGGCGGGCGCCCATCTCGATCAGATGGACCGCGCGCTCGATCTGCCGGGACTCGCCCAGCACGCTCTTCGGATTGGCCATGCCTTGTCAGCTCGCGGAACGCGGCGCCTCAGTACGAGGTTTCCGCGAACCGGCTCGACATGACGATGTTGGCGTGCAGCTTCAGCGTCTCGTCGTTGGCCGTGCGGGTGCGCACGTTGTGGTTGGTGAGCAGTCCCCAGACCATGTCGTCGGTGGCGCGGAAGCGGCACAGCAGCATGTTGCTGGAGGCCAGCTTCATGATCTGCGCCGGCGACAGCGTGTCGATGAGGTCCGCGGATTCCTCGGAAATGCCGAGCCGGAACAGGGCCTGTGCCTTGTCTTCCCGGATGAGGCTCTGCGCCAGCATCAGGTAGGTGAGGTTGGCTTCCTTGATCTCGGCGAGCAGCTGTTCATTGGTCATGAGTGCCTCCTCCTAGGCGGGCAAAAGTGCCCTTGGCGACCGTGTACTTTCAGTTTAATCACAAATGTCAGCTTCAGTAAACATTTGTTAAAAATGTACAGCAGTAGGTGGATTCCTACAAAAAAACTTTGGCCTGACGTTGTCCGATGGTAAGTGCTTGCAACCGCAGCGCCCCAAAACTGTGACTTTGTCGACCAAAACGAATACTAAGGCACGCATGGCGAAAGACTTATTTCGACAGAGATAGATAAATCTATCGATATCAAGACATTCATGACTTTCCTCGCGAGCTTTACAAGCTGTTAACGAGTGTGACCGCCCGTGGTGCACAGACCACGAAATCCCGTGGGGGCGAAGTTGTCTTGCGTGGTGGGGAAGCTACGTGTTTCCGTGGGGGTAACACGCGGAACATGGTGGCTCCGGCAGTGCAATCGCTGTGGCCCCCGTCTGCATCCGCTCGGAAATCTTGAGGGTGCGCTCGCAAAAATAAATCGCTAAAGAGCCGGCGGGGACCCACCGAAAACCAGTGCAACGGGCCTTGCACCAGGGTTCGTCAGGCAGCCAGCGCTTCGCTGGCGCGACTTTGGCAGCGATGCCCGACTTATCAGTTTGAAGGAGCTCTCATGGCCTCGATCATCAACACCAACATCAGTTCGCTCACCGCGCAGCGCAACCTCTCGGGCAGCCAATCCTCGCTGGCGACCTCGATGCAGCGCCTGTCCTCGGGCCTGCGCATCAACAGCGCCAAGGACGACGCCGCCGGCCTCGCGATCTCCGAGCGCATGACGGCCCAGATCCGCGGCCTGACGCAAGCCGGCCGCAACGCCAACGACGGCATCTCGCTGGCGCAGACGGCCGAAGGCGCGCTGAGCACCATCGGCAACAACCTGCAGCGCATCCGCGAACTGGCCGTGCAGTCGCGCAACGCCACCAACTCGACCGAGGACCGCGCCTCGCTGCAGAAGGAAGTCACGCAGCTCAAGAGCGAAATCGACCGCGTCGCCAAGCAGACCTCGTTCAACGGCACCAAGCTGCTCGACGGCAGCTTCAGCGCCCAGTCGTTCCAGGTCGGCGCCAACCAGGGCGAGACGATCTCGATCGACTCGATCGCCAACGCCAGCATCAACTCGCTGGGCAGCTGGACCAGCGTGGACACCTACTCGGCCACGGTGACCGGCGCGGCGCCCGCGGGCTTCGGCGGCATCACCGCCAACGCCTTCACGATCAACGGCGTGGGCATCGGCGCGGTCAATGCCGGCACCGACGCGGCGACGCAGGGCGCCAACGTGGCGGCCGCCATCAACAAGAAGTCGAGCGAGACCGGCGTGGTCGCGACGGCCGCCGCCAGCGGCGCCATCACGCTGACCTCGAGCGGCAGCACGGCCATCACGGTCGGCGGCACGCTGACCAACACCGGCCTGACCGCCGGCCAGACGGCCGCGACCGTCACCGCCGCGGGCAGCGCGCAGACCGGCTTCTCCGGCCTGACGGTGGACACGGTGGACGGCGCCGACAACGCGATCCTCGCGATGGACGCCGCGCTGAAGGCCGTGAACTCCTCGCGCGCCGACCTCGGCGCGATCCAGAACCGCTTCGAATCGGTGGTCTCGAACCTCTCGACCTCGGCCGAGAACCTGACCGCTTCGCGCAGCCGCATCCAGGACGCCGACTTCGCGGCCGAAACCGCCAACCTGTCGCGCGCCCAGGTGCTGCAGCAGGCCGGCACGGCGATGGTGGCGCAGGCCAACCAGCTGCCGCAGACGGTGCTGTCGCTGCTGCGCGGCTAAGGCAGGAACAGGGGGCCGAAGGCCGGCCTCCTGCACGCTTCATCGCGGGGCGGCAAGCGATTCCAGCATCGGAGAAAAGACATGGCCAGCATCACATCGACGGGCATCGGCAGCCAGCTCGACGTCGAATCCATCATCACGCAGCTGATGGCGATCGAGAAGAAGCCGCTGACCGCGCTGCAGACCACGGCGAGCACGCTCGACAGCAAGATCTCGGCCTTCGGCACGCTCAAGTCGCAGCTCTCGGCGCTGTCCGACGCGGCCACCAAGCTGGCCGCGGCCGCGACCTGGAACGCCAAGACCGCCTCGAGCTCGAACGCGACCGCGCTGAGCGCCAGCGTCACCAATGCCGGCGACGCCGTGGCCAGCAGCTTCACCATGCAGGTGTCGCAGCTCGCGCGCGCCCAGGCCGTGTCCTCGAACGCGGTGGCCACGGGCACCGGCTTCGGGCTCGGCACCCTGAGCATCCAGCTCGGCGACTGGAACGACACCGACGCGGGCGGCCCGAACTTCGCGGCCGGCGACAAGCCGGCCATCGACATCAGCGTGAACGAGGGCGACAGCCTCTCGGCCATCGCGGCCAAGATCAACGGGGCCGGCGCGGGCGTGAGCGCCACCGTGCTCAAGGACCTCTCGGGCGAGCGGCTGATGCTGCGCTCCAGCAGCACCGGCGAGGCCGCGGGCTTCCGCGTCACGGCCACGCCGCTGGGCTCGGGCGACGGCGCCGATCTCGGCCTGCTGGCCTTCGACGGCACCGGGCAGGGCATGGGCGCCAACCCGGTGCAGTACGCGCGCAATGCCGAGGCCACCATCAACGGCGTGACGATCCGCTCGGCCACCAACGTGCTGGCCGACACCGTGCCCGGCGTGAGCCTCACGCTGTCGCAGGTGACGACTTCGCCGGTCGAGGTCGCCGTGGCCACCGACACCTCGGGCCTGCGCGGCACGATCCAGGCCTTCGTGACGGCCTACAACACGATGAACCAGACGCTGAACTCGGCCACCGCCTACGACGCGGCGAGCAAGACCGCGGCGCTGCTGCAGGGCGATTCCACCGCCGTGAGCCTGCAGAACGCGCTGCGCAGCCTGGTCGGCGCGCCTTCGGGCGGCGGCGCGATCCAGCGCCTGAGCGACCTCGGCATCACGGTCGCCAAGGACGGCGCCGGCAACCTCGCGCTCGACACCGCCAAGCTCGACACGGCACTGAAGAACCCGGCCGCCGTGCAGCAGTTCTTCGCCGCGCCGCAGAACACCCTGGACTCCAGCGCCACCGGCTTCGCCACGCGGCTGTCGGCCTTCACCCAGGCCGCGATCGCCACCGACGGCACGCTCGACACCCGCACCCAGTCGCTCAAGGCCCAGCGCAAGGACAACGACAAGAGCCAGGACAACCTCAGCGACCGGCTGACCCTGACCGAGAAGCGGCTGCGCGCCCAGTACACGGCGCTGGACACCAAGATGGCCTCGCTGACCGCGCTCAACACCTACATCACCCAGCAGGTGGCGCAGTGGAACAAGTCCACCAGCTGAGGCGCCGGGCCCGCGGGCCTCAACTTCCGCGCCGGAATGCCGATAAAGAAGGCATAGACACCGGAACAGGAAGCCGCACCATGTACACCTCGCCCGCAGCCCGCGCCGCCCAGGCCTACTCCAGAGTGGGCGCCGAATCGGGCGTGGACGCCTCGACCTCTCCGCACCGGCTCATCGAGCTGCTGTTCGACGGCCTGCTGCAGGCCATCCATGCCGCCAGCGGCGCGCTGGCGCGCGGCGACATCGCGGCCAAGGGCCAGCAGATCATGCGCGCGGTGCGATTCCTCGAGGAGGGCCTCAAGGGTGGGCTCGACGAGGCCCGGGGCGGAGAACTCGCGGTTACACTCCGCGCGTTGTACGACTATTGCATCAACCGCCTGACGGTCGCCAACCTCCGCAACGACGGGGCGGCCCTGGCGGAAGTGGCCTCGCTGATCGCACCGGTCGCACAGAGCTGGAAACAGATCGGGCCGTCCCAGCCCGCGCAGGCCGCCTGAGGCGTCCTTGGAGTCCTTCATGCAAGAGCGACTGCTCGACTACTACAAAGCGATCGAAGCCGCGAGCAAGCAGATGCTCGAGGCCGCCCGCATGGAAGACTGGGAAGGCGTGGTGCGCTGCGAAGGCGCCTGCGCCGTGCTGATCGAGCAGCTGCGCTTCAAGGCCACCTCGCTCGAGCTGCCGCGCACCGACCGCGCCGAGAAGACCCGCGTGATGCAGCGCATCCTGCGCAACGACGCCGAGATCCGGCTGCTGGCCGAGCCGTGGATCGCCGACCTCGACCACCTGTTCGATTCGCGGCTGCAGCTGATCCACTGAAGAGGAAGGTCCGACACCGCCGGCAAGGCGGCGGCACGGTCCGGCAAGACAGGCGGGCAGGGCGCCCGTCGCCTCACACCTGCATGTTCATGATGTCGCTGTAGGCCTGCACCATGCGGTTGCGCACGTGCATCGTGGCCTGGAAGCCGATCTGCGCCTTCTGGATCGCGACCATGGTCTGCTCCAGGCTGACGTTCGGGTTCTCGAGCTGAACCTCGCGCTGCAGCGCGCCGGCCTGGTTCTGGGCCGCGCTCACCGACTGCAGCGCGCCCGAGAGCGCGCCGGCGAAGCCGCCGCCGCTGCCCTCGGCGGCCGGGGGCGCGGTGCGCGCCGTGCGCGCGAAGGCCTGCGCCGGGGTGGGCGAAGTCAGCGGTGCGAGTCGGAGGTCCATGGGCACCGATGCTACGGGCGCTCGGCCGCTCGCGATCGCGGGGAAATGGGCAGGAAAGCAGCCCTTTATCGGGCTTATGTGGGACGGGGGCGGCCCGAATAATCGCAGCGAGCACGAAGCGCCTTCCGCGCCGTGCGAACCGACCCGCACCGCCGAGCCCATGTCCACCGCCGTCGCCGAACTTCCTGCCGCCCAGTCCGCGTCCCTTGCCGCCCCGGCCTGGCAGGGCCGCCTCGCGTCGCTCGACCGGCGCCAGCGCCTGCGGCTGGCGATCGGCGCCGCGCTGCTGGTGGCGCTGGCCGTGGCCGCCATCGTGATGGGCCGCCAGGCCGACTGGCGCGTGCTCTACGCCAACCTCGGCGACAAGGACGGCGGCGCGATCGTCGCCCAGCTCGCCCAGATGAACGTGCCCTACAAGTACACCGAGGGCGGTGGCGCCGTGATGGTGCCGGCCGACAAGGTGCACGACGTGCGCCTGCGCCTGGCCTCGCTGGGCCTGCCCAAGGGCTCGGTGGCGGGCTTCGAGCTGATGGAGAACAACCGTTTCGGCATGACCCAGTTCCAGGAGAAGCTGAGCTTCCAACGCGGCCTCGAGGGCGAGCTCACGCGCTCGATCCAGGGCCTGGCCTCGGTGCAGAGCGCGCGCGTGCACCTGGCGCTGCCGAACCAGAACGGCTTCTTCCGCGAGCAGCAGAAGCCCTCGGCCTCGGTGCTGCTGACGCTGCATCCGGGCCGCACGCTCGAGCGCAGCCAGATCGCGGGCATCGTGCACCTGGTGGCCTCCAGCGTGCCCGAGCTCCTGCCCTCGGCCGTGAGCGTGGTCGACGACAGCGGCAAGCTGCTGTCGCAGACCGGCGACAGCGCCGCGGGCGGCGCGGGCGCCGGCGAGGGCCAGCAGCTGCAGTACGTGCAGCAGATCGAGCAGCAGTACATGCGCCGCATCCTCGACATCCTCGAGCCGGTGGTGGGGCGCCAGAACGTGAAGGCGCAGGTCACGGCCGACGTGGACTTCTCGCAGAGCGAGGCGACCATGGAGGAGCACCGCCCGAACCAGGCGGCCGAGGCCGGCGCCGTGCGCAGCCAGCAGACGGTGGAGACCACCGGCGCC
>NZ_JBMDKG010000026.1:0-116397 GCF_057809595.1 Variovorax sp. FG153
TGGCGAAGCAAAAGAAAGTGACTCGCCCGCCGGGGCGAGACCCGGCCAACAGCCTAAGCAAGGCAAACACATCAACCCCCAACCCCCAACCCCTCGAACTTCAAAGCCAGGAAATCAACCAAAGCCCGAACCCGAGCCGCAACAAACCGCCCACTGGGCAACAACGCATGCAACGGATAAGGCTCCGTCTCCCAATCCGTCATCAGATGCACCAGCCGCCCCGCCTCGATATCGCCACGCACATCGAGCGCCGACTTCAACGTCACCCCATACCCCGCCACCGCCCATTCGCGCGCCAGCGAAGCATCGTCCACGCTGCGGTTCCCATCGACCCGCACCTCCGTCCACTGCCCGTTCTGCGCAAATCGCCAGACCCGATGCAGCCGCCCTCCGCGGTTAAAGATCAGGCAGTTGTGATGCACCAGGTCCTGCGGCACCTTCGGCGCCGGATGCCGCCGCAGGTAGTCGGGCGAGGCGGTCAACAAGGGGTTGGTCATCGCGAACGGCCGCGCCACCAGCCGCGAATCGGCCAGCGCGCCGTAACGCAGCGCCACGTCGACCTCGTCGCGCATCACGTCCAGCGGCCGGTCGCCCACCGACAGCGACAGCTGCACCCCCGTGTGCAGCGCGAGGAACTCGTCGAACCAGGGCAAGAGGGTGCTGCGCGTGAGGTCCGAGGGCGCGGCCACGCGCAAGGTGCCGACCAGCTCGCCGCGGTCGGCCGTGACCAGCGATTCGCCCTCGGCCAGCAGCTCGAAGGCGCGCACCGCGTAGTCGAGCAGGGTCTGGCCCTGCGGCGTGAGGCGCATGGCGCGCGTGGAGCGCTCGAACAGGCGCGCGCCGAGCTGCGTCTCGAGCCGCTTGAGCGTCGCGCTGGCGGCCGCGGGCGTGATGCCCAGCGCGTGGGCCGCGGCCGTCAGCGTGCCGGCGCGCGCGGTCTGCACCAGCACCCGCAGGTCCGAGGTATTTTCAATCTTCATTTGAAAGTGTTGCTCGTCTAGCCAGACTTATCAAATCAGGATTGTCGCCCTACATTCGATCCATCTCCAGATTCGCCACAAAGGAACCGCCATGAAAGCCGTCGGCTACTACCAGCCCCTTCCCATCGACAACCCCGAGGCGCTGCAGGACATCGAGCTGCCCGCGCCCCAGCCCGGCGCGCGCGACCTGCTGGTGCGCGTGAAGGCGGTGTCGGTCAATCCGGTCGACACCAAGGTGCGCAGGAACGCCGCGCCCGAGGCCGGCCAGGCCAAGGTGCTGGGCTGGGACGCGGTCGGCACGGTCGAGGCCATCGGCGCGGGCGTGAAAGGCTTCAAGGTCGGCGACCGCGTCTACTACGCGGGATCGATCGTGCGCCCCGGCGCCAATTCGGAACTGCACGCGGTCGACGAGCGCATCGCCGCGATCGCGCCGGGCACGCTCGACGATGCCCAGGCCGCCGCGCTGCCGCTGACCACCATCACCGCCTACGAGCTGCTGTTCGACCGCCTGCGCGTGCCCAAGGGCGGCGGCGCGGGACAGACCCTGCTGATCACCGGCGGCGCCGGCGGCGTGGGCTCGATCCTGATCCAGCTCGCGCGCCAGCTCACGCAGCTGCGCGTGGTCGCCACCGCCTCGCGCGCCGAGACCCGCGCCTGGTGCCTGGAACTGGGCGCGCACCTCGTCATCGACCATTCGAAACCGCTCGCGGCCGAGCTCAAGGCCGCCGGCATCGCCGAGGTCGACATGGTCGCGAGCCTCACGCAGACCGAGCAGCACTACGCGCAGATCATCGAGAGCCTCAAGCCCCAGGGCCAGCTCGCGGTGATCGACGACATGAAGGTGCTCGACGCGATGCCGCTGAAGACCAAGAGCCTGTCGCTGCACTGGGAAATGATGTTCGCGCGCTCGCGCTTCGAGACGACCGACATCGCCGAACAGGGCGCGCTGCTGGCCGAGGTGGCCGCGCTGGTCGACGCCGGCCGCGTGCGCACCACCGCGAACGCGAGCTTCGGCACCATCAACGCCGCCAACCTGCGCCGCGCCCATGCGCTGATCGAAAGCGGCAAGGCGCAGGGCAAGGTGGTGCTCGCCGGGTTCTGAACGAAGCTCAGCGCCTCCAGCGCAGGCTGCGCACCCGCTCGCGCTGTTCTTCCTCGTGGAAGTGCGCGAGCGAGGGCTTGATGAGGTCGCTGCGCGCCACGATGCCGACCAGCAGGCGCGAATCGGCATCGCGCACCACCGGCAGCCGCTCGAGCCCGTGGCGCGCGAGCCGCGTGGCGACCGCGCGGCAGTTCTCACCGGGCAGCGCGACCACCGGCGGCGTGCCGGCCACGGCATCGCCGACGGTGCCGTTGCTCCAGGCGGCGAGCACGGCGCGGTCGGCCACGCCGATCAGCTCGCGCCCGCGCAGCACCGGGAACGCGCGGTGCGCCTGGTCTTCGCCGAAGTACATGGCCAGCGCCTCGGCCACCGGCAGGGCGGCGTCGATGGTGCGCACCTCGCGCGTCATCACCTCTTCCACGAACTGGCGCTCGAGCGGATCGATGCCGTACTCGCGGTAGATGTGATGGCCGCGGCGTGCGATCTTCTCGGTGAGGATCGAACGCCGCATGGTGAGCACGGTGAAGCCGTAGGCGGTGGCCGAGGTGGCGAGCAGCGGCAGCAGCGCATTGCTGTCGTGCGTGAGCCCGAAGGCGAACACGGTGGCCATCAGCGGCGCGCGCATGGTGCCGCCGAGCGTGGCGGCCATGCAGACCAGCGGCCACAGCATCGGGTCTCCACCCGGCAGCACGTGCGAGAGCACCGCGCCGAGCGCCGCGCCCATCATCAGGAGCGGCGCCAGCACGCCGCCCGAGGTGCCCGAGCCGAGCGCGATCACCCAGATGATCGCCTTGACCGCGATCAGCGCCAGCACCGCCTGCCAGGCCAGTTGGTTGTGCAGCAGGTCGCCGATCACGTCGTAGCCCACGCCGAACGCGCGCGGCTCGAAATAACCGCCGATGCCCACCGCGAGGCCGCCGAGCGCCGGCCACCACATCCAGTGCAGCGGCAGCTTGCCGAACAGGTCCTCGACCTTGTAGAGCGACAGCGAGAGGCTGGCCGAGAGCGCGCCGCACAGCAGTCCGGCCACCACGCACGACAGCAGCGCGAGCGGGCCAGGCACCGCGGTCTGCAGCGGGAACAGCGGCCCGGCCTCCATCAGCAGCGGCCGCGTGAAGCCCGCGACCGCGCAGGCGATCGCCACCGGCAGCAGGCTGCGCGGGCGCAGCTCGAACAGCAGCAACTCGACCGCCAGCAGCACCGCGGCCACCGGCGTGCCGAACACCGCCGTCATGCCCGCGGTGGCGCCGGCCACCAGCAGCGCCTTGCGCTCGGCCGCCGACAGGTGGAAGTGCTGCGCGATCAGGGAGCCGATGGCGCCGCCGGTCATGATGATCGGCCCCTCGGCGCCGAAGGGCCCGCCGCTTCCGATCGCGATGCCCGAGGACAGCGGCTTGAGCACCGCCACCTTCGGCGACATCTTGCTGCGGCCGAACAGGATCGCCTCGATGGCCTCGGGAATGCCGTGGCCGCGGATCTTCTCGGAGCCGTAGCGCGCGATCAGCCCGATCACCAGCCCGCCGAGCACCGGCACCGCGATCACCCAGGCACCCATCGTGTGGCCGGCCGGCGAGCGGTCGGCCAGCGAGAAGTCCTGGAAGAAGAACAGGTTGGTGAAGAATCGGATCAGGTCGAGCAGCACGCGCGCGGCCCCGGTGCTCGCGGCGCCGATGACGGCCGCCAGGGTGGCGATGCGCAGCAGGCGCGCATCGAGCGCGAAGTCGCCGCGGCGATGGGTGGAAGTGGACATGGAGGGGCCGGAAGCCGGTGGCGCGAAAGCGCGCAAATATATCACCTCATGACATAAATGGGCGATCGGCGCTGCCGTCTGTCTGCGCCAGAATCGCCCGATGGACCGCACGCTCATCGAACCCGAAACGCCCCGCCTTCGACTGCGCCAGTGGCGCGAGAGCGACCTCGCGCCCTTCGCCGCGCTGGTCGCCGATCCAAAGGTGATGGAGTTCTTTCCCGCCACGCTGTCGCGCGCGGAGAGCGACGCGCTGGTCGCGCGCTTCGTCGAACGCATCGCGCAGAACGGCTGGGGTTTCTGGGCCGCCGAGCACAAGGAGTCCGGCGAGCTGATCGGCTTCACCGGCCTCAATGCGCCGGCCTATGCCCTGCCCTTCTCGCCCTGCGTGGAGATCGGCTGGCGGCTCGCGCGCCAATGGTGGGGCCAGGGCCTCGCGAGCGAGGCGGCGCGCGCCTCGTTGGCCGTGGGCTTCGAGCGGCTCGGGCTGGACGAGATCGTGTCCTTCACCGCGCTGCCCAACCGGCGCTCGAGCGCGGTGATGCAGCGCCTGGGCATGCGCGAGGACCCGGCCGGCGAATTCGACCACCCGCTGCTGGCCGAGGGCCATCCGCTGCGCCGCCATTGCCTCTACCGGCTCGACCGCGCGGCCTGGCAGGCGCAACAAGGCGCCTGAAATCAGAAGGCCTTCACCAGCAGCACCAGCCCCGAGACGATCGCGAACACCTGCACGAAGATGCGCAGCAGCCGCCCGTTCACGCGGCGATGCACGAGGCGGCTGAGCACCGCGCCCACGACCAGCGCCGGCAGCAGCAGCGCCGCGGCCTGCAGCTGCGGCAGGCCGACGCGGCCGGTGGCCAGCAGCACGGCCAGCGAGACCAGCTCGCCGAGCAGGAAGCACAGCGCGATGGTCGAGCGCATGGTGGGCGCCGGCTGGTGCTGGTAGACCAGCGCCAGCGGCGGGCCGCCGATGCCGGTGGCGGTCTCGGTGATGCCCGTGACCAGCCCGGCGCCGACGAAGGCGCCGCGTCCCGGCGAGAAGGCCGGCATCAGCAGGGTGACCAGCGCGGCCGCGACGGTCGAGGCGCCGACGAACAGCGAGAGCTGGCCCGCGCTCAGCGCCGCCAGCACCCACAGGCCGCCCGCGGTGCCCGCGACGCGCCCGCCGGTGATCCAGCGCGCGCCGGTGCCGTCGATGGCGCCGCGCTCGCGCCAGGCCACGTAGAGGTTCAGCGGCAGCATCAGCACCAGCACGCACACCGGCAGCAGCTCGGGGCGCACGAGGCCGATCACCGGCGCGGCGATGAGCGCGAAGCCGACGCCGGTCGCGCCCTGCACGAAGGCGGCGACCAGCACGGCCAGCGACATCAGCACGAGGTGCTGCGCGCTCATCGGGCGACCTGCCGCCGGTGCTCGGCGGCCGTGGGATGCAGCCGCACGATCGGCGCGCGCGCGATCGCGGCCTGGGCGGTGCGCGCGAGCTGCCGTTGCAGCGCGCGCGCGTCCCAGTCGGTGGGCCAGCCCTTCCACAGCCGCAGCCGGCCGTCGACGAACACCGCCTCGATCTGGTCGCGGTTGCCCAGGCGCACCAGGTCCCAGGTCAGGTCGACCGAGGTGCACATCTCGGGCGTGTCGACGTCCACGAGCAGGAAGTCGGCGGCCTTGCCCACGGCGATCTCGCCGGTGCGCGCGCCCAGGCCCGCGGCGCGCGCGCCCTCGTGCGTCGCATGGTCGAACCAGGTCCAGCCGCCGCCACTGGAGGCATCGCCCACGGCCAGGCCGAAGGCGATCTTCTGCGCCGCCTCGGCCGCATCCATCAGGCGAAAGCCGTCGCTGCGCGTGGCATCGGTGCCCAGGCCGAAGCGGATGCCGAGCGCGGCCATGAGATGGGCCGGCGCCACCGCGTTGCCCTTCCACTGGCTCGCGACCGGGTTGTAGCTGACGGCGGTGTCGGTGTCGCGCAGCAGCACGAGCTCCGGCGGCGTCACCAGCGTGCCGTGCGCGATCAGCACCTGCGGGCCGAGCGCGCCCAGGTGCGCGAGCAGTTCCAGCGGGCGCCGGCCGCGCGCGACCACCGAGCGCTCGACCGAGGCCAGGTGCTCGTTGACGTGGGTCTGGAACACGGTGCCGGCCTCGGCGCACAGCGCGGAAACGCTCGTCAGCATCTCGTCGGAGGCCGCTTCGGGCACCGAGATCGCGAGCGAGGGATGCACCAGCGCATCGCCCTGCCAGCGCGCGAGGAAGCGCTCGGCCTGCGCCTTCAGCGCGCCGCGCTCGGCGGCGCTGCTCTCGTTGCCGCCGTCGTTGCAGATCAGCCCGAGCACGCAGCGCAGGCCGGTCTCGTGCAGCGCGAGCGCCATCGCGCCGATGTCGCCCGGCGCGCGGGTGCCGGCGTCGCACACGGTGGTGAAGCCGCCGCGCAGCGACTCGAGCGCCGCGAGCTTGGTCGCGAGGTAGACGAACTCGTCGTCGAGGCTGGATTCGAGCGGCACCCACACGCGCCGGAAGATCTCGGACGGCTCGCCGTAGGCCAGCGACTTGCCGAAGGACTGCGTGAGGTGATGGTGCGCGTCGATCATGCCGGGCATCAGCAGCCGGCCGGGCAGGCGTTGCGGCACCAGTCGAGGATGGCGCGCGGCCAGCAGCTCGGCGGGGCCGATGTCGGCGAAGCGGCCGTCGGCGATGTGCACGGCGTGGCCGGTGGCCGGGCCGTCGCGCAGCATCAGGTGGTCGGGCACGAGCAGCAGCTCGGGGGCCGCGAAGGGCGCGGCCTCGTGGTCAGGGGACATGTCTGGATCCGGGAGAGAAGAAGAAGGAAAGGAAAAGCTCACTGCGGCGGCACCGCCGACGGCAGGGGCGCCGCGCGTTCGGCCGGTGGCCGGTTGAACAGCAGGTTGAGCACCACCGCGGTGATCGAGCCCATCGCGAGGCCGTTGCCCAGCACCAGCTGCAGGGTGTCGGGAAAGCGGCTGTAGAGCCCCGGCACCAGGATCGGCAGCAGGCCCATGGTCAGCGCGCCCGCCAGCACGAACATGTTGCCGCGCTCGTGCAGGTCGGTGCGGCGCAGCATGTCGATGCCCATGGTGCCGATGATCGCGAACACCACCATCGCGGTGCCGCCCACCACGGCGGCCGGGATCGCGCTCGCGAGCCGGCCCAGCGGCGCCGACAGCGCGATCAGCACCAGGATCGCGCCGGCCATCGCTGTCACGTAGCGCGAGCGCACGTTG
The DNA here is from genome assembly GCF_057809595.1 of Variovorax sp. FG153. NCBI lineage: Bacteria > Pseudomonadati > Pseudomonadota > Betaproteobacteria > Burkholderiales > Comamonadaceae > Variovorax > Variovorax sp. FG153. The sequence goes on from NZ_JBMDKG010000026.1 coordinate 7,060, forward strand.
GTGGCGCGCACGATGCCGATGTTCTCGCCGCTGGTGATGATCATCGAGGTGCCGAACAGGCCGCCGAGCAGCGACACCAGGGCGTCGCCGCGCACGGTGCGCGGCACCGCGTCGCGCGGGTCGATGGGCCGGCCCACCACCTCGGCCACGGCCACCGTCTGGCCGGTGGCCTCGACCATCGAGATCACGCTGAAGATCAACAACGGCACCGCGGCCACGAGGTCGAAATGCGGCAGGCCGAAGGGCAACAGGGTCGGGCTGCTCCACACCGGGCCGGCGGCCACGGGCGAGAAGTCCATCAGCCCGAAGGCGGCCGCCAAGAGCGTGCCGGCCAAGAGGCCCAGCAGCACCGCGAGCTGGCCCAGCATGCCCTTGAACAGGCGCGCGAACAGCACCGTGAAGCCGATGGTGGCGAGCGCCAGGCCGATGTTCACCGGGTCGCCGAAGGTGGGCGTGCCGGCCTTGCCGGCGATGATGCCGCCGTAGACCTTGACCAGGTTGATCGACACCAGCAGCAGCAGCGTGCCGATGACGATCTTCGGGAAGAAGCGCAGGCAGCGCGCGAACACCGGCAGGATCAGGAAATAGAACAGCGCCGTGAGGATCACCGCGCCCGAGGCGGTCTGCAGGTCGCGCTGCTGGGCGATGGTCACGAACATCACGATCGGCGCGCCGCCCGGCACCATCACGAAGGGCAGCCGCGCGCCGAACTTCCAGGGCCCGAAGGACTGCAGCAGGGTGCCCAGCCCGCACAGCAGGAAGGTGGCGCTGATCAGGTTGACCGTTAGCGCGGCCGACAGGCCCAGCGCCTTGGCCACCAGGAACACCGAGGTGATCGGCACCGCGGCCATCACCAGCACATGCTGCAGGCCGAACAGCAGCAATTGGGAAAAGGGCAGCACGGCATCGACGGGCGCTGGCTCGTTCGCACGGGACATGATCGTTTTTCCTTGGATCGGTCCGCGCCCAAATCGATTTGGGCGCACTGGCAAAAAAATCCGCCGCAGCGGGTGAAGTACATTCCGGGCAGGCGCCCAAAACGATTTGGGAATTGAAGCACCGCTTTCGTGGAAGGTCAATACGGGATGAACACCGAGCGAGCGCCACGGGCGAACATCAAGGACGTGGCGCGCGAGGCCGGCGTGTCGCCGACCACCGTGTCGCACGCCCTCAACGCGCGCGGGCAGGTCGATGCCGAGACCCGCGCGCGCGTCGAGCGCGCGGCCGCCAGGCTCGGCTACCGGCCGAACCGCAATGCGCAGCGGCTGCGCACCGGGCAGGCGCACATGATCGCCCTGCTGTCCTCGATGCCGCTGGCGGTGGCGGGCGGGCCCTCGCGGCTGGGCTTCCTGATGGAGGTGGCGGCGGTGGCCGCGGCGGCGGCGCTCGACCGCGGGCTCGCGCTGGTGCTGGCGCCCGCGATGGAGAACGGCCTGGTGCCGATGGAGCTGCTCGACGTCGACGGCGCGCTGGTCATCGAGCCCTCGGCCGGCGACCCCAACCTCGCGAACCTGCTGCGCCGCGGCCTGCCGGTGGTGGCCATCGGCAAGCCGGCCGAGGGACCGGTGATGCCGCCCTACGTCGACATCCATTCGGGCCGCACCACGCGGCTGCTGCTCGAGCACCTGCACGGCCAGGGCGCGCGCCAGGTCGCGATGATCCTGGGCGCGGCGCAGCGCAACTCCTACCTCGAGGCGCGCACGGCCTATGAAGAAGCGATGGTCGCGCGCGGCCAGCCGCCGCTGCTGTCGCTGGTCGAGGAGGTGCGCGGCGAGGCCGGCGGCCACGAGGCGGCGCGGGCGCTGCTCGCGGCCCATCCCGGCATCGACGCCTTCTGCGTGCCGGTCGATGCCTTCGCCACCGGCGCGCTGGCCGCGATCGTGCAGAGCGGGCGCCGCGTGCCCGACGACGTGATGGTCGCGACCCGCTACGACGGCCTGCGCGCGCGCACCAGCGTGCCGCCGCTCACCGCGGTCGACCTGCACCTGGAGGAGGTGGCGCAGCAGGCGATCGCGCTGCTGTTCGACCACCTGCGCGGCGACGTCTCGCGGCATCGGGTCGAGGGCCCGGCCGCGCAACTGGTGGCGCGGCCCTCGTCGGTGCGCGGCGGCTGAGCGTCCTTAGTTCTGCTTCGCGCGCGATACCCTCCACACGACGTTGCCCACGTCGTCGGCCACCAGCAGCGCGCCGCTCTTGTCGAGCGCCACGCCCACCGGCCGGCCCTGGGCCTTCTCCTGGGCATCGAGGAAGCCCGTGAGCACGTCGACCGGCGGGCCGCTGGGCTTGCCGCCGATGAAGGGCACGAACACCACCTTGTAGCCCGACTTGGGCTTGCGGTTCCACGAGCCGTGCTCGCCGATGAAGACACCGCTGGCGAACTGCTCGGGCATGCCGCCCGGGCGCGAGAACGCCAGGCCCAGCGGCGCGACGTGCGAGCCCAGCGCATAGTCGGGCGCGATCGACTTGGCCACCATCTCGGGGTTCTGCGGCTGCACGCGCACGTCGACCACGCCGCCGTAGTAGCTCCAGGGCCAGCCGTAGAAGGCGCCGTCCTTCACCGAGGTCAGATAGTCGGGCACGAGGTCGCTGCCGATCTCGTCGCGCTCGTTGACCACGGTCCACAGCGCCTGCGTGTCGGGGTCCCAGCCCAGGCCGTTGGGGTTGCGCAGGCCGCTCGCGAACAGGCGCTTCTCGCCGCTCTTCGTGTCGACCTCCCAGATGGCGGCGCGGCCCTCCTCGGCGGCCAGGCCGTTCTCGCCGATGTTGCTGTTCGAGCCCACGGTCACGTAGAGCTTGCTGCCGTCGGCGTTGGCGATCACGTTCTTGGTCCAGTGGTGGTTGATGCCCGCGGGCAGCGCGGTCACCACGGTGGGCTTGGCATCGATCGAGGTCTGGCCCTCGGTGTAGGGCACCTTCACGAGCGCGTCGGCGTTGGCGATGAAGAGCTCGTTGCCCACCAGCGCCATGCCGTAGGGCGAGGTGAGGTTGGAGAGGAACACCTGCTTGACCTCGGCCGCGCCGTCGCCGTCGGCATCGCGCAGCAGGGTGATGCGGTTGGCGCTGGGCACGCCGGCGCCGGCGCGCGCCATCAGCTTGTTCATCACGAAGTTGCGCGCCTTGGCCATCAGGCCGCTGCCGCCGTCGGTCGTGCCCTCGGGCTTGGGCGGCTTGTTGCTCTCGGCCACCAGCACGTCGCCGTTGGGCAGGGTGTAGACCCAGCGCGGATGGTCGAGCCCGCGCGCCAGCGCCGCCACCTTGAGGCCGTCGGCCGGCGTCGGCGCGGCGGTGTCGTTCCAGCCGACCACGGGCGCGACGTTGACGGTGGGGATCAGGGTCTTGTTGGGCTCGACCAGCTGCGGCCGCGGGCCGGTGGTCAGTTCGGGCGTGAGCTTGGCCGCCTCGCCGCAGCCCGCCAGCACCAGAGGGACCAGGACCGCCGCCAGCAGGGCCGCGGCCGTCTTGGGGGTGGGTGCTTGCTGCCGTGTCTTCATGCGCCATCCTTCATGCGTTGCGGCGCGGCCGGACGCCGCGCGTCGGGCGATCTTCGAGCGGGCGGCAGCCCGGGGGCTGTCGGTCGTGGGCGCTTTCCGGCGTGGGCGCACCCCGTTCGCGCATCGCCGCTACCATCGCCGGGATGACCCACGACCTGTTCCGCGCCGACGCCTATCTGCGCTCCTGCGAAGCGCGCGTCGAGCGCATCGACGAGGCCGGCATCGTGCTGGACCGCACCGTGTTCTACCCGCTGGGCGGCGGACAGGCCGGAGACAGCGGCGTGCTGGCGCTGGCCGGCGGCGGCGGGATCGCGATCGCCGACACGCGCAAGGGCAAGGACGCCGAGGGCCGCGCCACCGACGAGATCGTGCACGTGCCCGCGCCGGGCCAGGAGGCCCTGCTGGCCGCGCTGAAGCCCGGCGACAGCGTCACCGCGACCATCGACTGGGAGCGCCGCCACCGGCTGATGCGCTTCCACACCGCCACCCACCTGCTCTGCTACCTGGTGCCGCAGCCGGTCAACGGCTGCTCGATCACGCCCGACTACGCGCGGCTCGACTTCCACATGACCGACCCGCTCGACAAGGAAGCGCTGACCCACGGCCTCGCGGCGCTGGTGGGCGCGGCCCATCCGCTGACCGTGGGCGCCATCACCGACGCCGAGCTCGACGCCAACCCGGCGCTGGTCAAGAGCATGAGCGTGCAGCCGCCGCGCGGCACGGGCACGGTGCGCACCATCCGCATCGGCGGCGAGGGCGAGGCCCAGATCGACTTCCAGCCCTGCGGCGGCACGCACGTGGCCAACACCGCCGAGATCGGCGCCGTGGTGGTCACCAAGATCGAGAAGAAGAGCGCCAACAGCCGGCGCGTGGTGCTGGGCTGGGCCGCGGCCTGAGGCCGGCCCGGAACTTCGCCTCCCCTGAACGCTCCGACTGACGGCATGACCTTCCCGCGCCTTCGATTCGCTACGCTCCTGATAGCAGCATCCGCAGCCTGGATGCCGGCTCTGGCCCAATTGACTCCAGCGAAGACGAGCGCGGTCGTGACCACGCCGCATGTGCGCGCCGAACTGGTGGCGCACGCGCCCGATGGCGTGACGCCCGGCGCGCCGGTCTGGGTCGGCCTGCAGATCGCGCACCAGCCCGAGTGGCACACCTACTGGAAGAACGCCGGCGACTCCGGCCTGCCCACCGAGCTGAGCTGGACGCTGCCGCCCGGCGTGGCCGCCGGCGACATCGCCTGGCCGGTGCCGAAGAAGATCCCGGTCGGCAACCTCGCCAACTACGGCTACGAGAACACGGTGCTGCTGCCGGTGCCGCTCGAGGTGGCGAGCACCTTCAAGCCGCCGCTGGCCCTCACGGGCGCGGGCGGGCCGGCCGAACTCCAGGTGCGGCTCAAGGCCTCGTGGCTGGTCTGCCGCAAGGAATGCATTCCCGAGGAAGGCGAGTTCTCGCTGGCGCTGCCTGTGCAAGGCTCGACCGCGCTGCACAAGGCCGAGTTCGACGCCGCCCAGGCCGCCCAGCCGGCACAGCTCGCCGCGCCGGGCGCGATCGAGGTGCAGGGCAACAACCTGCAGGTGCGCCTCGAGGGCCTGCCGGCGGCCGCCCAGGGAAAGACGCTGGCCTTCTTCCCCGAGACCCCCGAGGTGATCCGCACCGCGGCCGTCTCCGGCAAGGACTGGACCCAATCCTGGCAGGGCGGCACCTGGACCGCCACGCTGCCGCTGGCCGACCAGCGCAGCGCGAGCCCCACGGCGATGCCGGTGGTGGTGGCGCTGGCCGAGGCCGACCGCCAGCCCGGCCAGCCGATCGCCTGGCGCGCCGAACCGCCCGTGAGCGGCAGCTGGCCCGCGGCGGCCGCCGCGCCCGCGGCCCAGGTCTCGCCCGCGCTGCAGGCGGCGCTGGCGGCCAACGCGGCCGATGCCGTCAAGACCGCCGCGGCCTCGAACGAGATCGCGCCCCAGCCCATGGGCACGCTGCTGGCCGCGCTGCTCGGCGCCTTCCTCGGCGGCCTGCTTCTCAACCTCATGCCCTGCGTGTTTCCGATCCTCGCGATCAAGGTGCTGGGCTTCGCTCGCCAGGCCGGCAACCGCAGCGCGCACCGGCAGGCCGGGCTGGCCTACACGGCCGGCGTGATGCTGTCCTTCCTCGCGCTCGGCGGCGCCATGCTCGCGCTGCGCGCGGCCGGCGCCGGCCTGGGCTGGGGCTTCCAGCTCCAGTCGCCCGCGGTGGTGGCGGTGCTGGCCGCGCTGTTCACGCTGATCGGCCTGAACCTGGTGGGCGTGTTCGAGTTCATGCGCACCGTGCCCTCGTCGGTGTGCAGCGCGCAGGCCAAGCACCCGATCGCCAACGACTTCCTCTCGGGCGTGCTCGCGGTGGTCATCGCCTCGCCCTGCACCGCGCCGTTCATGGGCGCCTCGCTGGGCTTCGCGATCGGCCTGCCGGCCGGCCAGGCGCTGCTGCTGTTCGCCGCGCTGGGCTTCGGCCTCGCGCTGCCCTACCTGGTGGCGGGCTTCGTGCCGGCCATCGCCTGGCTGCTGCCCAAGCCCGGCCCCTGGATGAGCACGCTGCGCAAGCTGCTGGCCTTCCCGATGTTCGCCACCGTCGCCTGGCTGGTCTGGGTGCTGGGCCAGCAGACCGGCATCGACGGCGCCGGCACCCTGCTGGCGCTGCTGGTGTGCCTGTCGGCGATCGTCTGGGCGCTCACGCTGCGCGGCCGCTCGCGGCTGGTGATCGCCACCGTGCTGATCGGCTTCACCGCGGTGCTCACCAGCGCCATCGGCCGCAACGTGCTGACCACCGTCGAGCCCGCGAAGCTCGCGAGCGCCGCGGGCTCGAAGGAAGCGCGCTGGCAGCCCTGGTCGGCCGAGCGCGTGGCCGAGCTGGCCGGCGACGGCCGCCCGGTGTTCATCGATTTCACCGCCGCCTGGTGCGTGACCTGCCAATACAACAAGAAGACCACGCTGTCCGACACCGAGCTGCTGGCCGCCTTCGACGCCAAGAAGGTCGCGATGCTGCGCGCCGACTGGACCCGCCGCGACCCCGCGATCACCGCCGCGCTGACCGCGCTCGGCCGCAGCGGCGTGCCGGTCTACGTGCTGCAGGCCCCGGGCAAGCCGCCCGTGGTGCTGACCGAGATCCTGGGCAAGGACGAGGTCCGCGCGGCCCTCGCCGCGCTTTGACCACGGCTGTGACATGGGTTGTCACAGGCACATGAAAAAACCGCTCTAAGCTGTCGCCGTCATTCGGAAATATCTCCATGGAGTTCGATCAGCCCATGTCCCTCCCCCCGTCTACCGAGCTGCGCCCCGACTCGCGCTCGGTGCGCGCCGCGCGCCGAGCCCGCGCCGCCCTCAGCCGTGCCTCGCGCCGCGCCGTCATGGCCGCCGCCGTCGCGCTGGGCGCCACCTTCCTCGTGAGCAACAACGCCTTCGCCGCGCCCGCCGTGGGCCAGCAGGCGCCCGACTTCGTCGCCGTCGACACCAGCGGTGCCAAGCACAAGCTGTCCGACTTCGCGGGCAAGTTCGTGGTGCTCGAATGGACCAACCCCGGCTGCCCCTTCGTGCGCAAGCACTACGGCAGCGGCAACATGCCCGCCACCCAGAAGGCCGCCACCGACAAGGGCGTGGTCTGGCTGGCCATCAACTCCACCGAGCGCGCCGCCAGCGACTACCTGAAGCCGGCCGCGCTGGCCGACTGGATGAAGTCGCAGTCGGCCGCGCCCACGGCGGTGCTGATGGACGAGGACGGCATGATCGGCCAGGCCTACGGCGCGCGCACCACGCCGCACATCTTCATCATCGATCCCAAGGGCACGCTGGTGTATGCGGGCGGCATCGACTCCATCGCCTCGGCGCGCGTGGACGACATCAAGACCGCCGTCAACTACGTGAACCAGGCGCTCGGCGAGGCCTTCGGCAGCAAGCCGATCACGGCGGCGAGCACGCGGCCCTACGGCTGCTCGATCAAGTACAAGACCTGAGCCCGACCCCGGGCCCGTCGCTCAGCAAGAGGCGCCGCGGCGCCTCTTTTTCTTTGGCGCCGGCTTTGACAGGTACCTGACCGCGCGCGTCAGCTTGCGGTCGGGGAGCCCTTCCTACCCTTGAGGTGCATGCATCTCGCACGCGCATCCAGGGGACCCCACACATGACCACAGCGTCCAAAGGCGCGACTGCCTCCAGCTCCAAGTTCGCCACCGTTCTGCGCGTGACCGGCGGCAACTTCATGGAGATGTTCGACTTCTTCCTGTTCGGCTTCTACGCCACGCAGATCTCGAAGGCCTTCTTCCCGGCCGGCGACGAGTTCGCCTCGCTGATGCTGACCTTCATGACCTTCGGCGCCGGCTTCCTGATGCGGCCGCTGGGCGCGATCTTCCTCGGCGCCTACGTCGACCGCGTGGGCCGCCGCAAGGGCCTGATCGTCACGCTCGCGCTGATGGCGCTGGGCACGCTGCTGATCGCCTGCGTGCCGTCCTACGCCACCATCGGCTTCGCCGCGCCGCTGCTGGTGCTGATCGGGCGGCTGCTGCAGGGCTTCTCGGCCGGCGTGGAGCTCGGCGGCGTGTCGGTCTACCTGTCGGAGATGGCCACGCCGGGCCGCAAGGGCTTCTACGTGAGCTGGCAATCGGCCAGCCAGCAGGTCGCCATCGTGGTGGCGGCCGCGCTCGGCTACTGGCTCAACGTCACCTTCAGCGCGCAGGAGATCGGCGACTTCTACTGGCGCGTGCCCTTCTTCGTCGGCTGCCTGATCGTGCCGGTGCTGTTCGTGATCCGCCGCTCGCTGCAGGAGACCGAGGAGTTCATGGCGCGCAAGCACCGCCCCGACGCGCGCGAGATCTTCCGCTCGATGGTCGCCAACTGGGGCCTGGTGATCGCCGGGATGATGCTGGTGTCGATGACCACCGTGTCCTTCTACCTGATCACGGTCTACACGCCCACCTTCGGCAAGGCCGTGCTGCACCTGAGCACCACCGACGCGCTGGTCGTCACGCTGTGCGTGGCCATCTCCAACTTCATCTGGCTGCCGATCATGGGCGCGCTGTCGGACCGCGTGGGCCGCAAGCCCCTGTTGATCGCGTTCACCGTGCTGACCATCCTCACGGCCTATCCGTCGCTCAAGTGGCTGGTCGGCGCGCCGAGCTTCGCGCGCATGCTCGAGGTCGAGCTGTGGCTCTCGTTCCTCTACGCGAGCTACAACGGCGCGATGGTGGTGGCGCTGACCGAGGTGATGCCGGTCAGCGTGCGCACCGCCGGCTTCTCGCTGGCCTACAGCCTCGCGACCGCGCTGTTCGGCGGCTTCACGCCGGCCGTGGCCACCGGCCTGATCGAGATGACCGGCGACAAGGCCGCGCCGGGCCTGTGGATGACGGCGGCCGCGATCTGCGGGCTGGTCGCGACACTGGTGCTCTACCGGCGCAACGTGAATCCGGCCGACGCGCGGCGCGTGCCGGCGGTCTGACGGGCGCGCGGCGGGGGCCCTGCGACAATCGCCCGATGCCCTTCGCCCCCCTGCAAAACGACACCTTCCTGCGAGCCTGCTGGCGCCAGGCCACCGACCACACGCCCGTCTGGCTGATGCGCCAGGCCGGCCGCTACCTGCCCGAGTACGTCGCCACCCGCGCGCGGGCCGGCAGCTTCATGGGACTGGCCACCAACGTCGACCACGCGACCGAGGTCACGCTGCAGCCGCTGGCGCGCTATCCGCTCGACGCGGCGATCCTGTTCTCCGACATCCTCACCGTGCCCGACGCGATGGGCCTGGGCCTCTCGTTCGAGGCCGGCGAGGGCCCGCGCTTCGCGCGCCCGCTGCGCGACGAAGCCGCCGTGGCCGCGCTCGAAGTGCCCGACATGGACAAGCTGCGCTACGTCTTCGACGCCGTGGCCTCGATCCGCAAGGCGCTCGACGGCCGCGTGCCGCTGATCGGCTTCTCGGGCAGCCCGTGGACGCTGGCCTGCTACATGGTCGAGGGCGCGGGCTCGAGCGACTACCGGCTCGTGAAGAGCATGCTCTACGGCCGCCCCGACCTGATGCACCGCGTGCTCGCGATCAATGCCGATGCCGTGGCCGCCTACCTCAACGCCCAGATCGACGCCGGCGCGCAGGCCGTGATGGTGTTCGACAGCTGGGGCGGCGTGCTGGCCGACGGCGCGTTCCAGGAATTCAGCCTGGCCTACACCGCGCGCGTGCTCGCCGGCCTCAAGCGCCACGGCCCCGACGGCCAGCCGGTGCCGCGCATCGTCTTCACCAAGGGCGGCGGGCTCTGGCTCGAGGACATGCGCGCGCTCGACTGCCAGGTGCTCGGCGTGGACTGGACCGTGAACCTCGGCGCCGCGCGCCGCCGCGTGGCCGAGGGCAGCGACGGCCAGGCCAAGGCGCTGCAGGGCAACATCGACCCCAACGTGCTGTTCGCGCCGCCCGCGCGCATCGAGGCCGAGGTGGCGAAGGTGCTGCAAGCCTTCGGCGCGCCGCACACCGACCGCGCGACCGCCGGGCCGACCCACATCTTCAACCTGGGCCACGGCATCAGCCAGTTCACGCCGCCCGAACACGTGTCGGCGCTGGTGCAGGCGGTGCACGCGCAATCGCGCCGGCTGCGGCAGCCCGCCTGACACGGCCCGCCAGCCGCCGGCCGCAGCCACCCGCCAGCGCGGCGGATGTGGAAAAGAAGATGGCCAGAATGCGGCGCAGCGGCTTTGTCAAGGCCCAAAACGGGCTTCGGCGACCGACTTATGCACAAAACGCGTGTTGCAGTGCGCAAGATTGCGTTAGGCGGTCCTGGCGCCGCTACCAAAGCAATAGCGAAGCTAAGTTGTTGATTTATATGGAGTTTGAACTTTGCCCTTTTTGCGGGCAATCCAGCCAGAGCCTTGATTTTCAAGGCCTGGCGACGAGTCCAGCCCGGTTTTCAACAAAGTTATCCACAGAAACTCTGGACGGGCCGCAAAGCACTGAAAAATCAACGACTTAAGTGACTTTGCTCAACACTGCTTTAACAAACCCCGCCAACGAGGACACCATCCCAAGCCGCCCCATTCCCAGCGAAGACCTGCTCGGCGAACCGACGAACGGCGGCCCCGGCACGTCCGGCGCCGCGTTGCCCTGGCGCATCGACGTGGCGGTGCAGACGCCCGCGCACAGCGCGCTGGGCGACGTGCTGAGCTATGGCGGCGACGCGCCGCTGCCGGCCGGCACGCTGGTGCGGGTGCCGCTGGGCCGGCGCGAGGTGCTCGGGGTGGTCTGGCATGCCGAGGCGCGGACGGCCGAGGAACTGGCCGCGCCCGACCTGGCGCTCAAGCCGGTGGGCGCCGCGCTCGACGCGCTCGCGCCGCTGGGCCCGGCCTGGCGCGACCTGGTGGCCTTCGCCGGGCGCTACTACCAGCGCTCGATCGGCGAGATCGCGCTGGCCGCGCTGCCGCCGCAGCTGCGCGACCTGAGCACGGTGCAGCTCGCGCGCCGGCTCAAGCGCAAGGGGGCCGACGACGAGGCCGCGGCCGACACCGGCACGCCCTCCCCGGTCGAGCCCAGCCCCGAGCAGGCCGCCGCGCTCGCGCGCATAGAAGCCGAGGAAGGCCCGTTCCTGCTGGCCGGCAGCACCGGCAGCGGCAAGACCGAGGTCTACCTGCGCTGCGTGGCCGCGCTGCTGGCGCGCTCGCCCGAGGCGCAGGCGCTGGTGATGGTGCCCGAGATCAACCTCACGCCGCAGCTCGAGGCCCGCTTCAAGGCGCGCTTCGGCGCGCAGGCGGTGGTGTCGCTGCACAGCGGCATGACGAACCCGCAGCGCCTCGCGAGCTGGCTGGCCGCGCACGCGGGCGCCGCGCGCATCGTGCTGGGCACGCGCATGGCGGTGTTCGCCTCGATGCCGAAGCTGGCGCTGATCGTGGTCGACGAGGAACACGACCCGAGCTACAAGCAGCAGGAAGGCGCGCGCTATTCGGCGCGCGACCTCGCCGTGTGGCGCGGCCACCGCGAGAAGGTCAAGGTGATCCTGGGCTCGGCCACGCCCTCGCTCGAAAGCTGGCACCAGAGCCGCCCGGCCGCCGACGGCGACCCTGGTGGGCGCTACGTGCGGCTGGCCATGCCCTCGCGCATCGGCGCGGGCGAGCTGCCCACGGTGCGGCTGGTCGACATGACGCTGCAGCCCGCGAAGACCGTGCTCTCGGCCACGTTGCTCGATGCCATCGGCCAGCGCATCGCGCGCGGCGAGCAGAGCATGATCTTCCTCAACCGGCGCGGCTATGCGCCGGTGCTGGCCTGCGGCGACTGCGGCTGGAAGAGCGAGTGCCCGCACTGCAGCGCCTACCGCGTGTTCCACAAGATCGACCGCACGCTGCGCTGCCACCACTGCGGCTACACCGAGCGCGTGCCGCGCGCCTGCCCGGTCTGCGGCAACCTCGACATCGCGCCCGTGGGCCGCGGCACCGAGCGGCTCGAGGAGCACCTGGCCGAGCTGTTCTCGGCCGTGAAGCGGCCCGACGGCAGCGCGGTGAGCATCGCGCGCATCGACGCCGACAGCACCAAGAAGCAGGGCGCGCTCGAATCGCAGCTCGCGGCGGTGCACGCGGGCGAGGTCGACGTGCTGGTCGGCACGCAGATGATCGCCAAGGGCCACGACTTCCGCCGCATCACGCTGGTGGCCGCGGTCAACCCCGACGGCGCGCTGTTCTCGAGCGACTTCCGCGCGCCCGAGCGGCTGTTCAGCCTGCTGATGCAGTCGGCCGGCCGCGCGGGCCGCGATGCCGCCTACCTGGCCACGCAGGGCAGCACGGCCGAGATGTGGATCCAGACGCACCATGCGCAGCATCCGCTGTTCCAGGCGCTGCGCCGGCACGACTACCCGGCCTTCGCGGCGCAGCAGCTCGAGGAGCGGCAGGCCGCAGCGATGCCGCCCTTCGCCTACCAGGCGCTGGTGCGCGCCGATGCGCGCACGCAGGAGGCGGCGCAGGCCTTTCTCAATGCGGCGAGCGCCGCGGCCGATGGACTGGAGGGAGCGGCGCAGGTGATGCGCTATCCGGCCGTGCCGCTGGCGATCCAGCGCGTGGCCAACGTGGAGCGCGCGCAGATGCTGCTGGAGAGCGCATCGCGCGCCGCGCTGCAGCGCATGCTCGCGCTGTGGCAACCGCAGCTGCATGCGTTGCGGCGCACGCCCGAGGGCAAGGGCGTGATCCGCTGGCTGATCGACGTCGATCCGCAGGGGATCTGAACCTCGTCGCCATGGGCCCGCGCTCAGTGCAGGCTCATCGGCTCCTTGCCCATCTCGACATAGCGCAGTTCGCGGTCCGCATGGCGCCGTCGCGCGACGCTGCCGGGCCAGGCGAACACCACCAGGCTCAGCGCGCCGAGCGCGAGCGCCGAGGCCGTGCCGAGCTTGCCGGCCTGCCAGAGCCAGCCCGCGCCGGCGAGCCACGCCAGCCATAAAAGAATTCGGAACAGTGTTGCCATCATCGTGCGAGCTCCCATGCCATCTTCCGGTCTGCGGCCCACTTTAGCAGCGCGGATGCGAACTCAAGCATTCATCCGAAGTGGTATCGGGTAGCTATGTCTTACGGCCGGCATGGGGCGCGGGAAAAATTCTGAAAAAAGAGTTGACGCCGTGCGAGCGGCGCTGCAAAAGACTCCGTGGAGGAGTCCGCGACGCGGCGCTCCTCCGGGCCCCGGGCGCCCATCGAGCCCGCTCTCCGGAAGGCAAAGGTCGCTCGTGAAACCTCTCCATTTCGCAAGTGGGATTCTGTCTGTCGCGGCCTCCGCTTGGGCCTGCTTCCTCATGCTCGCACCCGTGGCCGCGCACGCCGCCGAGATCGAACGCCAGGGCCGGCTGCTGCTGGTCTCGGGCATGCTCGACGGCAGCGAGCTCGCGAGCTTCATCGACCACCTCAACAGCGGCACGGTGCGCACCGTGGTGCTGGAAGACTCCCTTGGCGGCACCGCCGAGGCGGCCGGCGCCTATGCCGACGCGATCCGCGCGAGCGGCGTCGAGACCGAGGTGCGCGGCCAGTGCATGGCGGCCTGCGCCTACGCCTTCCTCGCGGGCAAGACGCACCGCTTCAGCGACGGCTTCCAGGTCAACGGCCTGATGCTGCCGGTGGCGGCGCGGCCCACGGCCGCCGAACTCGCGGTGCGCTGGCGCGACGACGCGCACAGGACACCGGCCGACTTCACGACGGGCGCCAATGCGCCCAAGGTGATCGAGGCCTCGGCCGACGGCCGTGGCGCGCACGACAACTGGCAGCCCGAGCACGGCGTGCTGTTCACCGCCAGCCCCTCGCTGTTCGGCCGCATCTACAACGCCTTCTATTGCGACGGCACGCAGGGCCGCGATTTCTCGAAGTGCGAGCGCCTGCCCGATGCCGATCCGTTCAAGCTCGGCGTGCTGACGCCGTAGCAAGCTTCACTTCAGCAGCCCTACCGCCAGCGGGAAGCTGAAGAAGGCCGCCACCGTCGTCCACAGGATGATGCGCGCGATGCGCCCGTTGTCGGCGCCGAAGCGCTCGGCCAGCATCGACACGTTGCTCGCGCTCGGCAGCGCCGCCACCAGCACGATCGCCACCAGCGCCGGCCACGACAGCGGCAGGCCCAGCGCGATCGCCGCGAGCCCCAGTCCCCACACCAGCAGCGGGTGCGCGAGCAGCTTCCCCAGCACCACCGGCAGCACGTCGGCCAGCGGCGCCTTCGGCAGGGGCCGCGCGCCGCTGCCCATGGCCTGGGCCACGGCCGCGCTCGCGCCGTGCTCGCGCGCCACCAGCGCCGAGCGCGCGAGCACCGCGCCGATGGTGAACAGGGCCACCGGCGAGGCCGCATCGGCCAGCATCGCCACCGTGCGCTCCACCGGGCCCGGCAACTTCCAGCGCGCGGCCGACAGCAGCACGCCGAGCAGGATCGACCACGGCATCGGATTGACCAGGATGCCGCGCAGCGCCTGGCGCGCGGCCTGCCGCGGCCCGTGGTGCGTCCCGCTCGCGCTGGCGCCGTCGAGCCGCGACAGCGCGATGCACAGCGAGGAGGTGACCACGAGGTCGAAGGCGATGGTGATGATCATCGGCCCGGCCGCCTGCGCGCCGAGGATGGCCACCAGCAGCGGCACGCCCATGAAGCCGGTGTTCGGGAAGGCCGCCACCAGCGCGCCGAAGGCAGCGTCGTTCCAGCCGATGCGCGCGTTGCGCGTGAACGCCACCACGCAGCCCACCACCAGGAGCGCGCTCAGGCCCCAGACCAGCGCGACGCTGCCGTCGAGCAGCTGGCCGATCGGCGTGCCGGCGCCGAAGCGCAGCAGCATGCAGGGCAGCGCGAAGTAGAGGACGAAGGTGTTGAGGCCGGGGATCGCATCGAGCGGAAGGATGCGGGCACGGGCGGCGCCGTAGCCGGCGGCGATCAACGCGAAGAAGGGAAAGGTAACGAGAAATACGGGCAGCACGGCGCGATTGTCGCCGCCGGCCCCGGCCCTCGCCGAAGGCCGCCGATGCCCCTTTACGGTGCGTTTACCGCGCTTCCCACATCGCGGTATCGGCCGACGCCGCGGCCCCTGCGGCGCCCGTATCATTGCGCGCTTTCGCGCCCGCCGCGCCCCGCGGCCCCTGCCGGCTCCCCCTCCCCCCTTTCCATGTCCCACGGTCTCAATCTCGCGCAACAAGAAGCGGTCAACTACATGCACGGCCCCTGCCTCGTGCTCGCGGGCGCGGGCTCGGGCAAGACGCGGGTGATCACGCACAAGATCGCGCGCCTGATCCAGGCCGGGCTCGAGCCCCAGCGGATCGCGGCCATCACCTTCACCAACAAGGCCGCCGCCGAGATGCGCGAGCGCGCCAAGGGGCTGATCGGGCGCGATGCCAAGAAGGTGGTGATCTGCACCTTCCACGCGCTGGGCGTGCGCATGATGCGCGAGGACGGCGCGGTGCTGGGCCTGAAGTCGCAGTTCAGCATCCTCGATGCCGACGACGTGACCAAGATCCTCAAGGACGCGGGCGGCACCAGCGACCTCGCCACCGCGCGCATCTGGCAGTGGACCATCAGCAAGTGGAAGAACATGGGCCTGAACGCGGCCCAGGCCGAGGCCATCGCGGCCGACGACAACGAGCGCATCACGGCCACCATCATGGCGCGCTACGAGGAGCGCCTGGCCGCCTACCAGAGCGTGGACTTCGACGACCTGATCGGCATGCCGCTCAAGCTGCTGCGCGACTTCGAGGAAGTGCGCAACAAGTGGCAGGCCACGCTGGGCCACATCCTGGTGGACGAATACCAGGACACCAACGCCACCCAGTACGAGGTGCTCAAGGCGCTGTCGGGCACGCGGGGCCACTTCACGGCGGTGGGCGACGACGACCAGTCGATCTACGGCTGGCGCGGCGCCACGCTCGACAACCTGCGCAAGCTGCCGGTCGACTACCCCACGCTCAAGGTCATCAAGCTCGAGCAGAACTACCGCTCGACCAGCGCCATCCTGCGCGCGGCCAACAACGTGATCGGCCCCAACCCCAAGCTGTTCCCGAAGACGCTGTTCTCCGAGCTCGGCGAGGGCGAGCCGGTGCGCGTGGTCGACTGCGACAGCGAGATGCACGAGGCCGAGCGCACGGTGGCGCGCCTCGTGAGCCTGCGCGAGACCTCGACCCACAAGGAGTTCCGCGACTTCGCGATCCTCTACCGCGCCAACCACCAGGCACGCGTGTTCGAGCAGGCGCTGCGGCGCGCGCAGGTGCCCTACAAGGTCTCGGGCGGTCAGAGCTTCTTCGACCGCGCCGAGATCAAGGACCTCTGCGGCTGGTTCCGCCTGTGGGTCAACAACGACGACGATCCCGCGTTCCTGCGCGCCATCACCACGCCCAAGCGCGGCATCGGCCACACCACGCTGGCGGCGCTGGGCACCTTCGGCAGCCAGTACAAGCTGAGCCTGTTCGAGGCGCTGTTCTCGTCCTCGCTGCCCAGCGTGATGCCCAAGCGCGCGCTTGAAAGCCTGCACGAGTTCGGCCGCTACATCAACGACCTCGAATACCGCGCGCGCCAGACCCTGGGCGCCGAGAACGCGCGTGCCTTCCTCGACACCTGGCTCAAGGAGATCGAGTACGAGAAGCACCTCTACGACGGCGAGGACAGCGAGCAGGCCGCGGCCACGCGCTGGACCAACGTGATGGAGTTCTGCGACTGGATGGCGCAGCGCTGCGGCGGCGAGCTCGACGACGCGGCCGGCGTCAACAACACCAGCGAGCCCAAGAGCCTGCTCGAGGTGGCGCAGACGATCTCGCTGCTGTCGACCATCAGCGAGCGCGAGCAGGACCAGAACGTGGTCACGCTCTCGACGCTGCACGCCTCCAAGGGCCTCGAGTGGCCGCACGTGATGCTGATCGGCTGCAACGAGGGCCTGCTGCCCTTCAAGCTCGACGACGACGACGGCCGCCAGCAGCAGGTCAGCGAGAGCACGCTCGAGCGGCTGCAGGAAGAGCGCCGGCTGATGTACGTGGGCATCACGCGCGCGCAGCGCAGCCTCGCGGTGAGCTGGACCAAGCGCCGCAAGAAGGGCCGCGAGATGGTGCTCGCGCAGCCCAGCCGCTTCATCGCCGAGATGGCGCTCGACAAGAGCACCACGCGCGAGGACCCGCGCGAGAAGCTCAAGGCGCTGCGCGCGGAGTTCGCGCGCAAGGCACAGGAAGGCGCGGCCGCCGCCGCGGCCTCGTCGACCGCGCCATGAAGCGGCCCGTTCGAGGACTGGCCCTCGCGGCCCTCGCCCTTGCGGCTTCGGCCGGCGCGCTCGCCCAAGCCAGCGCCTGCCCCGAGAGCGTGCAGGACCTGCCGCCCGAGGCGCTCTACGGCCGCTGGGAGGCGCGCTTCGACGGCCTGCCGGCCGTGGCCGTCGTGCAGCTGGGCCGCCATCCCGAATACGCCGGCGTGCGCGGCACCGTCGCGCGCCCCGCCGCCACCGGCCGGCCGGCCGCGGTAGCGCAACTGGCGGGCGACATCGGCGACGACGGCACGCTGGCCATCGACGAATCGCTCGACGGGCGCAGCATCAGCGGCGTCTGGGTCGGCGCGATGGCGCCCGGCGGCTGCGGCCGCGAATTCCGCGGCACCTGGCGCGATGCCACCGATGAGAGCACGCATCCCTTCGTGCTGACGAAAAAGGAAGGGTCGGGGAAATGAACACCACCATGCAAGGCCGCCTGCGCGCGGTCCTGGCCACCGCGGCGCTGCTGCTGGCCGGCGCCGCGCAGGCGCAGGCCGTCGACCAGCCCAAGAGCCCGCTGGCCGACAACCAGCTCACCTGGCAGAGCTGCGCCGCGCTCGGCGCCGACAACGCCGCGCGGCTGGCCTGCTACGACCGCTGGGCCCAGCAGCAGACGCTGCCCTCGGTGTCGGTGCCGGTCGCGCCGCCGGTGCTCGCCAACACCCAGCCCGCGCCGCCGGTCGACGGCTCGATCCCGGCCACGCGCGTGGTCTCGGTCGCCACCACCGAGGGCTGCCGCGACCGGCAGTACTCGGCGCTGTCGCGCTTCTGGGAACTCGAGACCGCCACCGACTGCGGCACCTTCGGCTTCCGCGGCTACCGGCCGCTCAACGTCTCGGTCTCGGCCGCGACCCACAAGCCCGACACGCCCACTTCGCCCTCGGCCGGCCACACCGCCGACCCGGTGGCCTACCAGGCCAACGAGATGCGCATCGGCCTGTCGGTGCGCACCAAGCTCGCGCAGGGCCTGCTGACGCAGAACGACCCGATCAGGAAGGACTCGCTGTGGTTCGCCTACACGCAGCAGTCGACCTGGCAGCTGTTCAACGGCGCGATCTCGCGGCCCTTCCGCACCACCGACCACGAACCCGAGCTGATGTATGTCTACCCGACCGACTTCAAGCTGCCGGGCGGCTGGCGCTGGCGCTACACCGGACTGGGCATCGTGCACCAGTCCAACGGCCAGAGCCTGCCGCTGTCGCGCAGCTGGAACCGCGTCTACCTGATGGGCGGCGCCGAGCTCGACGACCGCTTCAGCATCACGGGCCGGATCTGGAAACGCCTGTCGGAGAACCCGGAGAAGGACGACAACCCCGACATCGCCGACTACGTCGGCCGCGCCGAGATCACCGGCCGCTGGAACCTCGACCGCAACAACACGCTGGGCATCACGGTGCGCAACAACCTGCGCGACAGCGGGCGCGGCTCGGTGCGGCTCGAGTGGATGAAGGCGATCGGCGATCCGACGAAGAGCAACCTGCGCTTCCACACGCAGCTGTTCCACGGCTACGGCGACACGCTGGTGGACTACAACCGCAAGCGCACGGTGTTGAGCATCGGCCTGAGTCTGGTCGACTTCTGATGTCCGCGAACCCACGGAGACCTTTTCCATGAGCACCGAACTGTCCCCCGTCGACGCCACGCAGCGCGAGATCATCGCGGCGCTGTCCGTCGCGCCCGTGTTCGACGCCGCCGCCGAGCTCGAGCGGCGCGTCGAGTTCCTCGCCGCCTACCTGCGCCGCACGGGCCTGTCGACCTATGTGCTGGGCATCAGCGGCGGCGTGGATTCGCTGACCGCCGGCTGCCTCGCGCAGCGCGCGGTCGAGCGGCTGCGCGCCGAGGGCCGCGAGGCCACCTTCATCGCGATGCGGCTGCCCTACGGCGTGCAGAAGGACGAGGCCGAGGCGCAGGCCTCGCTGGCCGTGATCCGCCCCGACCGCCTGCTGACGGTGGACGTGCGGCCCGCGGCCGACGCGATGCTCGCGGCGCTCAAGGCCGGCGACCTCGCCTTCCGCGACGCGGCGCACGAGGACTTCGTGCTCGGCAACATCAAGGCGCGCCAGCGCATGATCGCGCAGTTCGCGGTGGCCGGTGCCCACAACGGCATCGTGATCGGCACCGACCACGCGGCCGAGGCGCTGATGGGCTTCTTCACCAAGTTCGGCGACGGCGCGGCCGACATCACGCCGCTGACCGGCCTCAACAAGCGCCGCGTGCGCGCGGTGGCGCAGCTGCTCGGCGCGCCCGATGCGCTGGTCTACAAGGTGCCCACGGCCGACCTCGAGTCGCTGGTGCCGGGCAAGCCCGACGAGGACGCCTTCGGCGTGACCTACGAGCAGATCGACGACTTCCTCGAGGGCAAGCCGGTATCGGCCGCGGCGCGCGAGATCATCCTCGCGACGCACCGCAAGAGCGCGCACAAGCGCGCGCTGCCGGTCGAGCCGCCGGCGGCCTGAGCTACGGCGGCCCGCCGGGCCGTGCCACCGACTGCGCGCGGAACTCGCGCGGCGTCAGCCCCATGTGCTGCCGGAAGCGCCGGCTGAAATAGACCGCGTCGGCGAAGCCGCATTGCCGCGCGATGTCGGCGATGCGGCCGTCCGAGCCCAGCAGCAGCTCGCGCGCGCGTTCCAGCCGCCGCTCGGTCACGAGTTCGGTGAAGGTGCGCTGGGTCTGCTTCTTCAGCAGGTGCGCGAGGTAGTTCGGCGACAGCATCGCGGCCGCGGCCGCGTCGTTGAGCGACATCTCCTCGCCCAGGTGCTCGCGCACGTAGTGCAGCACGCGCTGCAGCGCATCGCGCCGCGAGCTGTGGCCGCGGTGGCGCGCCGCCTGCTCGTGCAGCGCCGCCTCGTGCCTTCGGCAGGCCAGCGCGACCAGCTGCAGCAGGATGCCGCGGATCGCACCGCCGGCCGCGAAGCGCCGCTCGCGGTTGAGCGCCGACAGCTCCTCGAGCCAGCCGAGGATGCGCGCGAAGTCCTCGGCCTCGAAATGGAAGTCCACGTACTCCTGGAACAGGAAGGGCGCGAGTTCGGGATGGCGCGCGATCGGCACCTCCTCGAGATCGAGCGGCTCGACCGCCAGCTCGGGCCAGAGGAAGGACTGGTCGAAGTTGACGATGGCATAGCGCGCGCCCGGCGGATGCGGCACCACGTGCAGCCGGTACGGCAGCACGAAGCTCAGGCAACCCGCGCCGAAGGGCCGCGCGGCCCCGCCGATCAATTGCTGCGACTCGCCCTCGATGCCGACCTGGATCTGGAAGTACTCGTGGCGGTGCGGGCGCGCGAGCACGTCGCGCGCGCCCTCGAAGCGGATGTCGAAATCGAGGTGGTCGGCGCGCTCCTGCATGCCGTAGAGGCGATGGCTCGAGGTCGAAGCGGGCATCGCGCGATGGTACGCCCGGGCCCCGGGTGTTGCCTGCGTCCTGCTTTTGCGTAGATGCGTGCGCAAGCGCGGGCACCCGGGCTCCCAGAATCGTCCGGCTACTACCGAAGGAGACCGACATGAGCAATTCCTCCCGCCGCGGCCTGCTGGCCGGCGCCGCCATGGCCACCGGCGCCATCGCCGGCTGCGCGCTGCCCGCGGGCGCCGCGCGCAACGCGAAGACGCCGTTCGACGTGCCCGCCGCGACCATCCCGATCGCCGGCAGCGACCAGGTGTTCCCGGTGCGCCGCATCTACTGCATCGGCCGCAACTACGCCGCGCATGCGCGCGAGATGGGCTCCGACCCGACGCGCGAACCGCCCTTCTTCTTCCAGAAGCCGGCCGACGCGGTGCAGGTGGTGCTGCCCGGCACCGTGGCCGACCACCCCTATCCCACGCTGACGAAGAACTACCACTACGAGGCCGAGCTCGTGGTGGCGCTCGGCAAGGGCGGGCGCGACGTGTCGATCGACGATGCGCTGGGCCTGGTCTACGGCTACTCGCTGGGCCTGGACATGACGCGGCGCGACCTGCAGCGCGGCATGGGCGATCAGAAGAAGCCCTGGGAGATCGGCAAGAGCTTCGACCATTCGGCACCCGTGGGCCCGATCCATCCGGTGGCGCAGGTCGGCCACTTCAGCGACGGCGCGATCTGGCTCAAGGTCAACGGCGAGACGAAGCAGAGCGCCACGCTCAAGCACATGATCTGGTCGGTGGCCGAGCAGATCAGCCGGCTGTCGCAGGCCTTCGAGCTGCAGCCCGGCGACATCATCTACGCGGGCACGCCCGAGAACGTGGGCCCGGTGGTGCGCGGCGACCTGATCGAGATCCACATCGACGGGCTGCCGAACCTGTCGGTCAAGGTGGTCTGAGGCCATGAGGAACACGACACGCATCCTCTGCACGGCCCTGCTGGCCGGCCTCGCGCTCGGCGCCCAGGCCGCGGGCATGAAGGTCACGTCGAGCGCCTTCGCCGACGGCGCGACCATGCCGAAGATCCATGCGGGCGACGCGCCGGGCTGCGGCGGCCAGGGCGTGTCGCCGCCCGTGGCCTGGAGCGACCTGCCCGCGGGCACGCGCTCGGTCGCGGTGCTGATGAGCGATCCCGATGGCGGCAAGGGCCTCGGCGTCTCGCACTGGGTGGCCTACAACATCCCGGCCGCCAAGGGGCAACTGCGACAGGGCGAGGGCCAGGCGGCGAACGCCGAGTTCAGCGTCGGCAAGAACGTGGCCGGCGCCACCGCCTACCGCGGCATGTGTCCGCCGGCCGGCGACCTGCCGCACCACTATGTGCTGACGGTGATCGCCACCGAGGCCGAGCCGGGCTCGCTGCCCGAGGGCCTCACGCGCGAGGAACTGCTGGCGGCGCTCAAGGGCCGCACGCTGATGGGACAGAGCGTGGTGGGCCTCTACGGGCAGTGAGCGACGGGGCGCGGCTCAGCTGCTCTGCCGCACCACCAGTTCGAAGCCCAGGTCCACGGTGCGCCGCGCGTCCGCCACGGGCTCGTCGCGCATCAGCGCGAGCAGCATGCCGGCCGCGCGTTCGCCGATCTCGCGGCGCGGCGTGCGCACGGTGGTCAGCGGCGGCAGCATCTGGTCGCTGCCGCCGAGGTCGTTGAAGCCCGCGATCGCCAAGCGCTCGGGCACCGGCACGCCGGTGCGCAGCGCGGCCAGCAGCCCGCCCTGGGCGAGGTCGTCGTTGCAATAGAAGATCGCGTCGAGGTCGGGATGGCGCGCGAGCAGTTCCTCGAACTGGCGCCCGCCGAGCGCGAGCGAGGTGGGCCCGGGCGTCAGCAACTCGAGCGCCGGATCGTGGCAGCCGGCCGCGCGCAGCGCCTCGCGGTAGCCGGCCAGGCGCTGCAGCACGCGCGGATCGAGCTGGCCCGCGGCATAGGCGATGCGGCGGCGGCCGCGCGCGAGCAGGTGCTCGACGATGGCGCGGCCCGCGTCCTGCTGCGAGAAGCCCACGCTGTGGATGCCGGGCGCTTCCGAGGTCTCCATCAGGTGCACGCAGGGCGCGTCGCTGGCCTCGAGCAATCGCGTGGCGCCCGCGCTGCGGTCGAAGCCGGTCAGCAAGAGGCCCGCTGGCCGCTGCGAGAGGTAGCTGCGCAGCAGCGCCTCCTCCTGCGCGGGGTCGTAGTGGGTCACGCCGATCAGCGACTGGAAGCCGTGCGGCGCCAGCGTGTCCTGCACCGCCTCGAGCAGCTCCACGAACAGCTGGTTGGTCAGCGAAGGAATCAGCACCGCCACGTGCGAGCTGCGCGCCGAGGCCAGCGCGCGCGCCGCCACGTTGGGCACGTAGCCGAGCTCGTCGACCGCGGCCTGCACCCGCGCCTTCAGCTCGGGCGCCACGTTGCGCGCGCCGCGCAGCGCGCGCGAGACGGTGATCGGGCTCACGCCCGAGACGCGCGCCACGTCGTCGAGGGTCACGCGGCTGGAAGAACGGGAGCGCGGGCGCTCGGGGACATCGGCCATGGCGAAATCTAGGGTTACTACCGATCCGGGATTGGACAGCGCTGTCCTAGGATAGCGCTGTCCCGGCCCTTGCCGCCTCGGAAAAACCCGAGGATGCTTCAGAGGCTGGTTTTTTTGGGTTGTGCAGGATAGCGCTATCCCGACCCGCCGGCCGCCTTTGCAGCGCCCGGCTTCAGGAGACAGACATGTTCGGAATGAGCAAAGAGGTGTTCCTGCTCGTCGACGCCCTGGTGGCGATCCTCGGGCTCATCCTTCTGATCACGCGCTGGCGCGTGCACCCCTTCATCGCGCTGACCCTGGCAGCGGGCTTCCTCGGCCTGACCTCGGGCATGCCGGTGGACCTGGTGATGAAGTCCTTCCAGGACGGCTTCGGCGGCGTGCTGGGCTTCGTGGGCATCGTGCTCGGCCTGGGCACCATGCTCGGCAAGATGATGGCCGAGTCGGGCGGCGCCGACCGCATCGCGCGCACGCTGATCGACGCCTTCGGCAAGGAGCGCGTGCACTGGGCGATGATGTTCGCGGCCTTCCTGGTCGGCATCCCGCTGTTCTTCGAGATCGGCTTCGTGCTGCTGATCCCGCTGGTGTTCATCGTGGCGCGGCGCACCGGCGTGTCGCTGATCCGCATCGGCATTCCGCTCCTGGCGGGCCTGTCGGTGGTGCACGGCCTGGTGCCGCCGCATCCGGGGCCGCTGCTGGCCATCGGCGTGTTCGGCGCCGACATCGGCAAGACCATCTTCTACGGCCTGATCGTCGGCCTGCCCACCGCGATGATCGCGGGCCCGATCTTCGGCAAGTTCATCTCGAAATACGTGCCCGGCGAGGCCTCGCCCGAGCTGCTCGAGCAACTGGCGCGCGAGCCCGAGGCGCGCGAGCTGCCGGGCTTCGGCGTCACGCTGCTGACGGTGCTGCTGCCCGTGGGGCTGATGCTTTTGAAGACCTTCGCCGACGTGGCGCTCGACGAGAAGAACATCGTGCGCCAGTGGATGGACTTCATCGGCCATCCGATCACCGCGCTGCTGGCGGCGCTGCTGCTGTCGCTCTACACCTTCGGCTATGCGCGCGGCTTCACGAGCAAGCAGATCATGAAGTTCGTCGACGACAGCCTGGCGCCCACGGCGGCCATCGTGCTGATCATCGGCGCGGGCGGCGGCTTCAAGCAGATGCTGGTGGCCAGCGGCGTGGGCAACGCGATCGGCCACATGGCGCTGAACGCGCAGGTCTCGCCGATCCTGCTGGCCTGGCTGGTCGCGGGCCTGATCCGCATCGCCACCGGCTCGGCCACGGTCGCCACCATCACGGGCGCGGGCATCGTCGCGCCGCTGGCCACCATGGTGCCGGGCGTGAACCGCGAGCTGCTGGTGCTGGCCACGGGCGCGGGTTCGCTGATCCTGTCGCACGTCAACGACGCGGGCTTCTGGCTGGTCAAGCAGTACTTCAACATGACGGTGGCCGAGACCTTCAAGACCTGGACCGTGATGGAAACGCTGATCTCGGTCGTCGGCATCGTCTTCATCATGCTGCTGAGCATGGTGGTCTGAGGAGGAAGCACCCATGGGCCGCACCGTCATCGGCGTCGACATCGGAACCACCAGCACCAAGGCCGTGGCCTTCACGCCCGCGGGGCGCGTGCTGGCCCACCACGCGGTCGGCTACCCGCTGCTGCAGCCCGAGGCCGGCGCCGCCGAGCAGGATCCCGAGCAGATCTTCCAGGCCGTGCTCGCAGCCATCGCGGGCTGCGTGCAGGAGAGCAAGGCCGCGCCCGCCGACGTGCTCGCCGTGTCCTTCAGCGCGGCCATGCACAGCCTGATCCTGGTCGACGGCGCGGGCGCGCCGCTCACGCCCAGCATCACCTGGGCCGACCAGCGCGCCGCGCCCTGGGCCGAGCGCATCCGCGACGAATGGGACGGGCTCGCGATCTACCGCCGCACCGGCACGCCGATCCACCCGATGTCGCCGCTGGCCAAGCTGGTGTGGCTGCGCCACGAGCGCGCCGAGCTGTTCGCGCGCGCCGAGCGCTTCGTCGGCATCAAGGAGTACGTGTTCTTCCGGCTGTTCGGCCAGTGGCAGGTCGACCATTCGATCGCCTCGGCCACGGGCCTGTTCAACATCGAGCGGCTGGCCTGGGACGAGGGCGCGCTCGCGCTGGCCGGCGTGCGCGCCGAGCAGCTCTCGCGCCCGGTGCCCACCACCTGGCACATCGAGGGCCTGGCGGCCGACGTGGCGGCGAAGCTCGGCCTGGCCGAGCACACGCCCTTCGTGATCGGCGCCAACGACGGCGTGCTGTCGAACCTCGGTGTCAACGCGGTCTCGCCCGGCGAGGTGGCCGTGACCATCGGCACCAGCGGCGCGATGCGCACCGTGGTCGACCATCCGATGACCGACCCCGAGGGCCGCACCTTCTGCTATGCGCTGGCCGAGCGGCGCTGGGTGGTGGGCGGTCCGGTGAACAACGGCGGCATCATCCTGCGCTGGGTGCGCGACGAGTTCGCCGCGGCCGAGGCCGAGACCGCCAAGCGCCTGGGCATCGACACCTACGAGGTGCTCACGCGCATCGCCGAGCGCGTGTCGGCCGGCAGCGAGGGACTGGTGTTCCATCCCTTCCTCACCGGCGAGCGCGCGCCCTACTGGAACGCCAACCTGCGCGGCTCCTTCTTCGGCCTGGGCATCCACCACCGCAAGGAGCACATGATCCGCGCCGTGCTCGAGGGCGTGATCTTCAACCTGCACAGCATCCTGCCGGCGGTCGAGGCGATCGCGGGCCGCAGCGCCCACATCAAGGCCACGGGCGGCTTCGCGCGCTCGGGCATGTGGCGCCAGATGATGGCCGACGTGTTCGACCGCGAGGTGGTCGTGCCCGAGAGCTTCGAGAGCTCCTGCCTCGGCGCCGCGGTGCTCGGGCTCTATGCACTGGGCCATGTCGATTCGCTCGACGTGGTGGCGGGCATGGTCGGCGCCACGCACCGCCATACGCCCAACGCGCGCAACGCCGCGCTCTACCGGCAGCTGCTGCCGGTGTACCTCTCGCTGCCGCGCAAGCTCGGCGAGGAGTACCGGCTGCTGGCCGCGTTCCAGCAGCAGACGGCCGCGCCGCCGCCGCCGCGCCGCAGCTGAGGCGCCATTCCCATTCGTCCGTTGGAGATTCGGTCTTGCTGAACACGATCCCCCCGGCCTCCGCCTCCCGGCCCCACACGCCCAGCGCGCCGCGCCCCAAGCTGCCGCTGCCCGCGGTGGCACCGCGCCCGCGCGGCGGCGCGCGCGCCCGCGCGCTCGATGCGCGGCGCAACGCGGCCGCCGCCACGCCCGAGCCGGCCGACACGCGCGTCACCCTCCACTGCGAAAGCTCGCCCACCTCGTCGGCGCGCGGCCAGGAAACGAACTGCCTGCACGAGCACGAGCTGCACCTGATCGGCGCCGCGCCCGCGCGCCTGCGCGTGGGCCAGGGCATCGACGAGGAAACCCATCGCTTCGCGCCCGGCAGCCTGGTGCTGCTGGGGCCGCGGCTGCCGCACAGCCTCGCCTTCGAGCACCATCCGCTGCACGGCGGCGGCAATGCCGGCGGCCTGGTGCTGCGCTTCGGCGACGAGCCGCTGCGCCGCGGCATGGAGCTCTTTCCCGAACTGCGCGACGCCGCGCCGCTGCTGGCGCGCGCGCGGCAGGGCGTGCATTTCGTGGGCCTGGGCGAAGGCATCGTCTCGCGGCTGCGGCGCATCGAGATGCTGCAGGGCCTGGCGCGCTTCGCCGAGTTCACGGTGCTGCTCAACGAGCTCTCGCAATGGTCGGAGTACCGGCTGCTGGCCGACGCCGCCTTCACCGACGATTCGCTCGGCGAGCATGGCGCCGCGCTGCGCATCCACAAGGCGCTCGACCACATCCGCGACAACTATGCCGAGGGGCTGTCGCTGGCCGAGGTGGGCGCCATCGTCGGCATGCGCGAGAACGCCTTCTCGCGCAGTTTCCGCCGCGCCACCGGCCAGACCTTCACCGACTTCGTGATCGGCCTGCGCGTGGCGCGCGCCTGCCGCCTGCTGGCCTCCACGCGCCAGCACGTGAGCAGCATCTGCTACGAGGTGGGCTTCAACAACATCTCGAACTTCAACCGGCACTTCCGGCGCATCAAGGGCATGACGCCGGGCGAGTTCCGCGCCGCGGCGCGCGGCTGAGGAAGATTCGTCGCTCACGGCCTACAGACAGGGCCCGCCGATCGGATCAAGGTCGGGCCATGACACATCCGATCGAACTCATCGTGGACGAGCCGGCACCCGGATCCTTTGTCTGGCGCCTGCTGGAGACCGACGACGGCGGGGGCCATCCCCGCGTGCTGCGCAGCGCCTTCGACCCTGCCGACAGCTACGAAGTGGCGCTCGCCAGCGGCGAACGCGCGCTGCACAGCGAGATACGCCAGCGCACGGCCACCGCGGCCTGAGCGCGCTGCGTCTTCTCTCTTCCTGGATCGGCGGACGCGCGCGGCCCGCGGCGCATGGCTGCGCCGCGCCGGCTCGCGATCGCACCCCCGCCCGCTGTCGGCATCGGATGACATGGCCGTGCGCCGTGTGACCGCGCGACAGCCCCGGCTCGCACCGTACGGTGGTCCCCAGATATCGGCACTTCGCCGGTCGATCCCCCCGCTTTTTTTATTTCCCCTGAAGGAGACCCCATGACCGCCACCACCACCGACCAAAGCAAGCTCTGGGACCTGATCAAGGACACGCGCTTCGGCATGCTCACGCACCGCCATGGCGACGGCCAGTTGCACAGCCATCCGCTGACTACGCAGAACAAGGACGGCGACGAGGCCGGCACGCTGTATTTCTTCGTGCCGAAGAACGGCGACATCGCGCGCCACGTCGCGAGCGATCCGGTCGTGAACATCGCCTATGCCAACACCGACAGCGACAGCTACGTGTCGGTGTCGGGCCGCGCCGAACTGCGCGAGGACGCGGCCAAGAAGCGCGCCCTCTTCAGCAAGATGGTCGAGGCCTGGTTCCCGAAGGGCGTGGACGATCCCAACCTCGGCCTGCTGGCCGTGAACGTGGTCGAGGCCGAGTACTGGGACGTGGACGACAGCAAGATGGTCCAGCTCTACAAGATGGCCAAGGCCGCCCTCACCGGCGAACCGCCGAAGAACCTCGGCGAGCACAAGAAGGTCGCGGTCTGAGGGCAGCCGGAACGATGACGGAGGCAACGACCGCACAAGCCGCCGGCACGCCCGGCGCCACGGCCCCCGCGCCAGCGCCGCATCGCTGGCAGTTCATGCGCGCCGGCGGCGTCGACCAGGTGGTGTTCCGCAACGGCGAGGACATCGCGCGCATCGCCGAGCTCGACCAGAAGCTCTGGGTCGCGCTGGCCTGCCCCACGCGCGGCATCGACTTCGATCCGCGCACGCTGGACCTGATCGACACCGACCATGACGGCCGCGTGCGCCCGCCCGAGGTGATCGCGGCCTGCCAGTGGGCCTGCGAGCGGCTGCGCAGCGCCGACGTGCTGCTCTCGGGCGGCGGCACGCTGTCGCTCGACGACCTCGATGACGCGAAGGCGCCCGGCGCCGAGCTCGCGAAGGAGGGCCGGCGCATCCTCGACCTGCTCGGCAAGGAAGGCACCAACACCCTCACGCTGGCCGACATCTCCGACCGCGGCGAATGGCTGGCCTCGATGCGCTTCAACGGCGACGGCGTGGTGACGCCCGAGACCGCCGAGGACGAGGCGCTGCGCGCGACCATCGCCGAGGCGATG
Organism: Variovorax sp. FG153; assembly: GCF_057809595.1. Lineage (NCBI taxonomy): Bacteria > Pseudomonadati > Pseudomonadota > Betaproteobacteria > Burkholderiales > Comamonadaceae > Variovorax > Variovorax sp. FG153. The sequence continues at coordinate 35,881 of NZ_JBMDKG010000026.1, forward strand.
CGCAGCCACGGCAGCACGCCCGATCGCCACAAGCAGACCGCCGGCATCGACCGCGCGCGTGCCGAGGCCTTCATGGCCGACGCGGCCGCGATGCGCGACTGGTACGCCAAGGGCAGCGATGCCGCGCTGCTGGCGCTGGGCGACCGCACCCTGGCAGCGGCCGAGGCCATGCGCAAGGTGGCGGCCAAGGTCGACGACTTCTTCGCGCGCTGCCGCGTGGCGGCCTACGACGTGCAGGCCGTGACGGCGCTCAATCCCTCGCCCGAGGCCTACGACGCGCTCGCGGGCCACACGCTCGATGCCAACGCACACCCGATCGCCGAGCTGCCGCTGGCGCCGATCACGCCGCACCGCTCGCTGCCGCTGCGCGGCACCAGCCTCAATCCGGCCTGGGCCGAGGCCATCGCGGCCTTCGCGCGCGATGCGGTCGCGCCGCTGCTGGGCGAGCGCGACAGCCTCGAGGACGAGCAATGGCAGGCGCTGCGCCAGCAGCTCGGCGCCTGCGAGGGCTGGATCGCGTCGCGGCCGGCCAATGCGCTCGCGGCCCTGCCGCGCGAGCGCATCGAGGCGCTGCTCGCCACGCGCGAGGCGCTGCTCGCGCTGATCGCCGAGGACGAGGCGGCCGAGACCCACAACGAGCTGCTGGTCGACCTCGAGAAGCTGCTGCGGCTGCAGCGCGACCTCAAGCTGCTGCTCGACAACTTCGTCTCGTTCAAGGCCTTCTACCGGCGCGAGGGCGCGATCTTCCAGGCCGGCACGCTCTACCTCGACGGGCGCAGCTGCGAGCTCACGGTGCAGGTGCAGGACACGGCCAAGCACGCGGTGCTCGCGGGCCTCGCGAAGACCTGCCTGGCCTACTGCGACTGCACGCGCCAGGGGCAGAAGATGAGCATCGTCGCGGCCTTCACCGCGGGCGACGTGGACTTCCTGTTCGTCGGCCGCAACGGCGTGTTCTACGACCGCCAGGGCCGCGACTGGGACGCCACCATCATCAAGCTGATCGAGAACCCGACCAGCGTGGCGCAGGCCTTCTTCGCGCCCTACAAGAAGTTCGTCCGCATGATCGAGGAACAGGTGGCCAAGCGCGCGGCCGCGAGCGAGGCCGGTTCGCAGACCGCGCTGCAGTCGCTGGCCGGCAAGGTCGCGACCGCCGACCAGGCCGCGGGCGCCGATCCCGCGAAGGCGCCGGCCAAGCCGCCGCTGCCCGCCACCAGCCGCGTCGACGTCGGCACGGTGGCCGCGATCGGCGTGGCGCTCGGCAGCATCAGCGCGGTGCTGGTCGGCATCTTCGGCAAGTTCATCGACCTGGGGCAGTGGATCCCGGTGGCGCTGGTCGGCATCGTGATCGCGATCTCGGGCCCGAGCATGCTGATCGCCTGGCTCAAGCTGCGCCAGCGCAGCCTGGGCCCGATCCTCGACGCCAGCGGCTGGGCCATCAATGGCCGCATGAAGGTCAACGTGCGGCTGGGCGGCATGCTGTCGCAGACCGCGCACGTGCCGCCGGGCGCACGGCGGATCGCGCCCGATCCCTACCGCGAGCGGCACGGGCTCACGGGCGCGGTGGCCGCCGCCTGCATCGTCGGCGCGGTGGCGGTGCTGGCCTGGCGCATGGACTGGCTCGACGAGCGTCTGCCGCCCCAGCTGCAGCACGATCCGGCCGCGGCGAGCGCGCCGGGCGCCTGAGCCGCGCCGAGAGTCGAGCCAATAATCGGGCCATGACCAGGCCCGATGCCGCCCCGCCCTGCTGGCACTACGCGCCGGCGCCGCACGGCGGCGTCGAGCTTGCCCGCTGGCGGGGCACGCAGGTGCCGCTGCTGCAGGCGCACTTCCATCGCGAGACGCAGCTGAGCTTCGTGCTGCGCGGCAGCCGCGTCGTCGAGGCCGGCGGCCAGCGCTTCGAGCTGCGCGCGGGCGACTGCCTCGCGATCCCGGCGGGCGTGGCGCACCGCGGCCTCGCGCATGCGCACGAGGGCACGGTCTGCCTCAACGTCTACATGCCGGCCGAAAACGCGAGCGCGGGCACGGCCGGCGTGCTCGAGTGGCACGGGCCGGTGTCGGGGATCGCGCGCCGGCTCGGGCTGAGCCGCGAGGCCTTCACGCGCCGCTTCGCCGCGCAGACCGGGCTGCCGCCGCATGCCTGGCGGCTGGTCGACCGGCTCAACGTCGCGCGCGAGCGGCTGCGCGGCGATGCCGATCTGGCGGATCTCGCGCTCGAGCTGGGCTTCACCGACCAGAGCCACCTGGGCCGCCACTTCCGCCGCGTGTTCGGAGTGTCGCCGGGCCGCTACCGGCGCGGCATGCGGCCCCGCGCACAAACGTCCTAGATCGGCGCCGCGCGCGTTCCTAGCATCCCGTCTTTTCGCACGGGAGGTGGGCAATGGAACCGAGGGTCATGGCGCTGCTGTTCGCGGCCGGCGCGGTGGGCGGCGCGGTCAACGCGATCGCGGGCGGCGCCACGCTGATCACCTTTCCGGCCATGCTCGCGGCCGGCCTGCCGCCGGTGGTGGCCAATGCATCGAACGCGGTCGCGATCTCGCCGGGCCATCTGCTCGCCGCGGTGGCCGACCGCGAGAGGCTGCCAGCGGCCGACCGCCGGCTCGCGCTCTCGCTGGCGGCCGCCACGCTGGGCGGCATCGCGGGCGCGCTGCTGCTGCTCGCGCTGCCCGCGGCCGCGTTCCTGCAGCCGGTGCCGCTGCTGATCGGCCTCGCGACCGCGCTGTTCGCGTTCGCGCCGCGGATCCAGGCCCGGGCCGCGCGGCGGCGCGAAGGTGCGGCGCCGAACGCGCTCGCGGGCACGGCCGCGCTGGCCGCCGTCTCGGTCTATGGCGGCTTCTTCGGCGCGGGACTCGGCGTGATGCTCAGCGCGCTGCTGGCGATCGAGGATCCCGACGACATCCGGCGCGTGAAGGTGATGAAGAACCTGCTGGCCACCGCCGTGAGCCTGGCGGCCATCGTCATCTTCGTGGTGCAGGGCGCGGTGCACTGGGGCGCCACGCTCGCGATGCTGGCCGGCGCGCTGCCGGGCGGCTGGGCCGGCGGTCACTTGGTGCGGGTGCTGCCAGCGCGGGCGGTGCGGCGCGCGGTGATCGCGGCCGGCCTCTTCATGAGCGCCTACTACGCGGCGCGCATCTGGTTCTGAAGCCCGCGCTTCAGTCGATCAGCTGCGCCTTCATCGCGTAATAGGTGAGATCGCTGTTGGTGTTGAGATGCAGCTTCTCGAGCAGCCGCGTGCGGTAGGTGCTCACGGTCTTGACCGACAGCGACAGCGCGTCGCCGATGCTGCCCACCGACTCGCCCTTGGCCAGCTTGAGGAACACCTGGAACTCGCGCTCCGACAGGTGCTTGTGCGGCGGTGCGTCGTCCTTGCGGTCGAGCTGGTTGGCGAGGATCTCGGCCACCGAGGGCGTGATGTAGCGCCGGCCCAGCGCCACGGTGCGGATCGCGTTGGCGATCTCCTCGGGCTCGCAGTCCTTGTTGAGGTAGCCCGAGGCGCCCTGGCGGATCAGGTTCACCGCGTAGTGCTCCTCGGGGTAGGCGCTGAGCACGAGGATGCCGAGGTCGGGGGCCTTCGCGCGGATCATGCCCAGCGCGTCGATGCCGCTCTGGCCGGGCATCGACAGGTCCATCAGCAGCACGTCGAGTTCGGTGGTGCGCACGAGGTCGATCGCCTCGCGGCCCGACGAGGCCTCGCCGGCGACGCGGAATTCGACGAAGCCCGAGAACAGCGCCTTGAGGCCCTCGCGAACCACGGCATGGTCATCCACTATTCCGATCTTGATCATGATGCGTTTCTCCTGGTCCATTCACATAAGGCGCCCGGAATTCGGGCAGGGCGCAACGATGCCATAGCGAAGGCCGGTCCGGCAGGCCCCGCACCCAACACGGGCCCTTGTCCTGCACGGGAATGGAACGGCGTCTTGCGCGATCGACGGACTGCGCCGACACGGCACCGCCCGCGGCTGCGAAAAGGGTGGGAAAGGCGGGATTCCTTGGCTTTCGACACGGCCTCTCGCCTGTGCCCGGCCTTCGGACGCGCGGCGCATTCCCCGCGCGGGCACGCGGTGCCGTCCGACAGACGCATCTACTTACGCTGGTTAGCTTGGGATGCAATCCCTTCATCCACCACACACATTCATTCGGCACAGCCCTGCCGCCTGTCGCATCGACGTCCCGCGCCGAAGCCCCGGGCTCACGGTACTTCCGTCATCCCGACATGAACCCCAACGCCAGCACGCCCTCCGCACCTTCGGCACCCTCCGCGAACGCACCGAGCTTCGTCGACCGCCCTTCCTCCTTGTCCTCCGATACACCCCCGTCCGCCGACCCGAACCGATTGCGCATCCTCGTGGTCGAGGACGACGCGGACGCGATGGCCACCTCGCTCGAGGCCCTGCGCGCACTCGGCCACTGGGCCACCGGCGTGCGCAGCGCGGAGTCGGCGATCACGCGCTACATGCGCGGCGCCTTCGACCTGCTGATGCTCGACGTGGGCCTGCCGGGCCTCTCGGGCAAGGACCTCGCGGCCAAGCTGATGGCGATCGAGCGCATCCCGGTGATCTTCGCCTCGGGCGAACCCGAGCCCGCGCAGCCGCCGGCCGGCAGCGTGTGGCTGCGCAAGCCCTATGCGCTCGAGGACCTCGACCGCGCGCTGGCGCGTGCCTGCTCGGGCCCGGTGCGCGACGCGGCCTGATCGGTCGAGCGGGCCCGCGCGGCGCGCTTCCTCTTTCCTCCTTCCCGCTCGCCGTCGCGCGAGCGCGGCCTCTGCTTCGCGGCGCCCGCGCGCCGCACCGGCGTTCCATTTTTTCGAACGGCTTCTTCTCCGACAAATCGAAGCGGTGAACGCTTCGACGCAAGCCCGCGCGCATCGGGGGAAATGCATTTCTCCCCGCCTTAACGGTCTTCGGCCATGGCCTCGCAAAGAAGGTCCGCGCCCTGGACACCGCTCCAAGGAAATACCGTGCTTGCTGTCCACCCCCTCGCCGTCTTCGACGACACCGACGCCTATCTTTTTCGCGAAGGAACCCACGCCCGCCTGTTCGACAAGCTCGGCTGCCATCCGCATGAGGACGGCGGCGCCGATTTCGCGGTCTGGGCGCCCAACGCCGAGTCGGTCTCGGTGGTGGGCGACTGGAACGGCTGGAACGGCGACGCCGATGCCCTGAGCCCCGTGCCCGGCGACAGCGGCGTATGGCACGGCCACGTCGACGACGTGCGGCCGGGCCAGACCTACAAGTACCGCATCCGCTCGCGCCTGCGCGGCCATGTCGAGGACAAGGCCGATCCCTTCGCCTTCTCGTCGGAGCTCGCGCCAGCCACCGCCTCGCGCGTGCACCGCCTCGGCGAGGGCCACGACTGGGCGGACGGCGAGTGGATGACCACGCGCCATGCGCGCAACGCGCTCGACGCGCCGATGGCGATGTACGAGGTGCACCTGGGCTCGTGGCGGCGCGAGGACGGCCAGTTCATGGGCTACCGCGCGCTGGCCCATGCGCTGGCCGACTACGTGAGCGACATGGGCTTCACGCACGTGGAGCTGATGCCCGTGACCGAGCATCCGTTCTACGGCTCCTGGGGCTACCAGACCACGGGCTACTTCGCGCCCACGGCGCGCTACGGCACGCCCGAGGACTTCATGTACTTCGTCGACCACCTGCACCAGCGCGGCATCGGCGTGGTGCTCGACTGGGTGCCCTCGCACTTCCCGACCGACGCGCACGGCCTCGCCTTCTTCGACGGCACGCACCTGTTCGAGCATGCCGATCCGCGCCAGGGCTTCCATCCCGAATGGAACTCGGCGATCTTCAACTACGGCCGGCCCGAGGTGCGCAGCTTCCTGGTCTCGTCGGCGCTGTTCTGGCTCGACAAGTACCACATCGACGGCCTGCGCGTGGACGCGGTGGCCTCGATGCTCTACCTCGACTACGCGCGCGGCCCCGGCGGCTGGGTGCCGAACCGCCACGGCGGGCGCGAGAACCTCGAGGCCATCGAATTCCTGCAGACGCTCAACCGCGCGGTCTACCGCGACCATCCCGACACCTTCACCGTGGCCGAGGAATCGACCGCCTGGCCGCGCGTATCGCGCCCGACCGAGATGGACGGCCTGGGCTTCGGCCTCAAGTGGAACATGGGCTGGATGCACGACACGCTGGACTACATGCGCCACGACCCGGTGCATCGCAGCCACCACCACCATGCGCTGACTTTCTCGCTGGTCTATGCCTTCCACGAGAACTTCGTGCTGCCGCTCTCGCACGACGAGGTGGTGCACGGCAAGGGCTCGCTGATCAACAAGATGCCGGGCGACGACTGGCAGCAGTTCGCCAACCTGCGCGCGCTGCTGGCCTTCATGTGGGCGCATCCGGGCAAGAAGCTGCTGTTCATGGGCGCCGAGTTCGGCCAGCGCCGCGAATGGACCCACGACGGCGAGCTCGAATGGTGGGTCTGCGGCCTGCCGGCCCATGCCGGGCTGCAACGCATGGTGCGCCAGCTCAACCGCGTCTACCGCGAGCAGCCGGCGCTGCACAGCCAGGACTTCACGCCCGCGGGCTTCGAATGGATCGATGCCGACGATGCCGAGCGCAGCGTGTTCCTGTTCCTGCGCAAGCCCGCGCACGACGGCCCGCCCGTGCTGGTGGCCGTGAACATGACACCGGTGCCGCGCACCAACCTGCTGGTGGGCGTGCCGTGCGGCGGCACCTGGCGCGAGGTGCTCAACACCGACGCCACCGAATTCGGCGGCGCGGGCTGGGGCAACTTCGGCGGGGTCGAGGCATCGCCCGTGCGCGCGCACGGCCGGCGCCACTCGCTGAGCCTCACGCTGCCGCCGCTGTCCACCGTGATCCTGCAATCCGAGGGCCAACGATGAAGCGTGAAACCACCCCGATCGGCGCCAAGGCGCCCAAGGGCAAGACCCAGACCGCGAGCGAAAGCACCCCCATCCCCCGCAGCGAGACCAAGGCCCCCGCGCGCAAGCGCTCGCTGCCGCCGCCGGAGCCGCCATTGAGCTTCGCGCCGGCACCCGATGCACCCGCGCCCGCCGACGGCTCCGACGGCCGCATCCGCGCGGTGATCGGCGCGGTGCTGCCCTCGGTCGACGAGGGCCGCTTCCCGGTCAAGGCCATCGTGGGCCAGCGCACGACGATCACGGCGCACTGCTTCACCGACGGCCACGACGTGCTGCGCGTGATGCTGCGCTGGCGCCCCGAGGCGGGCGATGAAGTGCGCGAGCTGCCGATGCGCGCGCTCGGCAACGACGTCTGGGAGGCCGCGTTCGCGCCGCCCGCGATCGGGCGCTACCTCTACAGCGTCAGCACCTGGGTCGATTCCTTCGAGTCGTGGCGCCACGAGATGGCGCGCCGCGTGGGCGAAGACATCCGCATCGCCGCGCTGGCCGCGGCCAAGGACATCGTGGCGGCCGCGGGTCGCGCCGACGGCACCGACCGCGAGGCGCTCGCGCGCTGGGGCGAGGAGCTGGCACGCGCCGCGGCCGATGGCGCAACCGAGCTGCGCGCGGTGCAGGCGCTGGCGCTCGACGCGACGCTGGCCGAGGTGGCGCGCCGCCATCCCGACCGCAGTCTCGCCGTGACCTCGGCCGAGCTGCCGCTGTGGGCGCAGCGCACGCGCGCGGGCTTCAGCACCTGGTACGAACTGTTCCCGCGTTCGGCTTCGCCCGAGCCGGGCCGCCACGGCACCTTCCGCGACGTCGAGACGCGGCTGCCCGCGATCGCCGCGATGGGCTTCGACGTGCTCTACATGCCGCCGATCCATCCGATCGGCCGCGAGCAGCGCAAGGGCCCGAACAACACGCTGGTGGCCGGGCCCGACGACGTCGGCAGTCCCTGGGCCATCGGCGCGAAGGAAGGCGGCCACAAGGCCATCCTTCCCGCGCTCGGCACGCCCGAGGACTTCCGCCACCTGGTGCAGGCCGCGAACGCGCAGGGCATCGAGATCGCGCTCGACATCGCCTTCCAGTGCGCGCCCGACCATCCCTACGTGAAGGAACACCCCGAGTGGTTCCGCCGCCGGCCCGACGGCAGCGTGCAGTACGCGGAGAACCCGCCGAAGAAGTACCAGGACATCTATCCCTTCCACTTCGAGAGCGACGACTGGCGCGCGCTGTGGGCCGAGCTCAAGAGCGTGCTCGACCACTGGATCGGCGAGGGCGTGCGCATCTTCCGCGTCGACAACCCGCACACCAAGTCCTTCGCGTTCTGGCAGTGGGCGATCGGCGAGGTCAACCGCGAGCATCCCGAGGTGATCTTCCTGGCCGAGGCCTTCACGCGGCCGAAGGTGATGCACCGGCTCGCGAAGCTGGGCTTCACCCAGTCCTACACCTACTTCACATGGCGCACCGGCAAGGCCGAGCTGATCGAGTACTTCACCGAGCTGTCGAGCGGCCCGGGCGCCGACTACTTCCGCCCCAACGCCTGGCCCAACACGCCCGACATCCTGCACGAGCAGCTGCAGGCCGGCGACGCGCCGACCTACATGGCGCGGCTGGTGCTCGCGGCCACGCTCGCGGGCAGCTACGGCATCTACGGTCCGGCCTACGAGCTGCGCGAGCACCGGCCGCGCGAGCACGGCAGCGAGGAGTACCTCGACTCCGAGAAGTACCAGCTGCGGCACTGGAACCACGACGATCCCGAGAGCCTCGCGCCCTTCATCGCGCGCGTGAACCGCATCCGCCACGACAACCCCGCGCTGCAGACGCACCGCGGCGTGCGCTTCCTGCCGGTGGAGAACGACATGCTGCTGGCCTATGCGCGCGAGTCGGCGCCCGAGAACGACGCGCTCGAGGCCAACGTGGTGATCGTCGCGGTCAACCTCGATCCGCACCAGGCGCAGGCCGGCTGGATCCACCTCGACCCGGCCAGCATCGGCGTCGGCCCCGACGAGGAGTTCCAGGTGCACGATCTGCTGACCAACCAGCGCTTCACCTGGCGCGGCCACCACCACTACGTGAAGCTCGATCCGCACAGCGTGCCCGCCCACATCCTCGTGGTGCGCCGGCGCGTGCGCAGCGAGCGCGATTTCGATTACTTCCTCTGAGGGAGAGAGCGATGAATGCACCCGTCTCGCGCATCGCGCTGGAAACCGTCGAGATCGACAACAGCGACGATCCGCTGTGGTACCGCGATGCGGTGATCTACCAGCTCAACGTCAAGGCCTTCTTCGACACCAACAACGACGGCGTCGGCGACTTCAAGGGCGTGACCGCGAAGCTCGACTACGTGAAGGAGCTGGGGGTCAACACGATCTGGCTGATGCCCTTCTATCCCTCGCCGCTGCGCGACGACGGCTACGACATCTCGGCCTACGAGGACGTGAACCCGCAGTACGGCACGCTCGAGGACTTCCGCGAGATGCTCGACGAGGCCCACAAGCGCGGGCTGCGCGTGATCACCGAGCTGGTCATCAACCACACCTCGAGCGAGCACCCGTGGTTCCAGGCCGCGCGCAAGGCGCCGCCGGGCTCGCCCGAGCGCGACTTCTACGTCTGGAGCGACACCGACCAGCTCTACCAGGGCACGCGCATCATCTTCACCGACACCGAGACCTCGAACTGGTCGTGGGACCCGGTGGCCAAGGCCTACTACTGGCACCGCTTCTTCAGCCACCAGCCCGACCTGAACTTCGACAATCCGGCGGTGCTCGAGGCGGTGCTCAAGGTCATGCGCTTCTGGCTCGACATGGGCGTGGACGGCTTCCGGCTCGACGCGATTCCCTACCTGGTGGAGCGCGACGGCACCAGCAACGAGAACCTGCCCGAGACGCACGCGGTGATCAAGAAGCTGCGCGCGGCGATCGACGCCGAGTACAGGAACCGCTTCCTGCTGGCCGAGGCCAACATGTGGCCCGAGGACGTGCGCGAGTACTTCGGCGACGGCGACGAGTGCCACATGGCCTACCACTTCCCGCTGATGCCGCGCATGTACATGGCGATCGCGCAGGAGGACCGGCATCCGGTGGTCGAGATCCTGCAGCAGACGCCCGACATCCCCGAGGGCTGCCAGTGGGCGATCTTCCTGCGCAACCACGACGAGCTCACGCTCGAGATGGTGACCAGCAAGGAGCGCGACTACATGTACAACATGTACGCGGCCGACCAGCGCGCGCGCATCAACCTCGGCATCCGCCGGCGCCTGGCGCCGCTGATGGAGAACGACCTCGACCGCGTGAAGCTCATGAACGGCATGCTGCTGTCGATGCCGGGCTCGCCGATCATCTACTACGGCGACGAGATCGGCATGGGCGACAACGTGTTCGTGGGCGACCGCAACGGCGTGCGCACGCCGATGCAGTGGAGCCCCGACCGCAACGCCGGCTTCTCGCGCGCCGACCCGCAGCGCCTGTACCTGCAGCCGATCATGGACGCCATGTTCGGCTACGAGGCGCTCAACGTGGAGGCGCAGGCGCGCGACGCCAGCTCGCTGCTGAACTGGACCCGCCGCATGCTCGCGGTGCGCAAGACCAGCCATGCCTTCGGGCGCGGCCGGCGCCGCTTCCTCAAGCCCGGCAACCGCAAGATCCTGGCCTACGTCAGCGAGTACGACGACGACATCATCCTGACGGTGTTCAACCTCTCGCGCGCGGCGCAGCCGGTCGAGCTCGACCTCTCGGCCTTCAAGGGCCGGGTGCCGGTGGAGATGCTCGGGCGCGCGCCCTTCCCGCCGATCGGCGAGCTGCCCTACCTGCTCACCCTGGCCTCGTACGGCTTCTACTGGTTCAAGCTCACGCTCGACGCCGAGATGCCGGTGTGGCACCAGGAGGGCGTGTCGCTGCAGGAGCAGCCCACGCTGGTGCTGTTCGACGGCTGGGACAGCTTCTTCCGCGAACGCGTGATGCCGTGGCGCATCGGCATGGCCGAGCGCATGCGCACGCAGTTCGAGACCGACACGCTGCCGCGCCACATCGAGATCCAGCGCTGGTACGCCTCCAAGGGCGAGACCATCGCGCGCGCGCGGCTGGCCGACCATGCGGTGTGGGAGGACGGCGCCGACCGCTACCTGCTGCCGCTGTTCGATCTCGAGGGCCCGCGCGAGAGCGCCACCTACTTCATGCCGCTGACGCTGGCCTGGGAGGAGCGCGAGGAGGAACGCATGAATCGGCTCGCGCAGGCCGGCCTCGCGAAGGTGCGCCAGCAGGCCCAGGTGGGACTGATGGGCGATGCCTTCTACGACGAACCCTTCTGCCGCGCGCTGGTGCGCGCCATCCAGCAGGGCATGGAGCTGCCGACGGCCGCGGGCCGGCTGCAGTTCCGGCCCACGGCCGCGTTCGCGAAGCTGGGCCTGGACATCGAAGCCATGCCCGTGGGCCGTCCGAGCGCGCAGAGCAGCAACACGGTGGTGACGCTCAACGACACGCTGTTCCTCAAGGGCTACCGCCGCGCGCGCAAGGGCATCAATCCCGAGCTCGAGATGGGCCGCTTCCTGACCGACGTGGTGCAGTACGCGAACTGCGTGCCGGTGCTCGGCGCGCTCGAGTACGTGGGCAACGACGGCCAGGTGATGGCGCTCGCGATGGTGCAGTCGTACGTGACGAACCAGGGCGACGGCTGGACCTTCACGCGCGACTACGTCGAGCGCTACCTGGAGGAGCTGCGCACCGCGCCGGCCGACCTGCCCGACGCCCCGGCGCCGGCCGATGCGCACGGCGGCTTCATGGCGCTGGCCGCGACCCTGGGCCAGCGCACCGCCGAGCTGCATCTCGCGCTGGCGCGCCCCACCGGCGACCCGGCCTTCGATCCCGAGCCCACCAGCGCGGCCGACGCCACGGCGCTGCAGACGCATGCGCAGGCCGAGGTCGACACCACGCTGGCGCTGCTGCAGCAGCGGCTGGGCCAGCTGAGCGACCCGGTGCGCGAGCAGGCGCAGCAGCTGCTGGGCCTGCGCGAGGCGCTGCACGCGGCGGTGGCCGCCAGCGTGCCCGCGCAGGGCGGCGGCCGCAAGACCCGCTACCACGGCGACTACCACCTGGGCCAGGTGCTGGTGAGCGGCAACGACTTCGTGATCATCGACTTCGAGGGCGAGCCCGCGCGCGACTTCGAGGAGCGCCGCGCCAAGGCCTCGCCGCTGCGCGACGTGGCGGGCATGCTGCGCTCGTTCAACTACGCGCGCTGGACCGCGCTGCGTCGCGTGGCGCAGAACGCCGAGGAGGCGGTGCGCCTCGACGCCGCAGTGCGCGACTGGGAGCGCGTGACGCGCGATGCCTTCCTCTCGGCCTACACCGGCACGCTGGCCGGCGCGGCCGAGGCGGTGCCGGCCGATGCCGGGCTGCTGCGCCTGTTCGAGATCGAGAAGGCGCTCTACGAACTGCGCTACGAGCTCAACAACCGCAACGACTGGGTCGAGGTGCCGCTGCACGGCCTGCTCGCCCTCGTTGCGCCGAACCATCCCACCGCGCGCTGACGCGACGGTCCACAGAAGGAGGAACTCATCATGGACAACTTCGGCTTCCACCTGGAACCCCTGCGCGCGATCCTCTACCAGATCGGCGCCTTCCTGCCGCGGCTGCTGGTGGCGCTGGTGGTCGTGTTCGCGGGCTGGCTGATCGCCAAGGTGGTGCGCTTCGCGGTCATCAAGGCGCTGCGCGCGTTCAACTTCAACGTGCTGACCGAGCGCTCGGGGCTGGACAACTTCTGGCGCCAGGGCGGGCTCATGAGCGACACCTCGGCGATCGTGGGCGCGCTGTTCTACTGGGTGGTGATCCTGGCCGCGCTGCTGATCGCCTTCAACGGGCTGGGACTGAGCTACATCGCCGACCTGCTGGGGCGCGCGGTCTGGTTCGTGCCCAACATCTTCATCGCGCTGCTGGTGCTGGCCTTCGGCGCCTACTTCGCGCGCTTCGTCGGCGGCGCGGTGCAGACCTACTGCCGCAACGCCGGCATGCAGGACGGCCAGCTGCTGGGCAAGGCCGCGCAGTACGCGGTGATGGTGTTCGTGGTGCTGATCGCGCTCGACCAGGTGAAGGTGGGCGGCGACATCGTGCGCGAGACCTTCCTCGTGATGCTGGCCGGCATCGTCCTCGCCCTTGCACTGGCCTTCGGCCTCGCGGGCAAGGACTGGGCCGCCGAGCGCATCGAGCACTGGTGGCCGCGCGAGCGCCCGCGCGGGCCCGCGGTGGCGCCGGCGCGCACGCCGGTGACGCCGGCACCGGTCACGCCAGCCACGCCGACGACGCCCGCCGCCGGCACCGAGAGCGCCCCCGCGCCCGCCGTGCGCCAGCCCGTGGCGCCGCGCAGCGACCACGCGCCGGGCCCGTACGACAGCGGCGAGCGCTGGCCGCCGCCGCGCTGAACGCCGCCATCGGCACTTCGACCTTTTTCGTGTTTCCCGACCCCGACCGATTCCTCGCATTGACCCATTCATGAAGAAGGCCACCTACAGCCCCATCTCGGCCGTCTGGCCCGGCCAGCCCTATCCGCGTGGCGCGACCTGGGACGGCCAGGGCGTGAACTTCGCGCTGTTCACGCAGCATGCGCACAAGGTCGAGCTGTGCCTGTTCGACGAGAGCGGCCGACGCGAGCTGCAGCGCATCGAGCTGCGCGACCGCACCGACGACGTGTGGCACTGCTACCTGCCCGAGGCGCGCCCCGGCCTGGCCTACGGCTACCGCGTGCACGGCCCCTACAAGCCCGAGGAGGGCCACCGCTTCAATCCGCACAAGCTGCTGGTCGACCCCTATGCCAAGGACCTCGTGGGCTCGCTGCGCTGGGGCGACGCGCTCTACGGCTACACGGTGGGCGGCCGGCGCGAGGACCTGTCCTTCGACCGCCGCGACAGTGCGCCGCTGATGCCCAAGAGCCGCGTGCTCGAAACCGCCTTCACCTGGGGCGAGGACCGCCGGCCGTCGATCCCCTGGCAGGACATGGTGATCTACGAGCTGAACGTGCGCGGCTTCACGATGCAGCATCCCGAGGTGCCGCCGCAGCTGCGCGGCACCTATGCCGGCCTGGGCTGCGCGCCGGTGATCGACCACCTGCGGCGCCTGGGCGTGACCACGGTCGAGCTGCTGCCGGTGCACGGCTTCCTCAACGACCGCCACCTGGCCGAGCGCGGCCTGCAGAACTACTGGGGCTACAACACGCTGACCTACTTCGCGCCCGAGATGCGCTACAGCGCCTCGGGCAAGGTGAAGGAGTTCAAGACGCTGGTGAAGACGCTGCACTCGGCCGGCATCGAGGTGATCCTCGACGTGGTCTACAACCACAGCTGCGAGGGCAACCAGCTCGGGCCCACGCTGTCGATGCGCGGCGTGGACAACGCCTCCTACTACATCCTCAACGCCGAGCAGCGCCGCTACTACGACGACTTCACGGGCTGCGGCAACACCGTCAACCTCGAGCATCCGCGCGCGCTGCAGCTGGTGATGGACTCGCTGCGCTACTGGGTCGAGGAGATGCACGTCGACGGCTTCCGCTTCGACCTGGCCTCGGCGCTGGCGCGCGAGTCGGGCCGGGTCGAGAACCTCGGCGGCTTCTTCGACGCGATCCGCCAGGACCCGACCCTCGCCCGCGTGAAGCTGATCGCCGAGCCCTGGGACCTGGGCCACGGCGGCTACCAGGTCGGCAACTTCCCGCTCGGCTGGGCCGAGTGGAATGACCGCTACCGCGACGGCATGCGCGGCTTCTGGAAGGGCGACGCGGGCGTCACCGGCGAGATGGCGCAGCGGCTCACGGGCTCGCAGGACCTCTACGGCTGGTCGGGCAAGCGGCCGTTCGCGAGCATCAACTTCGTGACCGCGCACGACGGCTTCTGCCTCGAGGACCTGGTCTCCTACAACGACAAGCACAACGAGGCCAACGGCGAGGACAACCGCGACGGCAGCAACCACAACGTGTCGTGGAACTGCGGCGCCGAGGGCCCGACCGACGATGCCGAGGTGAACGCGCTGCGCGCGCGGCAGAAGCGCAACCTGCTGGCCACCCTGCTGCTGTCGCAGGGCGTGCCGATGCTGCTGGCGGGCGACGAGCGCGGCCACAGCCAGAACGGCAACAACAACGCCTACTGCCAGGACAACGCGCTGAGCTGGATCGACTGGAGCGACACGCCCGAGCGCACCGCGCTCACGCGCTTCGTGCAGCGCGCCATCGCGCTGCGGCGCCGGCACCCGGCGTTCCGCCGCCGCAGCTTCTTCGAGGGCCGCGTGCCCGAGGGGCAGTCGGCCAAGGACATCTGCTGGCTGCGCCCCGACGGCGACGAGATGAGCTCCGAGGACTGGAACACCGACCACGTGCGCTGCCTCGCGGCGCTGGTCTCGGGCAGCGCCCTGCCCGACCGCGGGCCGCGCGGCGAGACGCTGCGCGACGACGACTTCCTGCTGCTGCTCAACGCGCACCACGACGCGATCCCGTTCCGGTTGCCGCCGAGCGCCGCGCCCTGGCGCGTGCTGCTCGACACCACCCAGGACGATGGCGCCGGCGAGGCGGGCAAGCTGGAGGGCCCGGCCTATGCGCTGCCGAGCCGCTCGCTGGTGCTGCTGGGCCGCGACAACACGGGAGCCACTGCATGAACGACGCGATCCTCACGCTGCCACGCACGCACGCGATGCCCTTCGGCGCCTTGCCGAATCCCGCCGGCGGCGTGGACTTCCGCTTCTGGGCGCCCGATGCGCCGCAGGTGCTGCTCGAGCTCGGCACGCAGGCGCATCCGATGGTGCGCGATGCCGAGGGCTGGCACCGGCTGCGGCTCGCGCAGGCGCGCGCCGGCGACCGTTACCGCTTCCGCATGCCCGACGGGCTGCAGGTGCCCGACCCGGCCTCGCGCTTCAACCCCGCGGACGTGCACGGCCCGAGCGAGGTGATCGACCCGGCCGCCTACGCCTGGCACGACGGCGGCTGGCGCGGCCGACCGTGGTCCGAGGCGGTGATCTACGAGCTGCACGTGGGCAGCTTCACGCCCGAGGGCACGTTCGACGCCACGCGCGCGCGGCTGCCCGAGCTCGCGGCGCTGGGCATCACGGCCATCGAGCTGATGCCGCTGGCGGACTTCCCGGGCCGGCGCGGCTGGGGCTACGACGGCGTGCTGCCCTTCGCGCCCGATGCCGCCTACGGCCGGCCCGAGGCGCTCAAGGCGCTGATCGACGAGGCCCACGGCCTGGGCATGATGGTGCTGGTCGACGTGGTCTACAACCACTTCGGGCCCGAAGGCAACTACCTGCATGCCTGCTGCCCGCAGTTCTTCAACGACGCGCACCGCACGCCCTGGGGCGCCGCGATCAACTACGACGGCCCCGGCAGCGCGACGGTACGCGACTTCTTCATCCACAACGCGCTCTACTGGGTCGAGGAGTTCCATGCCGACGGCCTGCGCATGGACGCGGTGCACGCGATCCGCGACGACTCGCCCGTGGGCATCGTGCAGGCCATCTGCGATGCGCTGCGCGAAGGCCCGGGCCGCACGCGCGAGGTGCACGTGGTGCTGGAAGAGGACCGCAACCTCGCGCACCTGCTCGAGCGCGACAAGGAAGGCCGGCCACGCATCGCCACCGCGCAGTGGAACGACGACCTGCACCATGCGGCGCACGTGCTCTTGACCGGCGAGCGCGACGGCTACTACGCCGACTATGCGCAGCGGCCGCTCGAGCTGTTCGCGCGCGCGCTGGCCGAGGGCTTCGTCTACCAGGGCCAGGCCTCGGTGTTCCGCGAGGGCGAGACGCGCGGCGAGCCGAGCGCGGCGCTGCCCTCGGGCGCCTTCGTGTCCTACCTGCAGACGCACGACCAGGTCGGCAACCGCGCCTTCGGCGAGCGCATCGACGCGCTGGCCGACCCGGTGCTGGTGCGCGCCGCGCGCGCCTGCCTGCTGCTGTCGCCGCACACGCCGATGCTGTTCATGGGCGAGGAGTACGCGGCCGCCACGCCCTTCCCCTACTTCTGCGACTTCGGGCCCGAGCTCGCGGCCGCGGTGTCGCAAGGCCGGCGCGACGAGTTCGGCCGCTTCGCCGCCTTCGCCGACGAGGCCGCGCGCGCGGCGATCCCCGACTGCAACGCGCCCGAGAGCTTCGCGCTCGCCAAGCTCGACTGGAGCGAGCGCGAGCGCTCGCCGCACCGCGAGACCCTCGAGGGCGTGCGGCAGCTGCTGCAGTTGCGCCGCGAGCGGCTGGTGCCGCATTTCGGCGGCCGCCAGCACGGCGGCGAATACGAGGTCGAGGACGACCTGCTGCGCGTGCGCTGGACGCTGTCGGACGGCGCGGTGCTGCATCTGCTGGCCTGCTTCGGCGAGCATCGACATGCGGTCGATGCACCACCGGGAGAGACGCTGCATTCGGTCGGCGCGCTCGGCGAGGCGGTGGATGCCGCGAGCGCACCCGACGAACATCCGCAACGGCTGCGCCTCGCGCGCGGCGCGGTGCATCTGAGCCTGCAGGTGTCCGATGTCGAGTGAATCCCGCGAGCACCCCACGATCGATGCGCTGTGCGCGCGCTTCGGCATCGACACCCGCTACCACGACGTCTTCGGCCACGAGCACCAGGTGCCGCGCGCCACCTTGCGCGCGCTGCTGGCCGCCTTCGGCGTGGCCTGGCACGGCGAGGACGACGACACCCCGGCCACGGTGCCGCCCGAGACCGGCGCCGTGCTGCCCGCGGTGCACGTGGTGCGCGCCGAGCAGGCCCCGTGGTCGCTGGCGCTCGGTCCGACGATCCTGCCGCCCGCGGCCGACGGCCACCACCGCTGGCACCTGCGCGACGAATACGGCGAGCCGAGCACGGGCGATGCGCGGGTCGATACCGATGGCTCGCTGGCCTTCGACGTCGAGCTGCAACCGGGCTACCACCGGCTCTCGATCGAGGGCGCCGAAGGCGAGACGCTGCTGATCGCGACACCGGGGCGCTGCTACCGGCCGCCCTCGCTCGCGTCCGAAGGCGGCGGCCGCGCCTGGGGCCTCGCGGTGCAGCTGCCCGCGCTGCGCTCGCGGCGCAACTGGGGCATCGGCGACTTCGGCGATCTCTCGGAGCTGGCCGCGCGCATGGCGCCGCTGGGCGTGGATGCGATCGGCCTCAATCCGCTGCATGCGCTGTTCGCCCACAACCCGCTGCATGCGAGCCCCTACAGCCCGTCGACGCGGCAGCAGATCGACGCGCTCTACATCGCGGTGGAAGCGGTGCCCGACTTCGCCGAATGCGAGGAGGCGCGGCGCATGGTCGCCGAACCCGCGTTCCAGACCCGGCTGAAGGCGCTGCGCGCCGCGCCGCTGGTCGACCGCGCGGGCGTGGCCCGGGCCAAGCACGAGGTGCTGCGCTGCCTGTTCGCGCACTTCGAGCGCGCGCACCTGGGCCCCGACACCGAGCCCGGCAGCGACCGCGCGCGCATCTTCCGTTCCTTCGTGGCCGACCGCGGCGAGGCGCTGCACCGCCATGCGCTGTTCGAGGCGCTGCAGGCGCATTTCCATGCCGCCGACGCCTCGGTGCATGGCTGGACCGGCTGGCCCGAGGCCTGGCGCGATCCGGCCTCGGAGGCGGTAGCGCAGTTCGAGCGCACGCATGCGAGCGAACTGCATTTCCACCAGTACCTGCAGTGGCTGGCCTCGATGCAGCTGGCGGAGGCCGGCGCGCGCTGCCGAGCGCTCGGCATGCGCGTGGGCCTGTACCTCGACCTCGCGATCTCGGTCGACCGCGCGGGCTCGGACGCCTGGGGCGGCCAGTCGGTGTTCGCGCTCGGCGCGAGCGTGGGCGCGCCGCCCGACGAGTTCAATCCCCAGGGCCAGGGCTGGGGCCTGCCGCCGCTGCGCGCCGACCGGCTGCGCACGAGCGGCTACCGGCTGTTCGCCGACACGCTGCGCGCCAACATGCGCCACGGCGGCGCGCTGCGCATCGACCACGTGATGGGGCTGATGCGGCTGTTCTGGATTCCCGAGGGCAGCTCGCCGCGCGACGGCGCCTACGTGCAGTACCCGCTCGAGGAGATGCTCGCGATCCTCACGCTCGAGAGCCACCGCCACCGCTGCATGGTGATCGGCGAGGACCTGGGCACGGTGGCGCCGCGCGTGCGCGAGGCGCTGGCGCAGGCCGACGTGCTGTCGTACCGCGTGCTGGTCTTCGAGACGCGCGGCAGCGAGTTCCTGCCGCCCGGCGACTACCCGGGCGCTGCGCTCGCGACCTTCGGCACGCATGATCTCGCGACCCTGGCCGGCTGGTGGTCGGGCCACGACCTGCGGCTGCGCGCGCAGCTCGGGCTGTTCCCCTCGCAGGAGCTGTTCGAGAAGCAGCAGGCCGACCGCGCGGCGCAGCGCGTGGGCCTGTTGCGCGCGCTGCACCGGCAGGGCCTGCTGTCGACCGAGCAGATGGCCGCGGCCGCCACGGCCACGCAGCCCGATGCCGTGCTGACGGCCGCCGTGCATGCCTACATCGGCGCCACGCCCTGCGCGCTGGCGATGGTGCAGCCCGAGGACCTCCTGGGCACGCTCGACCAGGCGAACCTGCCGGGCACCACCGACGAGCTGCAGCCCAACTGGCGGCGCAAGCTCGAGGCCGAGCTCGAGACCCTGGCCACGCGCGAGACGGTGCGCGCGGTGGCGGCGCGGCTGGCCGCCGAACGGCCGCGCGCGAACCCCGCGCAGGACGTCGGGCAGCGCGTGCCCGAGGCGCGCATTCCGCGCGCCACCTACCGGCTGCAGCTGCACCGCGACTTCGGCTTCGATGCCGCGGCGGCGATCGTGCCCTACCTCGCGCGGCTGGGCATCAGCCACGTCTACTGCTCGCCGATCCAGCGCGCGCGCGCCGGCAGCATGCACGGCTACGACGTGGTCGCGCACGACCAGATCAATCCCGAGCTCGGCGGGGCCGAGGGCTTCGAGCGCTTCACGCGTACCCTGCGCGCGCAGGGCCTGGGGCTGCTGCTCGACATGGTGCCCAACCACATGGGCGTGTTCGGCGCCGACAACGGCTGGTGGATGGACGTGCTCGAGCATGGGCCGGCCTCGGTGTACGCGCAGCACTTCGACATCGACTGGGAGCCGCTGAACCCGGAGCTGCGCGGCAAGGTGCTGCTGCCGGTGCTCGGCGTGCCCTACGGCGAGGCGCTCTCGAAGGGCGAACTGGTGCTGCACTTCGAGCGCGGCGAAGGCACGGCGCGCGGCGAGGCTGGCTTCGCGCTGCGCTACTACGAGCACCGTTTCCCGATCGCGCCGCGCAGCCATGCCAGCGTGCTGGCGCGCGCCGTCGAGGCGGTGTCGGACGCCGGGCCGCGCGCGCGGCTGCAGGCGCTGGCCGAGGCCTGGGCACCGTGGCCGGCCGACGATGCCGGCACCGACGAGGCGACCGATTCCGCCGAGCGCGAGGCGCGCGCGCGCGAACATTCGCTGCTGAAGGCACGCCTGGGCGAACTCGCCGACACGTATGCCGAGGTGGCGCGGGCGCTGGCGCAGGCCACGGCCGCCTTCAACGACGGCGCCGCGCGCGATGCGCTGCATGCGCTGATCGAGGCCCAGCACTGGCGCCTGACCTACTGGCGCGTGGCGGCCGACGAGATCAACTACCGGCGCTTCTTCGACATCAACGACCTCGCGGCGCTGCGCATGGAGCGCGACGAGGTGTTCGAGGCCACGCAGTCGATGGCGCTGGACCTCGCGGCGCGGGGCATCGTCGACGGGCTGCGCATCGACCATCCCGACGGCCTGCACGATCCGGCGCGCTACTTCCTGCAGTTGCAGGAGGGCTATGCGCGCCGCGCCGGCCTGCCGCTGGCCGGCGACGATGCGCGAGGCCGCCCGGCGCGGCCGCTGTACGTGGTGGCCGAGAAGATCGTGGCGCGTGGCGAGGAGGTGCCCGAGGACTGGCATGTGCACGGCACCACCGGCTACCGCTTCGCGAACGTGGCCAACGGCGTGCTGATCGACACCGCCGCGGCCGGGCGCTTCGCGGTGCTGTGGCATCGCTTCACCGGATCGCCCGCGCACTTCGAGGCCCATGTGCGCGACGGCAAGGCGGCCGTGATGCGCCATGCGCTGGCCTCGGAGCTCTCGGTGCTGTCGAACGCGCTGCTGCGCATCGCGCGCGCCGACCGCGACACGCGCGACCACACGCTCAACACGCTGCGCCGCGCGCTCGCGGCGGTGGTGGCCTGCCTGCCGGTCTACCGCAGCTACATCGTCGACGTGCCCTCGGCGCAGGACCGCCGCTTCATCGACCAGGCGGTGGCCGAGGCCGAGCGGCACTACGGCGACGGCGACACCTCGGTCTACGAGTTCCTGCGCCAGACGCTGAGCGGCGAGGCCGTGCCCACGGCCGGCCCCGCGCTGCGCGACCGGGTGCGGCGCTTCGCGGTGCGCTTCCAGCAGTTCAGCGCGCCGGTGGCGGCCAAGGGCGTGGAGGACACGGCCTTCTACCGCTACTTCCCGCTCGCCGCGCTCAACGAGGTGGGCGGCGATCCCGACGTGTTCGGCGTCGACGTGGAGGACTTCCACGCGGCGAGCGCCGACCGCGCCGCGCGCTGGCCGCACACCATGCTCGCGACCTCGACGCACGACAACAAGCGCTCGGAGGACGTGCGCACGCGCATCGACGTGCTGTCGGAGATTCCGCGCGAATGGCGCGCCGCGCTGATGCGCTGGCGCCGGCTGCAGCAGCCGCTGCGCGAGCGCATGGCCGCCGAGGGCGCGCCGGCCGACGCGCCCTCGGGCGCCGATCTCTACCTGCTGTGCCAGACGCTGGTCGGCACGCTGCCCGCCGAAGGGCTCGAAGGCGAAGCGCTGGCCGACTACGGCGAGCGCATCGTGCAGTACATGCACAAGGCCGCGCGCGAGGCCAAGATGCGCACCGCGTGGACCCGGCCCGACGCGGGCTACGAGGACGCGTTGCGGCGCTTCGTGGCGCTGACGCTGGATGCGGCGCAGCCGGCCGCCTGGTGGGCGGACCTGCGGGCCTTCGCGTCGCGCATCGCGCTGTTCGGGGCCTGGAACAGCCTCTCGCTGACCTTGCTGAAGTTCGCCTCGCCGGGCGTGCCCGATGTCTACCAGGGCACCGAGCTGATGCCGCTGACGCTGGTGGACCCCGACAACCGGCGGCCCGTGGACTATGGGTGCCGCGAAGACCTGCTCGAGGACTTCGAGCAGCGCGCGGCGGGCGCGCGGTCCGCCGAGAGCGTGGACGCGTTCGCGCGCGCACCGCACGACGGCCGCGCCAAGCTCTGGTTCGCCTGGCGGCTGCTGGCGCTGCGCCGCGCGCAGGACGCGTTCTTCCGCGATGCCGGCTACCGCGGGCTGCGCGTGGAAGGACCGCTCGCGCGCCACGTGGTCGCGTTCGAGCGGCGCCACGAGGGACGCACGCTGGTGATGGTGGCCACGCGCTTCTTCGCGGGGCTGTGCGGCGGCATGGCCGACGAGGCCGCGCCGGAGCTGCCGGTGGGCGAGGCCTGGCGCGGCACGCGGGTGTGGCTGTCCGATGAAGGCGCGGCCGATGCGGGCGCGGGCTTCACCGAGCTGCTGACCGATGCGCCGTTCGACTCGGACAGCGAGGTCGACCTCGCGCTGCTGTTCGCGCGCCTGCCATGGGCCGCGCTGTGGCGCGGCGCACCGGGCGACTGAGGCGCGCGCGGCGGCGCGGTCCTACGTGCTGTCGCGACGAAGGGCTTGTCGTTGCGCGGGGGCGCGGCCGCACAGTGCCATCACACCGCTCCACGCCCTTCGCCATGCCCACCGCACCCGATACGACTCGCCGCGCGCGCCCGCCGCGCGGCCCGATCTCCATCTTCATGGTGGAGGACGAGCCGCTGGTGCAGGACAGTCTGCGCGTGGTGCTCGGCGGTTTCCTCGGCGCCGAGGTGGTGGGGTCGGCGAACAGCGAGGCCGAGGCGATCTCGTGGCTGCAGGCGCACGACGATGCCTGGCGGCTCGCCGTGGTGGACCTGTTCCTGCAACAAGGCACCGGACTGGGCGTGCTGTCGTGGCTCGCGCCGCTGAAGAACGGCCGCACGGTGATCGCGCTGACCAACGCGGCCACGCGCGCGAACCGCGCGCAATGCCTGCAGCTCGGCGCCGACGCGGTGTTCGACAAGTCAGAAGAGATCAACGAGTTCCTGAGCTTCTGCGAGAACGCGTCGATGGGCTCGCCCGCGGCGCTGCCCGCGGCCAAACGCGCCTGAGCGGCGCGCGCCATCGCCTACAGCGATGCAGGTGGCGCACCGACGATGCGCGCCCGGTGCAGTCCCAGGATGAAGTTTCTTTCCCACTTCATCCACACACCTCACTCACCGAAAGGAGTCAGACATGGCCAAGGAAAAGCATCTGCTCGACACGAACAACAACCTGCACCGCGACCCGATCACCGGCGAGCCCGGCTCGCACCCGGTGGGCACCGGCGTCGGCGCCACCGGTGGCGCGCTGGCCGGCGCGGCGGTCGGTGCGGTCGGTGGCCCCGCGGGCGCGGCGGCCGGCCTGATCGCCGGCGCCGTGCTCGGCGGCATGGGCGGCAAGGCCGTCGCGGAACGCGTGAACCCGAGCGTCGAGCGCGCGCACTGGGCATCGGCCTATGAGCGCGAGCCCTACTACGAGGCGGGCCGCAGCTACGACGACTATGCGCCGGCCTACGAGCTGGGCTGGAGCGGGCGTGCCGCGGGCCACGACGAGTTCGCGTCCGTCGAGCCCACGCTCGCACGCGAATGGGAAGCGCGCCGCGGTGCTTCGACGCTCGACTGGACGCGTGCCCGGCCCGCGTCGCAGGCTGCCTGGGAACGCGCCGACCGCCTCTACTACAGCGACGAGGACAGCGCGATTCCCGCGGTGGACGGCCCGCCGCTGGCCAACGACGACGTGGTCGACGTGATCAACGACCTGCTCGAGACCAGCCGCGACGGCGAATACGGCTTCCGTGTCTGCGCCGAGGAGATCGAGGATGCGCAGCTCCAGCGGATGTTCGCGGCGCGCTCCGCCGAGTGCGCCAGCGCGGCGGCGCAACTGGTGCGCATCGTCGAGTCCTATGGCGGGCAACCGGCCGCCGGCGGCACGGCCAGCGGCGCGATGCATCGCGGCTGGGTGCATGTGAAGGGCGCGGTCGGCGCCAACAGCCGGCTCTCGATCCTCGAGGAAAGCGAGCGCGGCGAGGACACGGCCGTGGCGCGCTACCGCAAGGCGCTCAAGCAGATGTTGCCGGCCGGCGTGCGCGAGATCGTCGAGGCGCAGGCGCGCGGGGCGCAGCGCAACCATGACCAGATCCGCGACCTGCGCAACGCGGAGCGCGCGGCGCGTTGATCGCGGTGCCCTGAACGACGAAGAGCCCGGCATGCCGGGCTCTTTTTTTGCGACCGCGTGGCGGCTACTTGCAGTTGAGCTTCATCGCCTCGATGCGGCCGCCGAAGCCGAGCCGGCTGATCAGCCCGCCTTCGCGGCTGTTGGCCGGGAAGCTCACGGTGCGGTCGCGGAACATCGCGTGCTGGTAGACCTCGAGCGTGGCGCGCGGGCCCACGGTCACGCTGTCGATGTCGCGCTGCAGCTGGCGCGCCGTGCCCTTGTCGAGGCTCTGCAGGGTGGCGGGGCCGACCAGCGTCACGACATCGCCCTGGAAGTCGCGCTTCGAATAGAACTGGGCCCAGCAGCCGGAGCCGTGCGCCGGGTCCTCGACGCGCAGCGGCACGAGCAGCACGGTGGGCTCGGCCTGGTTGTCGACGGCCGAGACCTTGGGCGTGCCGGTGGAACAGGCGCCGAGCGCGAGCGCGGCGGCGAGGCCCAGGGGCCAGAGGGTGCGGGAAGTCTTCATGATGGATGCAAAGGCTGGGATCGGGGAATGGCGCCGGCGGGCGGATCGAGGATCCGCCTGGCTCGAAGGGCCGAAGGCCTGCGCCGCGAAGCTTCAAGATAGCGGCCGAGCGGCGCGATGCCGTAGGAGAAAGGCGCGCGGCGCCGTCGCAGGCGGGCGTGCCTGTTCGTGGACTGCGTCGCACTCCGGCAAATAAAGCGCTTGCAATTGAATCGCATGCGATCTAATATTCTGCCCATGCCAGCCAAGAGAAGCACCTCCGCCCGAACCGTCGCCCCCAGTGCCGACCGGCTCACGCTGGACGAACAGCTGTGCTTCTCCGTCTACTCGACCATGCTGAGCCTCAACAAGGTCTACCGCGGCCTGCTGCGCGACCTCGATCTCACCTACCTGCAGTACCTCGTGATGCTGGTGCTGTGGGAGCGCGACGGCCTCAACGTGTCCGAGATCTGCACCCGCCTCTCGCTCGAGACCACCACGCTCACGCCGCTGCTCAAGCGGCTCGAGGCCCGCGGGCTCATCGCGCGTGCACGCTCGGCCCTCGACGAGCGCCAGGTCATCGTGTCGCTCACGGCCGAAGGGCGCGCGCTGCGCGCCAAGGCCAAGGCCATACCGGCCTGCGTCGCGCAGGCGATGGAGCTGTCGGGCGACGAGATCGACGGCCTGCGCGAACAACTGCAGACGCTGCGTGCCAGCCTCGACAGGAACGCATGACCTCCACCGTCTCTCGCGAGGCAGTCGTTGCCGGCTGCCTTTTTTCAAGGCATTTATATCGCATGCGATATTCATTCATACGCTAGTTCTCCCGTCCACCCGTTCCCTCCCCTCCAGCCAAAGGAAATCACCATGTCCTCGAACCAGACCCCCTCTTCTTCCACCACGCGCCGCGGCCTGCTGACCGGCAGCGCCGCCACGCTCGCGACCGGTGCCCTCGCCGGCGCGGGCCTCGCGCGCAGCGCCGAGGCCGCGCCCGCGCGCGCGGCCAAGGGCCAGCGCAGCTCGGGCAACACCATCGTCACCAAGGACGGCACGCAGCTCTACTTCAAGGACTGGGGCAGCGGGCAGCCCGTGGTCTTCAGCCATGGCTGGCCGCTGAATTCCGACAGCTGGGAATCGCAGATGCTGTTCCTCGCCTCGCAGGGCTTCCGCGCCGTGGCGCACGACCGCCGCGGCCATGGCCGCTCGAGCCAGCCGTGGAACGGCAACGACATGGACACCTATGCCGACGACCTCGCCACCGTCATCGAGACGCTGGACCTGAAGAACGTGGTGCTGGTCGGCTTCTCGACCGGCGGCGGCGAAGTCGCGCGCTACATCGGCCGCCATGGCACGAAGCGCGTGGCCAAGGCCGCGCTGATCTCGGCCGTGCCGCCGCTGATGCTCAAGACGGCCGCCAACCCCGGTGGCCTGCCGATCGAGGTGTTCGACGGCCTGCGCGCGGCGCAGCTCGCGAACCGTTCGCAGTTCTACAAGGACGTGCCCTCGGGTCCCTTCTTCGGCTTCAACCGGCCCGGTGCCAAGCCCTCGCAGGGCCTGATCGATTCGTGGTGGGCGCAGGGCATGCAAGGGGGCCACAAGAACACCTACGACTCGATCAAGGCCTTCTCGGAAACCGACTTCACCGAGGACCTGAAGAAGTTCGACGTGCCCACGCTGATCGTGCACGGCGACGACGACCAGATCGTGCCGATCGGCGCCGCCGGCCTGGCCTCGGCCAGCCTCGTGAAGAACAACAAGCTGATCGTCTATCCCGGCGCGCCGCACGGCCTGACCGACACGCACAAGGATCGCTTCAACGCGGACCTGCTCGCGTTCATCAAGTCCTGAGCGGGACATCCGGCGCGCGGGGTTGACGCGCGCGCCGGGCTTGCGTCTGATGCGGGCATGCACACGCCGCATCCACCAAGGACCTCGAGATGACATCGACCCCCTGGGACCTCGAACGCTTCGTGAGCGCGCAGGACCCGGTGTACGCCGAGGTCTGCGCCGAACTCGCCGCGGGGCGCAAGCGCAGCCACTGGATCTGGTTCGTGTTCCCGCAGCTCGCGGCGCTGGGCCGCAGTTCGACGGCGCGCTTCTTCGGGCTCGAGGGCATCGATGAGGCAGCGGCCTATTGGGCGCATCCGGTGCTCTCGCAACGGTTGCGACAGTGCACGCAGCTCGTGCTCGACGTGCAAGGCAAGAGCGCGCACCAGATCTTCGGCTCGCCCGACGATCTGAAGCTGTGTTCGTGCATGACGCTGTTCGAGATCGCCGCGCAGGACGAGCCGGTCTTCGGCGAGGTGCTGGCGCGCTACTACGGCGGGGTGCGCGACGAAGCGACGCTCGCGCTGCTCGGCGCCTGACTCAGAGCGCCATCAACCCGCCGGCGACAGCCGCCAGCACGACCACCAGCACCGGCGACATGCGCGCCCAGACCAGCAACCCGAAGGCCGCGAGCGCCAATCCGAAATCGGCGCGCGCGTGGATGGCGCTGGTCCACGCCGGATCGTAGAGCGCGGCCAGCAGCACGCCGACCACGGCCGCATTGACACCGGCCATCGCGCGCTGCACGCCCTCGCGCTGGCGCAGCGTCTCCCAGAACGGCAGCGCCCCCGCGACCAGCAGGAACGCGGGCAGGAAGATCGCGAGCAGCAAGGCCAGTCCGCCGAGCCAGCCGCCGAAGGGGGCGGGCATGACGGCGCCGAGGAATGCGGCGAAGGTGAACAAGGGCCCCGGCACCGCCTGCGCGGCGCCGTAGCCCGCGAGGAAGACATCGTTCGAGACCAGCCCGCTTGGCACCACCCCAGCCTGCAGCAGAGGGAGCACGACGTGCCCGCCGCCGAACACCAGAGCACCGGCCCGGTAGAAGTCGGCAACGACGGCAAGCCCTGGCAAGTGCCATGCGGCGGCCACGAAGGGCAGCACCACGAGCAGCACGACGAACAGCCCGAGCAGCACGGCACCGGTCGTCTTGCCCACGCCGTAATCGCGATGCCGGGCCGCGGGCAGAGGACCGAGCTGCAGCGCCCATCGGCCCACCACGCCACCCGCGACGATCGCCGCGATCTGCCCCCATGCCGAGGGCACCGCGAGCACCAGCAGCGCCGCGACGATCGCGACGCCCGCGCGCAAGCGATCGGGACACAAAGTCCTGGCCATCCCCCAGACGGCCTGCGCGACCACGGCCACCGCGACCACCTTGAGCCCATGCACGGCGCCCGACTGCGAGAGCGCGGACCATTGCGTGACGCCGGCCGCGAACAGCACGAGCGCCACGGCCGAAGGCAGCGTGAAGCCGATCCACGCCGCGATCGCCCCACCCCAGCCCGCGCGCCCCAGGCCCAGCGCGATGCCCACCTGGCTGCTCGCGGGCCCGGGCAGGAACTGGCACAGCGCCACCAGGTCCGAATAGCTCCTGTCGTCGAGCCAGCCACGGCGCTCGACGAAGGCCGCGCGGAAGTAGCCGAGATGGGCCACCGGGCCGCCGAAGGACGTGAGGCCGAGCTGGAGGAAGGCGAGAAAGACCTCGAGCACCGAGCCGCGTGCGCGGGCGGTGTCGTGGCCTTCGTCGGCGCGAAGGTCGGGGTCGGGTGGCTGCTGGGCGTTCATGGCGGCGCGGCAGTATCGGTCACGGCCGTGCAAGTTCGACGCGTCTCGCAACGACAAGATGTCTCCCAGATCGCCCGCCAGAATCCGCCTGCCCACCTCTCTCTCCTCCTCCCTCGGGGTGGGCTTTCCTCCCGGTCCGATGCGAGTACGGACCCTTCGGCCCGCCTCGTGCGGGCTTTTTTTTCGGCCCGCGCGCCCCTGCCGCCCCGGGGCCTGAAAGCGCGCGCGACAACGCCGACGGAATTCCGTAGGCAAAATCCGGGGCATGCGAAACGTAGAGGGACTGTCCGACCGCGAGCTCGAGGAGCTGGCCCGTGTCTGGCGCAAGCGCGCGCTGGAGGGCGAGCTGCACGCCAGGGGCACGGCCCATCTGCTCGAGACCGAGGCTCGGCGCCGCGTCGGCCTGGCGCGTTTCGATCCCGAAGCCCTGGACCTGCGTTCGCTGGCGGACCGGCAGTTTCTGCCGCACCAGGGGCTGGGCGCCCGACTGCTGAAGGCCGGCATGCTCGCCGCGGGGCTGACGCTGGTTCTGCTGCTGCTCGTGGCCTATCGCTGAACCACCTCGGGCGACGGCCCAAAGCAAAAGGCGCTGCAACCTGGAAAGTTGCAGCGCCTTGCAGTTTGGTGGCCTGGGGCGGAATCGAACCACCGACACGCGGATTTTCAATCCGCTGCTCTACCAACTGAGCTACCGGGCCTGGGATGGCACCTCACCGATTCACCGGAAGAACCTGGCCTTGAAGGCCTGTTCAACCACTGTGTTGCAGTGTGGAGCCTGCGATTATACAGCGCTTCTGCGGCCTCGCGAAAGATCCACACCAAGTTGTTTGAGCTTTCGGTACAGATGGGTGCGTTCGAGGCCGGTCTTCTCGGCCACGCGTGTCATCGAACCGTTCTCCATCGCGAGGTGGAACTCGAAGTAGGCCTTCTCGAAACCGTCGCGCGCATCGCGCAGCGGACGATCGAGATCGAAGCTCTGCGTGGACTGCGGGCCCTGGTCGGGCACGGGCACCGACGCGAGCGAGGCCATCAGCAGGCTGCCGCCCGTGGTGGTGATGGCGCTGGGCTGGCCATGGCCGGTGGGCGTGGGCACGACACCGGCCGCGGCGCGGCGTGCGCTCTCGCGCGCGAGGCCCTGCTCGACGGCCTTCAGCAGCTTCTGCAGGGTGATCGGCTTCTCGAGGAAGGCGAAGGCACCGATGCGCGTGGCATCGACGGCGGTGTCGATGGTGGCGTGGCCGCTCATCATGATGACGGGCATCGTGAGCAGGCCCGCGGTGGACCACTCCTTGAGCAGGGTCACGCCATCGGTGTCGGGCATCCAGATGTCGAGCAGCACGAGGTCGGGACGCGCACGCTGGCGCGCGGCACGTGCCTCGGCCGCGTTCTCCGCGAGTTCGACGTTGTGGCCTTCGTCATTGAGAATTTCGAAGAGCAGGTCCCTGATGCCCAGCTCGTCATCGACCACGAGAATGTTTGCCATGAGTGCTGCTTGTTGTGTGCGCTGGTGTGTTGGTGCGACGGCCTCTTTCGGTCGCGCCGCGCGGCGGAAGACTTACTTGGAATCTTCGGTGTGAGCGGCCGCTGCCTGCGGCTCGCCTGCCAGCGCGAATGATAGCGAGACTTGCGCCCCCGCTATAGCCCCGTCGACGACGCGGTTGGACAGCTCGATGCGCGCGCCATGCTCGTCGGCGATCTTCTTGACGACCGCGAGGCCCAAACCTGTACCTTTTGTTTTCGTCGTGACGTAGGGCTCGAACGCGCGCTTGAGAATGTTCTCGGCGAAGCCCGGTCCGCTGTCCTGCACGGTGAGCCGCACGCGCTGTCCCGAATCGCCGAGCCGCGTGCGGATCACGACCTCGCCGCGCTGCCCGGTGGCGCCGGCCGCGGCCTCGGCGGCATCCTGCGCGTTCTGCAGCAGGTTGTGGATGACCTGCCGCAGCTGCTGCGCGTCGCCACGGATCGGACGGCAGCGCTCGTCGGGCTCGAAGCGCAGCGCGATCGGCATGGTCTCGGCGTTGTAGAGATGGAGCACGTCGACCAGCAGCGCATTGAGATCGACGGGCTTGAGGTCGGCGGCCGGCAGCCGCGCGTAGTCGCGGAATTCGTTGACCAGCCGCTTCATCGCATCGACCTGGTCGACGATGGTCTTCACCGACTTGACCAGCACCGCCTGCTCGGGCGCGGCGACCTTGCCCGAAAGCTTCATCTCGAGCCGCTCGGCCGAGAGCTGGATCGGCGTGAGAGGGTTCTTGATCTCGTGCGCGAGGCGCCGCGCGACCTCGCCCCAGGCCTGCGCGCGCTGCGCCGAGACGATCTCGGAGATGTCGTCGAACACCAGCAGCCGCGCGGCCCCGGGCAGCTCGGCGCCGCGCGCCACGATGTTGATGGCGCCCTCCTGCTGCGGCAGGTCGGTGCCGGTGGCATGCAGCTCGAAGGCATGCTGCCAGTGGTCGAGGCCATGCTGCATGCGCTCGACGAGGAAGTCCTCGAACTGCTGCTGCACGGCCGCGCCGAAGTCGGCCAGGCCCGGGACCTCGGCGAGCGGCTGGCCTTCGTAGGCGGCCAGCGGCGCGCGCAGCACGCGCGTGGCGCCGGGGTTGGTCGACAGCACGGTGCCGGCCGCATCGAGCACGATCACGCCCGAGGTCAGGTTGTCGAGGATGGTCTGCAGGTTGGCGCGCGCGGCATCGAGCTGGCCCATGGTCTTCTCGACCGCGGTGCGCGCCTCGGCCAGCTGCTGCGTCATGACGGCGAACGAGCGCGTGAGGCCGCCGAGCTCGTCCTTGCCCTGCGACACGGCCGTGGGCCGCAGGTCGCCCGCGGCCACCTGGCGCACGCCGTCGGCCAGCACCAGCAGCGGCCGTGCGAGCTGGTTGCCGAACAGCACCGCGAGCAGCACGGCACCGAACACGGCGAGGAACAGGCTCAGCGTGAGCGTGCCGATGTACATGCGGCGCAGGCCCACGCGCCCGAGCGCGCGCTCCTGGTACTCGCGGTTGGCCTTGTCGACCGCGAGCGCGTTGGCCACCACGTTGGGCGGCAGCGGCCGCGTGACCTGCAGGAAGCGCGGCGCGGCATCGAGGTCGAAGCCCGGGCGCTGCACCATCGCGAGCGCGCGCACGGTGGCCGGCGGCAGCAGGATGCCCGGTGGCGGCTCGTCGAGTCCCTCGACATGGGCGATGGCGCGGTCGGCGCGCACCTGGCGCAGCTGCTGCGGCGTGGGCCGCTCGGGATTGAGCTGGAAGCGCGACGCGCCCGCGGTGGCGATGAGCTGGCCCGCGTTGGTCCACAGCACCACGTCGGTCGCCTCGAGCTGGTCGCGGATGCGTTCGAGCGCGAGGCCCGCGCTCGCATCGGACACCTGCGCGAGCTGGCCGCCGGCCGCGCGCGTCTTGGCCGCGAGATCGTCGGACAGCGCGTCGAGCGTGGCGCGCCCGAGGTTCAGGCCCGAGTTCAGCGCGCCCTCGACCTTGACGTCGAACCAGCTCTCGATCGAGCGCTCGACGAACTGGTAGGACACGACGTAGACCAGCGCGCCCGGCACCACGCCCACCAGCGCGAAGATGGCGGCGAGCTTGATCAGCAGGCGGCTGCCGAACTTGCCCTGCCGCAACCGGCGCAGCAGCCGGAACGCGACCCAGCCGATCACCAGCACCAGCACCACCGCCACCACGACGTTGATGCCGAACAGGCGCACGTAGTAGCGCTCGTAGAGCTCGCGGTTGTTGGTGGCCTGGGCCAGCAGGAACATCAGCACCAGGCCGATGGCGGTGACCAGCGCGGCGCCGACGCCCACGGCCCAGCGCATCGCGCGCGAGCGGCGCGCGGCGGGCGTGGCCGCGGCACCGCTGCGCGGCTTGGAACTCACCGCTGCTTCTCCACCGCCAGGCGCGCGCTGCGCTCGGCGGAGATGTTCCAGTCGGCCTGGCCGGCCACGCCGATCTGGAACGGCCGCGGCAGCTGCGAGGTGTCGAGCCGGAAGCGGAAGGTGACCTGGTGCAGCGGATCGTCGCCGATCTCGGCCGAGTCGCCCATGCGCAGCCGGCCCACGCGCCGCACGGCCTCGAGCGCATCGGCGAGGCTGTCGAAGTTCTGGTTCAGCGACAGGCTGAAGCTGGCCGAGCCCGACAGCGGCAGGGGCGAGACGTTGAGCCGCCAGCGGCGGGTCAGCGGCTGGTAGGCCAGCCGCATGTGGCGCGTGGCCTGCGCGACCTTGCGGTCGGTCCAGTACCAGCGCTCCTGGAACATCTCGGCCTCGGCCACGAAGTAGATCGCGATGCCCTTGTCGAGCACGTCCTCGACCAGCGCGGGCAGCTCGAACTGCACGGCGGCATTGAGGTAGACGGCATCGTCGGACTGCTCGAGCCGCATCTGGGTGACGGCGGCGGCATTGCGCGTCTGGGCCAGCACGGGCGGCGCCAGCACCGTGACGAGCAGCACGACCACCAGCGCCAGCAGCACCAGCCACCGGGGCTTGCGCGGTTCAACCCGGGTGCTTTTCAAGCAGGGCGTAGAAAAAGCCGTCGTGGTCACCCAGGGGATTGTCCTGGACGGCACGGGCATTCGCCCCGCTTTGAGGCAGCAAATGCCCCGGCGATGGCCGCAATCGGGCGTCGGTGTTGTGTGCAAGAAACGCATCGATCTGTTGCGAACCCTCTTCCCGAAACACCGAACAGGTGCAGTAAAGCAGCCGTCCGCCGGGCTGCACCAGGGGCCAGAGCGCCGCCAGCAGCGCGGCCTGCTGCAGCGCCAGCTGGGCGGTGTCGCTCTCGCGGCGCAGCCAGCGCACGTCCGGATGGCGGCGCACGATGCCCGAGGCGGTGCAGGGGGCATCGAGCAGGATGGCGTCGAACGGCGTCCGGTCCCACCAGTCGGCGGGCCGCGCCGCGTCGGCCACCACCACCTTGGCTCGCAGGTCGAGGCGCGTCAGGGTCTCGTCGATGCGGCGGCTGCGCACGGCGTCGACCTCGAGCGCGGTCAGCTCGAGGGCATCGGGGCCCGCGAACTCGAGCAGGTGGGCGGTCTTGCCGCCGGGCGCGGCGCAGGCGTCGAGCACGCGCAGCCGCCGGCCGGACGGCGCCGCGAGCCCGTCGAGCAGCAGCGGCGCCGCGAGCTGGGCGGCGGCGTCCTGCACCGAGCAGGCGCCATCGGCGAAACCGGGCAGTTGCTGCACCGGCCGCGCGCGCGCGAGCTGCAGCCCGTTGAGGGCGACCGGCGTGGCCGGCATGTCGAGCGCCGAAAGCTCGTTGCGATAGGGGCCGGCGGCGGTCTTGCGCACGTTCACGCGCAGGGTCATCGGCGCCTGGGCGTTGTCGGCCTGCAGCACGCGCTGCCAGTCGCGCGGATGGTCGCGCTTGAGCTTCTCGATCCACCAGCGCGGATGGTTCCAGTGCGCCACCGGTTCGGCGTCGGTGGCGGCCACGAGCTCGTCGCGCTCGCGCAGGAAGCGCCGCAGGCAGGCATTGATGAAGCTGGCCTGCGCGCGCGTGGCCGGGTTGCGCTTGGCGGCCTCCACGGTCTGGTCGACCAGCGTGAAAGGCTCGTAGGGCGACTGCGCCGCGTCCCAGGCCAGGCCGAGCGCGGTGCACAGCAGCGCATCGGGCAGCGGCGGCGGCGTGCGCTTGGCGAGATGGCGGCGCAGGGCTTCGGCGCGGCCGAGCCAGCGCAGCACCTGGAAGCCCAGCGCCTGGACGCCGGGACGCAACGCCGGCTCGACGGCCTCGAAAGCGACCGAGCCCGAGGTGCCGGCGCGGATCGACGCCAGCGCCCCCGCGGTCAATTGCAGTTGGCGCCAGAGCGGCGGTTGCAGCGGCGAAGCGCCGCCGTGCGAGGGGTCAGAAGGAAGAGCAGGCAATGCGGGCGATGTTAAAGGGCCCGGATGTCCGCCACCCGGGCAATATGAAGAACGAAACGGGCGGCCGAAGTTCAGTGCAGCGGCGCCGCGGGCCTCAGACGCACGGCCCATGCCACCAGCAGCGCCGGGAACTGGGCGATCGCCGCGTTGTAGCTGGCGACCGCGAGGTTGAACTGGGTGCGCGCGATCTCGGCGGCGGCCGACGGCTCGGGCCAGGCCATCGGCTCGACCGCGATCGCGCCCGCGGCCGCCACCGGCACCAGCGCGTTCGCCGTCGAGGCCTGCCCCGCGGGACGCGACAGCGTGCCGTCGGGATGGAAGGAGGTCACCGCATCCGGATGCCGGCGCTGCCAGGCGGTCAGCAGCACCTGCAGCGCGGTCGCGAGCGCCGACATGCTGCCGGCCTCGAGCGGGCGCTGCCGGGTCGCGCCGAGCAGGGTGGCCATCTGCGTGGTCGCGGCCTGCAGCGATGCGGCGCCCGCCGCAGTATCGGCCGATTCCTCGGCGGCCGACGGCGCGCTCAGGCTGGTCTGCACGAAGTCGAGCTGGCGCGCCAGCGCGGCGTCCAGCGTGGCATAGGCCTGCAGGACCGCGGCCCGCAGCCGCACCAGCCGGTTGTAAGCGCCGACAAACCAGAACAGCAGCACGGCCACGACGACCCAGCCGGCCAGCGAATCGGGCAACACGCTCATCGACGGCACTCCAGGAAAAGCGGAAACGAAGGACGGGAGGGCCGGCGGAAAACCGGCGCCCCCATGAAAAAACGCCTCCCGACCGCGAGGGCCGGGAGGCGTTCACGACCGGTCATGGCCGGGCGATGCTAACCAGTTATTCGGTCGCGGCGCCTTCGCTGGCGTCGGCCGTGGTGGTGGCATCGCTGGACGAACCAGCCAGTTCGGCGGCTTCGGACTCGGCGATGGCGCGGCGCTCGGCCTCGTCCATCTCGTCCTTGGCCTTGCGTGCCTGGTGGTACGCCATGCCGGTGCCCGCGGGAATCAGGCGGCCGACGATGACGTTTTCCTTCAGGCCGCGCAGCTCGTCGCGCTTGCCCATGATCGCGGCCTCGGTCAGCACGCGCGTCGTTTCCTGGAACGAAGCGGCGGAGATGAACGAGTCGGTCGACAGCGAGGCCTTCGTGATACCGAGCAGCAGGTTGGTGTACGTCGCGGGGATCTTGCCGTCGGCGCGCAGGGCGTCGTTGGTGTTGAGCATTTCGCTGCGTTCGACCTGTTCGCCCGAGATGTAGTTGGTGTCGCCGACGTTGTCGACCACGACGCGGCGCAGCATCTGGCGAACGATCACCTCGATGTGCTTGTCGTTGATCTTCACGCCCTGCAGGCGGTACACGTCCTGCACCTCGTCCACGATGTAGCGCGCGAGTTCTTCCGAACCCAGCAGGCGCAGGATGTCCTGCGGGTCCGCCGGACCGTCGACCACGCTCTCGCCCTTGTTCACCACCTGGCCTTCGTGCACCAGGATGTTCTTTTCCTTCGGCACGAGCTCTTCCCAGACCTTGCCTTCCGGGTCGGTGATCTGCAGGCGGATCTTGCCCTTCGTCTCCTTGCCGAACGACACGGTGCCGGTCATCTCGGCCAGCATGCCCTTGTCCTTCGGCGAACGGGCTTCGAACAGCTCGGCCACGCGCGGCAGACCGCCGGTGATGTCGCGGGTCTTCTGGCCTTCGACCGGAATACGCGCCAGCACTTCGCCGGGGCCCACGTCCTGGCCGTCGCGCACCTGGATCAGCGCGCCGATCGGGAAGCCGATCGTCACCGAGTGGTCGGTGCCGGGGATCTTCACCTCGGCGCCCGAGGCGTCGATCAGCTTGACCTGCGGACGCACGACCTTGGCGGCGCCGCGGCGCTTCGGGTCGATCACGACCAGGGTCGACAGACCGGTCACGTCGTCCACCTGCTTGGCGACCGTGAGGCCTTCCTCGACGTTCTCGAACTGGGTCTTGCCGGCGAATTCCGTGATGATCGGACGCGTCAGCGGGTCCCAGTTGGCGAGCACGTGGCCGGCCTTGATCTGCTGGTCGGCCTTGACCGTCAGCGTCGCACCGTACGGCACCTTGTGGCGCTCGCGCTCGCGGCCGTGCTCGTCATGGATGACGATCTCGCCCGAACGTGCGATCACCACCAGCTCGTTCTTGCTGTTGGTCACGTAGCGCATCGTGGCGTTGAAGCCGATCACGCCGTTGGACTTGGCCTCGACGCTCGAAGCGACAGCCGCGCGCGAAGCCGCACCACCGATGTGGAAGGTACGCATCGTGAGCTGCGTGCCCGGTTCGCCGATCGACTGCGCCGCTATCACGCCGACCGCTTCGCCGTTGTTCACCAGACCGCCGCGGCCGAGGTCGCGGCCGTAGCACTTGGCGCAGATGCCGAAGCGCGTGGCGCAGGTCAGCGCGGTGCGGACCTTGACTTCGTCCACGCCGTCGGCCTCGATGGCCTCGATCGTGTCCTCGTCGAGCATGTCGCCGGCCTTGACCAGCACGGCGCGCGTCTCGGGGTGCACCACGTCTTCGGCCGCGGTACGGCCGAGGATACGGTCGCGCAGCGATTCGATGACTTCACCGCCCTCGACGATCGCGCGCATCAGCGCGCCGTCGTGCGTGCCGCAGTCCTGCTCGATCACGACCAGATCCTGCGTCACGTCGACCAGACGGCGGGTCAGGTAGCCCGAGTTCGCCGTCTTCAGCGCCGTGTCGGCCAGACCCTTTCGGGCACCGTGGGTGGAGATGAAGTACTCCAGCACGTTCAGGCCTTCGCGGAAGTTCGCGGTGATGGGCGTCTCGATGATCGAGCCGTCCGGCTTGGCCATCAGGCCGCGCATGCCGGCCACCTGGCGGATCTGGGCCGCGGAACCGCGGGCACCCGAGTCGGCCATCATGTAGATCGAGTTGAAGGACTCCTGCTCGACTTCCTTGCCGTGGCGGTCGATGACCTTCTGCTTCGACAGCTTGGCCATCATCACCTTCGACACTTCGTCGCCGGCCTTGCCCCAGATGTCCACCACCTTGTTGTAGCGCTCGCCGGAGGTCACGAGACCGGAGACGTACTGCTGCTCGATCTCCTTCACTTCCTTGGCCGAGCGGTCGATGATGCCGTGCTTCTCGGCCGGCACCAGCATGTCGTCGATGGCGATCGAGATGCCGGCCTTGGTCGCGAGGCGGAAACCGTTCTGCAGCAGCTTGTCGGCGAAGACCACGGTCTCCTTCAGGCCGCACTTGCGGAAGCTCACGTTGATGAGCTTGGAGATTTCCTTCTTCTTCAGCGCCTTGTTGATGTTCGAGAACGGCAGGCCCTTGGGCAGGATCTCGGACAGCAGGGCACGGCCCACGGTGGTGTCCACGAGCGAGGTCGACGGCACGAATTCGCCGGTTTCCTTGTTCTTGGTGTACTCCGTGATGCGCACGGCGACCTTGGCGGTCAGCTCGACCACGTTGGCGTCGAGCGCGCGCTGCACTTCACCGATGTCCGAGAACATCAGGCCTTCGCCCTTGCCGTTGATGCGGTCGCGGGTCGTGTAGTACAGACCCAGCACCACGTCCTGCGAGGGAACGATCGAGGGTTCGCCCGAAGCGGGGAACAGCACGTTGTTGGAGGCCAGCATCAGCGTGCGGGCTTCCATCTGCGCTTCCACCGACAGCGGCACGTGGACGGCCATCTGGTCGCCGTCGAAGTCGGCGTTGAAGGCCGCGCAGACCAGCGGGTGCAGCTGGATCGCCTTGCCTTCGATCAGGATCGGCTCGAAGGCCTGGATGCCCAGGCGGTGCAGCGTCGGTGCGCGGTTCAGCATCACCGGGTGCTCCTTGATCACCTCTTCCAGGATGTCCCAGACCACCGGCGTGCCCGATTCGACTTCCTTCTTGGCAGCCTTGATCGTGGTCGCGATGCCCATGGCTTCGAGGCGCGAGAAGATGAAGGGCTTGAACAGCTCGAGCGCCATCAGCTTCGGCAGGCCGCACTGGTGCAGCTTGAGCGTCGGGCCCACCACGATGACCGAACGGCCCGAGTAGTCGACGCGCTTGCCCAGCAGGTTCTGGCGGAAGCGACCGCTCTTGCCCTTGATCATGTCGGCCAGCGACTTGAGCGCGCGCTTGTTGGCGCCCGTCATGGCCTTGCCGCGGCGGCCGTTGTCCAGCAGCGAGTCGACGGCTTCCTGCAGCATCCGCTTTTCGTTGCGCGCGATGATTTCCGGAGCCTTGAGCTCCAGCAGGCGGCGCAGACGCGAGTTGCGGTTGATGACGCGGCGGTACAGGTCGTTCAGGTCGGAGGTCGCGAAGCGGCCGCCGTCCAGCGGCACCAGCGGACGCAGGTCCGGCGGCAGCACGGGCAGCACGTCGAGCACCATCCAGTTGGGCTTGATGCCCGACTTGCGGAAGGCCTCGAGCACCTTCAGGCGCTTGGAGTTCTTCTTGACCTTGACTTCGGAACCGGTCAGGTCGCCGCGCAGCTTCTCGATCTCGCTGTCGAGCTCGATGCCCTCCAGCAGGTCCTTGATGCCTTCGGCGCCCATCTTGGCGATGAACTCGTCACCGTATTCCTTGCGCTTCGTGTCGTAGTCGTCCTCGGACATGATGCTGAACTTCTTCAGCGGGGTCATGCCGGGGTCGGTCACCACGTAGGCTTCGAAGTACAGCACGCGCTCGATGTCGCGCAGCGTCATGTCGAGCACCAGGCCCAGGCGCGACGGCAGCGACTTCAGGAACCAGATGTGCGCGCAGGGAGCGGCCAGGTCGATGTGACCCATGCGCTCGCGGCGAACCTTGGTCTGCGTGACTTCGACGCCGCACTTCTCGCAGATCACGCCGCGGTGCTTGAGGCGCTTGTACTTGCCGCACAGGCACTCGTAGTCCTTGATCGGGCCGAAGATCTTGGCGCAGAACAGGCCGTCGCGTTCGGGCTTGAACGTGCGGTAGTTGATCGTCTCGGGCTTCTTCACCTCGCCGAAAGACCACGAGCGGATCTTTTCGGGCGAAGCCATGCCGATCTTGATGGCATCGAAATGCTCATCCGGGGTGAACTGCTTGAACAGGTCGAGTAGCGATTTCATAAGACTCTATCCCCTTCGTTTACGAACGCTCGAGCTCGATGTCGAGACCCAGCGAACGGATTTCCTTGACCAGCACGTTGAACGATTCCGGCATGCCGGCTTCGATCGAGTGCTCGCCCTTGACGATGCTTTCGTAGACCTTGGTCCGGCCCTGCACGTCGTCGGACTTCACGGTCAGCATTTCCTGCAGGACGTAGGCAGCGCCGTAGGCTTCCAGCGCCCACACTTCCATTTCCCCGAAACGCTGGCCGCCGAATTGCGCCTTGCCGCCCAGCGGCTGCTGCGTGACCAGCGAGTACGGGCCGGTCGAGCGCGCGTGCATCTTGTCGTCCACCAGGTGATGCAGCTTCAGGAAGTGCATGTAGCCGACGGTGACGGGACGCTCGAACTGGTCGCCGGTGCGGCCGTCGAACAGATAGGCCTGCGTGCGGCTCTCGGTCAGGCCCTTGGCCTTGGCGATGTCGTCCGGGTAGGCGAGCTTCAGCATGCCGCGGATTTCCTCTTCCGAGGCCCCGTCGAACACGGGGGTCGCGAAGGTCGCGCCGTTCTGCAGGTTCGCCGCCATCTCGAGCACGTCGGCGTCGCTCAGCGAGGCGATGTTCTCCTCGCGGCCCGAGCCGTTGTACAGCTGCTCCATGAACTGGCGCAGCTCGGCCGCCTTGGCCTCCTGCTGCAGCAGGTCGCCGATGCGCTGGCCGATGCCCTTGCCGGCCCAGCCCAGATGCACCTCGAGCACCTGACCCACGTTCATCCGCGAGGGCACGCCCAGCGGGTTCAGGCAGATGTCGCACGGCGTGCCGTCGGCCATGTGCGGCATGTCCTCGATCGGAACGATCTTCGACACCACGCCCTTGTTGCCGTGGCGGCCGGCCATCTTGTCGCCGGGTTGCAGGCGGCGCTTGACGGCCAGGTAGACCTTGACCATCTTGAGCACGCCCGCGGGCAGCTCGTCGCCCTGCGTGAGCTTCTTGCGCTTTTCTTCGAACGCGAGGTCGAAGCTGTGGCGCGTCTGCTCGAGCGAGTTCTTGATCGACTCCAGCTGCGAGGCCACTTCCTCGTCGGCCGGACGGATGTCGAACCAGTGGAACTTCTCGACCGACGACAGGTAGGCCTTGTCGAGCTTGGTGCCCTTGGCGAGCTTGTTCGGGCCGCCGTTGGCGACCTTGCCGGTCAGCAGCTTCTCGATCCGGTCGAAGGCGTCGGCCTCGACGATGCGAAGCTGGTCGTTCAGGTCGAGGCGGAAGCGCTTGAGCTCGTCGTCGATGATCTGCTGGGCGCGCTTGTCGCGCTGGATGCCTTCGCGGGTGAACACCTGCACGTCGATCACGGTGCCTTGCGAGCCCTGGTCCACGCGCAGCGAGGTGTCCTTCACGTCCGAAGCCTTCTCGCCGAAGATGGCGCGCAGCAGCTTCTCTTCCGGCGTCAGCGTGGTCTCGCCCTTCGGCGTGACCTTGCCCACCAGCGTGTCGCCGGGCATGACTTCGGCACCCACGTAGATGATGCCGGACTCGTCGAGGCGGTTGAGCTGCTGTTCGGCCAGGTTCGGGATGTCGCGCGTGATTTCCTCGGCGCCGAGCTTGGTGTCGCGGGCCATCACCACCAGTTCCTCGATGTGGATCGAGGTGTAGCGGTCGTCGGCCACGATGCGTTCGGAGATCAGGATCGAGTCTTCGAAGTTGTAGCCGTTCCAGGGCATGAACGCGATCAGCATGTTCTGGCCCAGGGCCAGTTCGCCGAGGTCGGTCGATGCACCGTCGGCCACCACGTCGCCCTTGGCGATCTTGTCGCCGCGCTTGACGATCGGACGCTGGTGGATGTTGGTGTTCTGGTTCGAACGCTGATACTTGATCAGGTTGTAGATGTCCACGCCGACTTCGCCGGCCGCGGCCTCGTCGTCGTTCACGCGCACCACGACACGGGTCGCGTCGACGTAGTCGACGATACCGCCGCGGGTGGCCGTGACCACGGTGCCGGAGTCGACCGCGGAGACGCGCTCGATGCCGGTGCCGACCATCGGCTTCTCGGGACGCAGCACGGGCACGGCCTGGCGCTGCATGTTGGCGCCCATCAGCGCGCGGTTCGCGTCGTCGTGCTCGAGGAACGGAACCAGCGAAGCGGCCACCGACACGATCTGCGCGGGCGACACGTCCATGTACTGGATGCGCTCGGCGCCGACCAGGATCGATTCGCCGGCTTCACGCGCCGACACCAGGTCGCCGGTCAGCTTGCCATCCTTGTCCAGGGCCGCGTTGGCCTGGGCGATGACGTACTTGCCTTCCTCGATGGCCGACAGGTAGTCGATCTCGTTCGTGACCTTGCTGTCGACCACGCGGCGGTACGGCGTCTCGATGAAGCCGTACTCGTTGAGGCGGGCATACAGGGCCAGCGAGTTGATCAGGCCGATGTTCGGGCCTTCGGGCGTTTCGATCGGGCACACGCGGCCGTAATGGGTCACGTGCACGTCGCGCACTTCGAAGCCGGCACGCTCGCGCGTCAGACCGCCCGGGCCAAGGGCCGACACGCGGCGCTTGTGGGTGATCTCGGACAGCGGGTTCGTCTGGTCCATGAACTGCGACAGCTGCGAGGCGCCGAAGAACTCCTTCAGCGCGGCCGAGATCGGCTTGCTGTTGATCAGGTCGTGCGGCATCAGCGGCTCTTGCTCCGCCTGGCCCAGACGCTCCTTCACGGCCTTCTCGATACGGGCCAGGCCGGTGCGGTACTGGTTCTCGGCCAGTTCGCCGACGCAACGCACGCGGCGGTTGCCGAGGTGGTCGATGTCGTCGACTTCGCCGTTGCCGTTGCGCAGGTCCACCAGGATCTTGACGACCGCCAGGATGTCCTCGTTGGTCAGCACCATCGGGCCGGTCGACTCGTCGCGGCCGACCTTGGCGTTGAACTTCATGCGGCCCACACGCGACAGGTCGTACGTGTCCGGGTTGTAGAACAGGCGCTGGAACAGGGCCTGCACCGCGTCTTCCGTCGGCGGCTCGCCGGGGCGCATCATGCGGTAGATCGCCACGCGCGCGGCGAACTCGTCCACCGTCTCGTCGATGCGCAGGGTCTGCGAGATGTACGCGCCCTGGTCGAGTTCGTTGGTGTAGATGACCTGGATGTCCTGCACGCCGGCGCCGCGCAGCTTCTTCAGCAGCGATTCGGTCAGCTCGTCGTTGGCCTTCGACAGGATCTCGCCCGAGTCGGGGTCGACGATGTTGCGCGCGATCACGCGGCCGATCAGG
Source organism: Variovorax sp. FG153 (assembly GCF_057809595.1). Lineage (NCBI taxonomy): Bacteria > Pseudomonadati > Pseudomonadota > Betaproteobacteria > Burkholderiales > Comamonadaceae > Variovorax > Variovorax sp. FG153. The sequence goes on from NZ_JBMDKG010000026.1 coordinate 78,308, forward strand.
AAGTCTTCCGGCACGCTGATGTGCGTGGTGCCGCCCTGCTCGAGTTCACGCGTGTGGCGCGCGGTGACCCGCTTGTCCTTGGCGACCACGACCTTGCCCGACTTGTCGGTGATGTCGAAGCGCGCGACTTCGCCGCGCAGGCGCTCGGAGACGAACTCCATCTGCGCGCCGCTGTCCATGAGGCGGAAGTTGTCGTTGACGAAGAAGTTCGCGAGGATCGATTCCGGGTTCAGGCCGATGGCCTTCAGCAGGATCGTGACCGGCATCTTGCGGCGACGGTCGACGCGGAAGTACAGCATGTCCTTCGGGTCGAACTCGAAGTCGAGCCACGAACCGCGGTAGGGAATCACGCGGGCCGAGAACAGCAGCTTGCCCGAGCTGTGCGTCTTGCCCTTGTCGTGTTCGAAGAACACGCCCGGCGAACGGTGCAGCTGCGAAACGATCACGCGTTCCGTGCCGTTGATGATGAACGAGCCCTTCTCGGTCATGAGCGGCACTTCGCCCATGTAGACCTCTTGCTCCTTCACTTCCTTGACCACCTTCGACTGCGAGGTCGACGACTCGCGGTCATAGATGATGAGCTGGACCTTGGCGCGCACCGCCGAGGCGAAGGTCAGACCACGGGTCTGGCACTCGCGCACGTCGAACGCCGGCTTCGCCAGGTTGTACTCGAGGAACTTCATCTCGACGAAACCGTTGTGCGAGACGATCGGGAAGGCGGCGTCGAACGCGGCCTGCAGGCCTTCGACAGTGCGTTTTTGCGGAGCGATGCCCGCTTGCAGGAACGCGGTGTACGCGTCCTTCTGCATCTGCAGCAGGTAGGGAATTTCGACGACGCTGTCGCGGCTGCCGAAACTTTTTCGGATGCGCTTGCGTTCGGTGTAACTGTACGCGGACGATTGGGCCATGAGAGCTCCGGTGCTTGAGATCTTCAGCGACTTGTCAGCAATGCCGGGACGAACGGCACCACTGCTTGGCGGCTGGCCACTACCAGCCGTTGGCGGACAGCGATGCGTTGCACATCGCCCGAACCAAGGGGTCTTCTGCAGTCGGGGTCAGAAGACACTCAAAAAACGTCTTGATCTGGCATTTCCCTCGACCTCCTGGTCTTCGGGAAAGCCGGCATCGAGCCGACTTTTGAGTGCGCTCTGAAAGCGGCAAAGGCTGGAGGGCCTTTTCAGGCACCTCCAGCCCTCGAGGGGGACCGAATTACTTCAGTTCCACCTTGGCGCCGGCTTCTTCCAGCTTCTTCTTGGCAGCGTCGGCGTCAGCCTTCGACAGGCCTTCCTTGACGGCCTTGGGAGCGGCTTCCACCAGGTCCTTGGCTTCCTTGAGGCCCAGGCCGGTGATTTCGCGCACGGCCTTGATGACCGACACCTTGTTCGCGCCGACGTCAGCCAGCACGACGTTGAATTCGGTCTTCTCTTCGACCGCAGCAGCGGCGGCACCGCCACCACCGGCAGCCGGAGCAGCCATTGCAGCGGCGCTCACGCCGAACTTCTCTTCGATGGCCTTGACCAGGTCGTTGAGCTCGAGGACCGTCATGCTGTCCAGCGCGGTCAGAAATGCGTCTTTATCGAATGCCATTTTGGTTTCCTAACAATTGGGTTGAATTTTTCAAACGCAAGGCTTGGCGATCAAGCCGCTTGCGCTTCTGCCGGTGCATCGGCGGGTGCAGCTTCGCCACCACCGCGCTTCTCGGCCAGCGCCGCGAGCACGCGGGCGGTACGAGAGATCGGCGATTGCATCAAGCCCAGCAGTTGCGCCAGCAGCACTTCCTTGGAAGGGATGTTGGCCAGTTGCTTCACGCCGTCGACGTCCAGGGCCTTGCCACCGAATGCGCCACCGCGAATCACCAGCTTGTCGTTGGTTTTCGCGAAATCGGCCACCACCTTCGCGGCGGCCACGGCGTCTTCGGAGAAGCCATAGATCAGCGGACCGGTCATCTGGTCGCCGACGATCTCAAACGCGCTGCCAGCCACAGCACGGCGGGCCAGGGTGTTCTTCAGAACACTCAGGCTCACACCCTTGCTGCGAGCTTCGCTGCGCAGTTTGGTCATGTCGGCCACCGTGATGCCACGGTATTCCGCCATCACGAGCGTTTGAGCTTTTGCGGCGAGGCTGGTCACTTCATTGATGACCGCTTCTTTCTCACTGCGATTCAGACTCAAGGTCTACTCCTTTTCAATGCGGTCTTCGGCTGTTTCATGAACCTCGGACCGCGCCTCATGCAGCGACCAACTGTTCGGAACCCATTCGTCGGAAAACTCGAATTCCTTGCAGCGGGATCGCCATCTGCGCTGGCTGCCCGGCGGGGGCCGGGCGATTAAGTGCAGGCGACCTGCACACCAGCGGTCTTGGATGGCCCGCGGCAACCGAAGCCGCCGCGACCCACCACATTCGCCCTGCCCCGTTCCTTGCGGAACCGGAGCCGGGCCAATCTACTTTTTGCCTTCGCTCCTGCCTGGGATCAGGCAGCGGCGATGGTCTGCGTGTCCACGCGGACACCCACGCCCATCGTCGACGACACGGCCACCTTGCGCAGGTAGACACCCTTGCTCGAGGCCGGCTTGGCCTTGACCAGGGCATCGATCAGCGCGGCGAGGTTGCCTTGCAGCTTGTCGCTGTCGAACGAACGGCGACCGATCGTGCCGTGCACGATACCGGCCTTGTCGACGCGGAACTGCACCTGGCCGGCCTTGGCGTTCTTCACGGCGGTCGCGACGTCGGGCGTCACGGTGCCGACCTTCGGGTTCGGCATCAGGCCGCGCGGGCCGAGGATCTGGCCGAGCGTACCGACCACGCGCATCGCGTCGGGAGCGGCGATCACGACGTCGAAGGGCATGTCGCCCGCCTTGACCATGGCAGCCAGGTCGTCCATGCCGACGATGTCGGCGCCGGCGGCCTTGGCTTCTTCAGCCTTGGCGCCTTGGGCGAACACGGCCACGCGCTTGGTCTTGCCGGTGCCGTTGGGCAGCACGACGGCGCCACGCACAACCTGGTCCGACTTCTTCGCGTCGATGCCGAGCTGCACGGCCACGTCGATCGATTCGTCGAACTTGGCGGTGGCGGCTTCCTTGACGATGGTGATCGCGTCAGTCAGCGGGTACAGCTTGGTGCTGTCGACCTTGCCTTCGAGCGACTTCTGCTTCTTGGTGATCTTGGCCATTTACACGCCCTCCACATTCACGCCCATGGAACGGGCCGTACCAGCGATGGTGCGAACCGCGGCGTCCATGTCGGCAGCGGTCAGGTCCTTCATCTTGGTCTTTGCGATCTCTTCGAGCTGGGCGCGCGTGATCTTGCCGACCTTCTCGGTGTTCGGGCGCTTGGAGCCCTTGTCGAGCTTGATGGCCTTCTTGATCAGCACGCCAGCGGGCGGCGACTTGATGATGAAGGTGAAGCTCTTGTCGGCGAAAGCGGTGATGACCACCGGCAGCGCCAGACCCGGCTCGTAGCTCTGCGTCTGGGCGTTGAACGCCTTGCAGAACTCCATGATGTTCAGACCGCGCTGACCGAGTGCGGGACCGATCGGCGGGGACGGGTTGGCCTTACCAGCTGGCACTTGCAGCTTGATGAAGCCGACGATTTTTTTCGCCATGCTTTGCTCCTTGCGGGTGATATCGCCGAGGCCTGTGGCCTGGGCTCCCCGGGGTGAACGACTCTTCGATCAAGGCCGCGCGCCGAGTCGGATAGCGCGCTGCCGGAATATGGCCCGATCCGAAGACCGGGCGGGCATCAGGTCTTTTCGACCTGGCTGAATTCGAGTTCCACCGGGGTGGCGCGGCCGAAGATCATGACCGAGACGCGCACCTTGCTCTTCTCGTAGTTGACTTCCTCGACCGAGCCGTTGAAGTCGGTGAACGGACCTTCCTTGACGCGCACGAGTTCGCCCACGGTGAACTCGACCTTGTGGCGCGGCTTCTCGGTGCCCTGCTGCATCTGGCTGACGATGTCCTCGACCTCTTTCTGCGAGATCGGGGCCGGACGGTTCTTGGCGCCGCCCACGAAGCCCGTCACCTTGTTGGTGTGCTTCACCAGGTGCCAGCTCTCGTCGTCCATGATCATTTCGACCAGCACGTAGCCCGGGAAGAAGCGGCGCTCGGTGGTGCGCTTCTGGCCGTTCTTGATCTCGACCACTTCCTCGGTCGGAACCAGGATGCGGCCGAACTTGTCCTGCATGCCGGCGCGGTTGATGCGCTCGGTGATGTTCCGCTCGACGGCCTTCTCCATGCCCGAATAGGCATGCACCACATACCAACGCAGATCGGGATTGGCAGCAGGCGCAAGGACGGAGGCGTTTTCCTCCGGCGGCGTGGTTTCAACAGCGTCGTCGGTCATTGGTTCTTACTTTTTCCAGCCCAGGATGAGGTCAAAAAACACCCATTCGAGCGTTTTGTCGGTGAGCCAGAGGAAGACGGACATGATCGCCACGAAGGCGAACACATAAGCCGTCATCTGCATCGCTTCCTTGCGGGTCGGCCAGACGACCTTCTTGACCTCGCGCCACGAATCGCGGCCGAAGGCCCAGAGCTGACGGCCGTTCTCGGAACTGCCGAAGGTCGCCACGGCGGCGGCCAGGCCCACGAGCAGCGCGGCCCACTGCACCAGCGAGCCCTGGCGCGCCAGCAGGTAGAACGCCACGATGGCGCCCACGGCCAGCAGCGCCGCCACGGCCAGCTTGGCCTTGTCGGCACCGGTGCTCACGGTTTCGATTTGAGAAGTGGCCATGTTCGGCTGATTTCCTGCGGCCCTTCGGCCTCAATTCATGTCGCCGCGTTGAGACGGCGAAGCCCGTCGGGTCTCGACGGGCTTTTTTGCCTTCCCGCCGGAGGCCGGCGGGTCGTTTTCGGAGGCCACCCTAGGTGGCAGGGGCAGTAGGAATCGAACCTACAACCTTCGGTTTTGGAGACCGACGCTCTGCCAATTGAGCTATACCCCTCCGCTACTCTTGCCCGACTTAGATGTCGAGGATCTTGGCCACGACGCCCGAACCCACGGTACGGCCGCCTTCGCGGATGGCGAAGCGCAGGCCTTCTTCCATCGCGATCGGGTTGATCAGCTTCACGGTGATGCTGACGTTGTCGCCAGGCATGACCATTTCCTTGTCCTTCGGCAGCTCGATCGCGCCGGTCACGTCCGTCGTGCGGAAGTAGAACTGCGGACGGTAGTTGTTGAAGAACGGCGTGTGACGGCCGCCTTCGTCCTTCGACAGCACGTACACCTCGGCGGTGAAGTGCGTGTGCGGCTTGATCGAACCGGGCTTGCACAGCACCTGGCCGCGCTCGACTTCTTCGCGCTTCGTGCCGCGCAGCAGCACGCCCACGTTGTCGCCGGCTTGACCCTGGTCCAGCAGCTTGCGGAACATTTCCACGCCGGTGCAGGTGGTCTTGACCGTCGGGCGGATGCCCACGATTTCGATTTCTTCACCGACCTTGATCACGCCGCGCTCGACGGCGCCGGTCACCACCGTGCCGCGACCCGAGATCGAGAACACGTCTTCCACGGGCATCAGGAACGTGCCGTCCACGGCGCGCTCGGGCGTCGGGATGTACGTGTCCAGCGCTTCGGCCAGCTTCATGATCGCGCCTTCGCCGAGCTCGCCCTTGTCGCCTTCCAGGGCCAGCTTCGCCGAGCCGTGGATGATCGGGGTGTCGTCGCCGGGGAATTCGTACTTGTCGAGGAGTTCGCGAACTTCCATCTCGACCAGCTCGAGCAGTTCCTTGTCGTCGACCATGTCGCACTTGTTCAGGAACACGATGATGTAGCCCACACCCACCTGGCGAGCCAGCAGGATGTGCTCGCGCGTCTGGGGCATCGGGCCGTCGGCGGCCGAGCACACCAGGATCGCGCCGTCCATCTGGGCGGCGCCGGTGATCATGTTCTTCACGTAGTCGGCGTGGCCGGGGCAGTCGACGTGTGCATAGTGGCGATTGGCCGTTTCGTACTCGACGTGCGCGGTGTTGATCGTGATGCCGCGGGCCTTTTCTTCGGGCGCAGCGTCGATCTGGTCGTAGGCCTTCGCTTCGCCGCCGAACTTCGACGACAGCACCGTCGCGATCGCGGCCGTCAGCGTCGTCTTGCCATGGTCAACGTGACCGATCGTGCCCACGTTCACGTGCGGCTTCGTGCGGGTGAATTTACCTTTTGCCATTTTTCGACTCCGAAAAAAACGATATCAACGTACGCAGATAAGGTCGCAACGCTGCTCTTGCAACCCCTGGGAAAAACTGGTGCCCTTTGCGGGAATCGGACCCGCGACCTCTCCCTTACCAAGGGAGTGCTCTACCACTGAGCCAAAAGGGCATTTGCCATAACCTGCATCAAACTCGGTCTCTGGAGCGGGAGACGGGAATCGAACCCGCGTCATCAGCTTGGAAGGCTGGGGTTCTACCATTGAACTACTCCCGCATCGGGGGCACTTCAAGGCACCCAAAGCGCTAGATCCAATCGCTCTTAGAAACCAAATTCATCGCTGGTGGAGAGGGCTGGATTCGAACCAGCGTACTCGTTAGAGGGCAGATTTACAGTCTGCTGCCATTAACCACTCGGCCACCTCTCCGGCGAACCTCGAAATATAGCACGGTTTTGTGACTATGCAGAAACCCGAGCACCGAAAGGAGCGAAGGAAACCGTTCGAGGAATGAACTGCGGGCGATTATCCGCGAATTTTCAGGCCCCCTTCTGGTGCGCCTCGCGCCAGGCGCGCGCTTCGCCGAAATGTCCGCATCCGATGAACGGAACGGGCGGGCGCAAGGCCGAGAGCGGCGACGGATGATTCGACATCAGCACCTTATGGCGGCCAACGTCGATCAACGCACGCTTACTCTGAGCGTGCGAGCCCCATAGCATGAAAACAACAGGCTTCGGGCCGTCGGAGACATGGCGGATCACGGCGTCCGTCAGCACCTCCCAGCCGCGCCCCGAATGGCTGGCCGGCTGGGCCTCCTCGACCGTGAGGCAGGTGTTGAGCAGCAGCACGCCATGCGTCGCCCACTTCACCAGGCTGCCGCCCGGGTTCGGGAACGGCGGCGGCGGCGTGCCGAGGTCGCGCTGAAGCTCCTTGAAGATGTTGCGCAACGAGGGTGGCAGCGCCACGCCGGGCGCCACGGAGAAGGCCAGCCCCTCGGCCTGGCCGCGCCCGTGGTACGGGTCCTGCCCCAGGATCACGACACGCACGTCCTCGGGCGGCGTGAGCTCCAGCGCGCGCAGCGGCTGCGGCGGGAAGATCACGGTGCCCGCGTCGAGACGCTCGCGCAGGAAGGCCTGCAGCTTCTGCCCCACGGCACCGCCGAAGAAGCCATCGACCAGCGGCTGCCAGCCCGGCGCCACCGGCCAGTCGGCGGGATCGCTGCTCGACAGCTGATCCGCGCGGCTCATTTGAACAACGCCGCGAGGGCCTCGCCAGGCTCCTCGGCACGCATGAAGGCCTCGCCGACCAGGAAGGCATGCACGCCCGCGGCGCGCAGCGTGGCGACGTCCTCGCGCGTGGCGATGCCCGATTCGGTCACCGCGAGGCGCTCCTTCGGCAGGCCCGGCAGCAGGCCGATGGTGGCCTGGATCGAGACCTCGAAATTGCGCAGGTTGCGGTTGTTCACGCCCACCAGCGGGGTCTTGAGGCGCAGCGCGCGCTCGAGCTCGGCCGCGTCGTGCACCTCGACCAGCACAGCCATGCCCAGCCCGTGCGCGATGGCCTCGAAATCCTTCATCTGCGCGTCGTCGAGGCAGGCGGCGATCAGCAGGATCGCATCGGCGCCGATCGCGCGCGATTCGTACACCTGGTAGGCATCGACGATGAAGTCCTTGCGCAACACCGGCAGCTCGCACGAGGCGCGCGCCTGCTTCAGGTAGTCGATGCCGCCCTGGAAGAACTGCTTGTCGGTCAGCACCGAGAGGCAGGCCGCGCTGATCTTGCCGTCGCCTTCGGCATAGCTCTGCGCGATGTCGGCCGGAATGAAATCGGCGCGCAGCACGCCCTTGCTCGGGCTGGCCTTCTTGACTTCGGCGATCACGGCGGCCTGGCCGGCCGCGATCCTGGCGCGCAGCGCGCCTTCGAAATCGCGCGTCAGCACGCGGCTTTCGGCGTCGAAGCGAACCGCCTCCAGCGGGCTGCGCTGCTTCGCGGCGGCCACCTCCTGGTGCTTGACGGCGACGATCTTGTCGAGGATGTCGGACATGGCTTCTCTCTTGCTCCTGCTGGATTCCTGGCTCAGACCGACGTGGTGACCCGCACCAGTTCGGCGAGCTTCGCCTTGGCCGCGCCCGAGGCGATGGCCTCGCGCGAACGCGTCACGCCCGCCGCCACCGAGTCGACCACGTTGGCCGCGTACAGCGCCGCGCCGGCGTTGAGCAGCACGATGTCGAGCGCCGGGCCGGCCTGATTGTCGAGCACGCCGAGCAGCATCGCCTTCGACTGCTCGGGCGTCTCCACGCGCAGCGCGCGGTTGCTCGACATCTGGAAGCCGAAGTCCTCGGGGTGCAGCTCGTACTCGCTGATCTCGCCGTTCTTGAGCTCGCCCACCATCGTGGCCGCGCCCAGCGAGATCTCGTCCATGCCGTCGCGGCCGTAGACCACCATCGCATGCTCGGTGCCCAGGCGCTGCAGCGCGCGCACCTGGATGCCCACCAGGTCGGGATGGAACACGCCCATCAGGATGTTGGGGGCGCCGGCCGGGTTGGTCAGCGGGCCCAGGATGTTGAAGATGGTCTTGATGCCGAGTTCCTTGCGCACCGGCGCCACGTTCTTCATGGCCGGATGGTGGTTCGGCGCGAACATGAAACCGATGCCCGACTGCTCGATCGAGCGCGCGATCTGCTCGGGCTTGAGGTTGATGTTCACGCCCAGCGACTCCAGCACGTCGGCGCTGCCCGACTTGCTCGACACGCTGCGCCCGCCATGCTTGCTGACCTTGGCGCCGGCCGCGGCCGCGACGAACATCGAGCAGGTCGAGATGTTGAAGGTGTGCGAACCGTCGCCACCGGTGCCCACGATGTCGACCAGGTTCGTGCTGTCGGACACCGGCACCTTGGTCGACACCTCGCGCATCACCTGTGCGGCGGCGGTGATCTCGCCGATGGTCTCCTTCTTCACGCGCAGCCCGGTGATCAGCGCGGCCATCATCACGGGCGAGCACTCGCCGCTCATGATGAGCCGCACGATGTGCAGCATCTCGTCGTGGAAGACCTCGCGGTGCTCGATGGTGCGCTGCAGCGCTTCCTGGGGGGTGATCATGGAAAGTCTCCTCGGGATTGAATCAGCGGCCGATGCGCGCCGCGGGGGCGTCGGTGAACGCGAGCTTGAGGCCGAAGCCGATGAAAAGAACGCCGGCGGCGCGGTCGAGCCAGTGCATGCCCTTCTGCACGGCACCGCGGCGCGCCATCCAGCCCGCCGCCAGCGCCCAGCCCACGTTGACGGGGATCGCGTTGAGGTTGAACAGCACGCCGAGCAGCACGAAATACAGCGCCTTGTTTTCCGCCCCGGGCGCGATGAACTGCGGCACGAAGGCCAGGAAGAACAGCGCCACCTTGGGGTTGAGCACATTGGTCCAGAAGCCGCCGAGGAAGATCGCCTTGAGGCTGCGCGCCCCGGTGGCCGCCGCGGCCTGCGCCAGGTCGGTCGGCGGCGCGGCGCGCGACAGCAGCATGCGCACGCCCAGGTACAGCAGGTAGGCCGCGCCGATGTACTTGAGCACCGCGAAGGCCGCGGCCGAGGTCGCCATCAGCGTGCCGACGCCAATGGCCGCCGCGAAGATGTGGACGAAGCAGCCGGCGGTGATGCCGAGCCCGGCGACGGTGCCGGCGCGCACGCCCGAGCGCAGCGAGTTGGTGACCACGTAGAGCACGTCGGGCCCCGGCGTCAGGTTCAGCAGCCAGCCGGCGGCGATGAAGGCCAGCAGATGGGGAAGATCGGGCATGGCGTTCTCCTCTCCTCGAACGACGGATCAGGCGGCGAAGTAGGCCCGGATCGCGGCCACCGCGCGGTCGACACCGGCGGCATCGACATCGAGGTGCGTCACGAAGCGCAGCCGGTACAGGCCCGTGGCCAGGATGCCCTGGCGCTCGAGGCTCTCGATCAGCCCCGCCGAGCGCGCCCTGGCCTCGCCCTCGAGGTCGACGAAGACGATGTTGGTGTGCGGCATCTCGAGCTTCAGCCCCTCGATGCCCGCGAGCCCCTGCGCGAGGCGCAGCGCCAGCGCATGGTCGTCGGCCAGCCGGTCGACGTGGTGCTCGAGCGCGTGCGCGGCCGCGGCCGCGAGCAGCCCGGCCTGGCGCATGCCGCCGCCCGCCATCTTGCGGATGCGGTGGGCGCGCGCGATGAAGTCGCGCGAACCGACCAGCGCCGAGCCGATCGGCGCGCCCAGGCCCTTGCTGAAGCACACCGACACGCTGTCGAAGCATTGCGCGATGCGGCGCGCCTCGGCGCGCACGTCGGTGCTTCCGTTCTTCGCCGCCTGCGCGGTCGCCGCGTTGAAGAGCCGCGCGCCGTCCAGGTGTCGCTGCAACCCGTGGCGCGCGGCGAGTTCGGTCGCCGCCTGCACGTAGTCGAAGGGCAGCAGCTTGCCGCCCAGCGTGTTCTCGAGCGCCAGCAGCCGGGTGCGCGCGAAGTGCGCGTCGTCGGGCTTGATCGCCGCCTCGATCTGCGCGAGCGGCAACGTGCCGTCGGCCGCGTGGTCCAGCGGCTGCGGCTGCACGCTGCCGAACACCGCCGCGCCGCCGCCTTCCCAGCGGTAGCAGTGCGCCATCTGGCCGACGATGTATTCGTCGCCACGGCCGCAGTGCGAAAGGATCGCGCTGAGATTGCTCTGCGTGCCGGTCGGCACGAACAGCGCCGCCTCGAAGCCCAGCAGCGCCGCGATCTTCTCCTGCAGCGCGTTCACGCTCGGATCGGTGCCGAAGACGTCGTCGCCCAGCGGCGCCGCCATCATGGCCTCGCGCATCGCCGGCGTGGGTTGGGTGACGGTGTCGCTGCGAAGGTCGACGATGGCGCTGCGGTCGGTCATGGCTTCAGTCCAGGAAGTTCTTGAGCATGGCGTGGCCGTGCTCGGTGAGTATCGATTCGGGGTGGAACTGCACGCCTTCGATGCGCACGTCGTGCGCGTACCCGGTGTGCCGCACCCCCATGATCTCGCCGTCGTCGGTCCAGGCCGTGACGGCCAGCGCCTCGGGGCAGCTCGCGCGCTCGATCGACAGCGAGTGGTAGCGGTTGACGACGAAGGTCTTCGGCAGCCCCGCGAACACGCCCTCCTGCGTGGTCGTGATCTCGCTGGTCTTGCCGTGCATGAGCTGCTGCGCGCGCACGATCCTGCCGCCGAAGGCCGCGCCGATGGCCTGGTGGCCGAGGCACACGCCGAGAATGGGCAGCTTGCCCGCGAAGGCCTCGATGGCCGCCACCGACACGCCCGCTTCCGCCGGCGAGCACGGCCCGGGCGACACCACCAGCCGCGTCACGCCCGAGGCGATCAGCTCGCCGATCTGCGCGACCGTGATCTCGTCGTTGCGATGCACCTGCACGTCGGCACCCAGCTCGCCGAAGTACTGGACGATGTTGTAGGTGAAGCTGTCGTAGTTGTCGATCATGAGGAGCTTCATGACTGGCCTTTCGAATACGGACTTCCGGACGCAGAGGACGCGAAGGATTCGCGAAGGACGCGAAAGGAATTCAAGGAAAAATGAAAAAGGAAGTTGAGAGCGCCACTCATAGCTTGTTCACCATTCTCTGAATGCCCTTGACGACGGGGAACGCATGGAAGTTGATCAGCAGCCCCAGCTTCAATCCCGACAAGCGCAGGTAGGACAGCAGTTGGGCGCGATGCAGGTCTGCCAGGACATCGATGGCCTTGAGCTCCACGATCACGGAGTCCTCGACCACGAAATCTGCGCGATACGCAACGCCCACGTTGCGGCCCTTGTAGTACGCGGTGATGGGCACCTCGCGCTCGAACCGAAGCTCTCGCTCGTTCAACTCGACCGCCAGTGCCGCGGCGTAGGCGCTCTCAAGCAAGCCCACACCCAGCACCCGTTGCACCTCGACCGCCGCCCCGATGATGTCGTGCGAGAAGTCATCCGCAAAACTCTTGTCTTCCTTTTGCGTCCTTCGCGAATCCTTCGCGTCCTCTGCGTCCGGCTGCCCGTATTCGGAATTCATTCCAACCCCTCCTCAACAAGCTCCGCCGCCCGCAGCAGCGCGCGCGCCTTGGCCTCGGTCTCCTTCCACTCGAGCTCGGGCACCGAATCGGCCACCACGCCGGCCGCGGCCTGCACGTGCAGCACCTGGTCCTTCACGATGCCGGTGCGGATCGCGATCGCGACGTCCATGTCGCCCGCGTAGCTGATGTAGCCGCAGGCGCCGCCGTACAGGCCGCGCTTGGTGGGCTCGAGCTGGTCGATCAGCTCCATCGCATGCACCTTGGGCGCGCCAGTCAGCGTGCCGGCCGGGAAGGTGGCCTTGAGCACGTCGATGGCGGTCATGCCGTCCTTCAGCGTGCCCTCGACGTTGCTCACGATGTGCATCACGTGGCTGTAGCGCTCCACCGCGAAGGCTTCCGTCACCTTCACCGTGCCGGTCTTGGCGATGCGGCCGATGTCGTTGCGCGCGAGGTCGATCAGCATCACGTGCTCGGCGCGTTCCTTCGGGTCGTTGATCAGTTCGACCTCGGCCGCCTTGTCGAGCTCGATCGAGGCACCGCGCGGGCGCGTGCCGGCCAGCGGGCGGATGGTGATCTTCTGCTCGCCCTCGCCGGTGTGCTCCTGGCGCACCAGGATCTCGGGCGACGCGCCCACCACGTGGAAGTCGCCCAGGTGGTAGTAGTACATGTAGGGCGAGGGATTGAGCGAGCGCAGCGCGCGGTACAGCGACAGCGGCGACTCGGTGTAGCGCTTGCTGATGCGCTGGCCCACCTGCACCTGCATGAAGTCGCCGGCGGCGATCATCTCCTTGGCGCGTTCCACCGCCGCGAGGTAGTCGGCCTTGGCGAAGCTGCGCTCGGCCGGATGCGGCTGCGTGGGCTTCACGATCGGCGCGCTCACCGAGTACTTGAGCTTCTCCTTGAGCTCGCGCAGCCGGCGCTTGGCGTTGGCATAGGCCTCGGGCTGCTTGGGATCGGCATAGACGATCAGGTAGAGCTTGCCCGAGAGGTTGTCGATGACCGCCAGTTCCTCGCACTGCAGCAGCAGGATGTCGGGGCAGCCCAGCGTGTCGGGCGGGCAGCTCTGCTCGAGCTTGCGCTCGATGTGGCGCACGGTGTCGTAGCCGAAATAGCCCGCCAGGCCGCCGCAGAAGCGCGGCAGCCCGGGCCGCAGCGCGACCTTGAAGCGCTTCTGGTACTGCGCCACGAAGTCGAGCGGATTGCCCGCGGCGGTCTCGACCACCTGGCCGTCGGTCACGACTTCGGTGACGGCCTCGGCACCGAAGCCGCTGGCACGCAGCAGGGTGCGCGCCGGCAGGCCGATGAAGCTGTAGCGGCCGAAGCGCTCGCCGCCCACGACCGATTCGAGCAGGAAGCTGTGCTTGCCGCCGCCCTGCGAATGGGCCAGCTTGAGATACAGGGACAGGGGGGTTTCGAGGTCGGCAAAGGCCTCGGCCATCAGCGGGATGCGGTTGTAGCCCTGGGCGCTGAGGCTCTTGAATTCGAGTTCGGTGATCACGTGTCGTTCTCCGGAAAGCCGGCCCGGCGCGCTTTCATCGGCCGGGAGCGGTCTCATTCACAAACAGAGGAGGTGGTTCGGCGTCGATGCGTCCGGAACCGCGGGCGCACGGCGTGCGCCGTGCAATCAAACAGGCAGCGTCGATGGCGTACGCCAGGGCCAGGCTCCCCGGCTGCCTTCACCTGTTTGATGGATGTGATGAACGAACATGAGGGCCGGAGTTTAGCCCACGAAAACGACAGCACGCGCAAGGCCGGGCTTCAGGGTTCCCCCGAAGCCGAAGCGATAAAACGAAAAGATACATTCGCACGACCGTTCGCAAATTCCAGAGGAGGCCGCCTTGTCCGCACGCTCGACCGCACTTCCGCTCGTGTCACGACCGCTCGCGCGCCTGTGCCTGCTGGCCGGTCTCGCCGCGGCGCTGGCCATCGCCTCTCCGGCGCGCGCCGCCCCGGTCGATGTCGCGGGCGTCAAGCTCGAGGACAGCCTCGATCTGCGCGGCACGCCGCTGCAGCTCAATGGCGCTGGCGTGCGCTACAAGGCCATCCTCAAGGTCTACACGGCCGGCCTCTACATGGGCCGCAAGGCCTCGACCCCCGAGGAAGCGCTGGCCGTGCCCGGCCCGAAGCGCGTGGCGATCACCATGCTGCGCGACATCGACGCCAACGAACTCGGCAAGCTCTTCATCAAGGGCGTGGAGGACAACTCGCCCAAGAGCGAGATGGGCCAGCTGATCCCCGGCCTCTTGCGCATGGGCCAGATGTTCGCCGACCAGAAGCAGCTCAAGGCCGGCGACACCTTCACCATCGACTGGCTGCCCGGCACCGGCACGCTGATCACGGTGCGCGGCGTGCCGCAGCCCGATCCCGTGAAGGAGCCCGCTTTCTTCAACGCGCTGCTGCGCATCTGGCTCGGCCCGAGCCCGGCCGACTGGAAGCTCAAGGAGGCGCTGCTCGGCAAGCCGTCCTGAGCGGCGGTCGAAGCCTCAACGGCGCGGCGCCGCCAGTTCGGCCAGCGAATCGACGAAGCCGTCGGCATCGACCGCGCGCACCGGCTCGCCGTGGTTGTAGCCGTAGGTGACCAGCACCACCAGGCAGCCGGCCGCGCGCGCGGCCCGCGCATCGTTGCTGGAGTCGCCGATCATCAGCGTGCGCGCGGGCTGCGTGCCCAGGGCCTCGCAGGTCTTCAGCAGCGGCAGCGGATCGGGCTTCTTGCGCTCGAAGGCATCGCCGCCGAACACGAGTTCGAAGAAGCCATCGAGCCCCTTCTGGGCCAGCAGCGGCTTCGCGAAGGCCGTCGGCTTGTTCGTGAGGCAGGCCAGCTTCAGCCCCCGGTCGCGCAGCGCCCGCAGCCCCTCGACCACGCCCGGATACACCGCCGCATGCTGGCCGTTGATCGCGAGGTAGTGGTGCTGGTAGCGCTCCCAGCCGCGCTCGAACTGCGCCTGCGCGCGTGCCAGGGCGGCGGGTGCGTCGGCACCGTCCGCCGCGGCCACGTATTGCAGCGCCGACAGGATCAGGTGCTCCGAACCCTTGCCGATCATCAGCTCGATGCGCTCGCGCGGCAGCGTGGCGAGGCCGAGGTCCTCGAGCATGCGGTTCAGGGCCACGGCGAAATCGCCGAGCGTGTCGATGGTGGTGCCGTCGAGGTCGACGATGGCGGCGTCGAAGCGGGTGGGGTCGAAATCGATGGAGTTCAAGGAAGAGGGGCTCATGGCGTTGCGAAGACTGCCCGCGACTTTACAGAGCCCCGCTGGCGGATGACGTGGCTCACCACGTCATCGCCGCGCCGCCGCCTTCGCGCAGCGCGGCCGCATGGGCCAGGTTGGCCGCCACCATGTCCTCCATCGCGATGCCCATGGCCTTGTAGACCGTGATCTCGCGCGCATCGCGCCGGCCCGGCGAAGTGCCGAGCACCACTTCGCCGAGCGTGGTCGCGCGCCGGCGGTCGCAGCCCGCGAGCTCGGCGCAACCCACGGGCACCGGTTCGAAGGCATCGAGCGTCTCCACGAACAGGCGTGCCTCGCGCGCGAGCGCCACCGGCAGTTCGCCCGCCGGCGGGTGGTAGCCGACCGAGGACACGTGGGCCCCGGGCTTGAGCCACTCGGGGCGGATCACGGGCTGGGCGCTGTGGCTCGCGAGGCAGACGATGTCCGAGCCGCGCACGGCCGCCTCGATGTCCTCGCCGGCCCGCGCGAGCGGATGCCGCGCCGCGAGCCGCCGCGCCTCCTCGGGATGCAGCGCGCAGACATGGACGCGCTCGAGGTCGCGGACCAGCGGCAGCAGCCGCAGGTGCTCGCGCGCCTGCACGCCCGCGCCCACGATGGTCGCGACGCGCGCGTCCGGGCGCGCCAAGAGCCGCGCCGACAGCACCGCCGAAGCGGCCGTGCGGATGCCGGTGATGAAGGTGCCGTCCATCACGCACGAGGCCATGCCCGTCTCGGGCTCGAACAGCAGGATCATCGCGAGGTGGTTCGGCAGCCCGAGCGCGAGGTTGCCGTCGAAGACGTTGACCACCTTGATGGCCATCTGCATCCCCGGGCGCCACGCGGGCATCGCGAGCGAGAAGCCCTGGCCCGGCACCGTGAGCTCGGGCCGCGCCGGCGACTGCACCTCGCCGCGCGCGAGCGCACGAAAGCCATCCTCGAGGCCGTCGAGCAGTGCGCGCGGATCGAGAAGGCGCGCCACCTCGGCTTCGCTCAGCGTCATGACGCGGCGCGGTCCCTTTGCGATCTCGAACGCCGCAGGCTGGTTGCTCATGTGAATCTCCTTCATTGATGTGAAGGGGAATTCTGCGAAGCCGCCTTGCTTCGTTCAATTGATTCGTTCTGCGTTGACGTGAAGCAAACTCACTTCTAGGATCGCCCGCATGCCGCTGCCCCTGTTCCTGCTCACGAAGCTGCGCGCCTTCGAGTCGGTGGCTCGCCACGGCAGTTTCAAGCGCGCGGCCGAGGAGCTGCACGTCACGCAGTCGGCCCTGAGCCACCACGTGCGCCATCTCGAGACCGAGCTCGGCATGCCGCTGGTGCTGCGCTCGCACCGCCGCATCGAGCTCACGGCCGAGGGACGCCAGCTCTGCGCCGATTGCGCCCAGGGCTTCCAGGGCCTCGAGGCCGCGATCGACCGGCTGCGCCGCGCCGCGCGGCCCGACACGCTGACCTTGAGCGTCGCCCCGTACTTCTCGGCGCGCTGGCTCACGCCGCGCCTCGGGCGGCTCTGGGCGCGACATCCACGGCTGCACCTGCAGTTGCACCATGCCTACCAGCCCGCCGATTTCCTGCGCGATCCGGTCGATGCCGGCATCGGCTGGGGCGACGGGCGCTGGCCCGGCGTCGAGGCCCGGCTGGTCGTGCCGGGCACGCTCGCGCCCGTGTGCAGCCCTGCCCTCCTGGCCACGCTGCCGCGCAAGCCCAGGCCGCGCGACCTGCGCGGCCGCCGCCTGTTCCACGAGTTCGATGCCGCGCACTGGAGCGCCTGGTTCGCAACGGCGGGAGTGGAGGCTGGCCCGCTCGACACCACCCGCATCGACGACTCCCACGCGCTGCGCCGCACCGCGCTCGACGGCCATGGCTTCGCGCTGTTCTTCACGGCCCTGGTGCGCGAGGACCTCGATGCCGGACTGCTGGTGGCGCCGTTCGCGCACACCGTCGATCCGGGAAGCGCCTACTACCTCGTGCGTCCCGCGGACCGCGCGCCGAGCGCGGCGTTGCAGTCGTTCACGCAGTGGCTCATGGACGAAGTGACCAGCGCGCCCTTCGCCTGAGCGCGGCGTGCCGCGCTCAGCGCCCGGTCCAGACCGGCCTGCGCTTCTCGTTGAACGAGGCCAACCCTTCCTTCGCATCCTGCGTGCCGGCGAGCAGCGCGATCTGCCCCTCGGTGAACGCGATGCCTTCGTCGAAGGACATGGCCTCGAGCGCGCGCATCGCGTACTTGCCGCGGCGGATCGCGGTCGGCGACTTGTCGGTCAGGCGCTCGAGCAGCCATTGCGTCTTCGCATCGAGTGCGTCGGCCGGCACCACGTGGTTCAGCAGACCGGCATCCTTCGCCTCGGCCGCGCCGAAGGGCTCGCCGCTCAGGCACCACTCGCGCAGGGTGCGGCGCGGCACGATGCGCTGCAGCAGGCTCAGCACCTGCATCGGGAACAGGCCGATCTTCACTTCGGGCAGGCCGAACTGCACCGTGTCCGCGGCCACCGCGAGGTCGGTCATGCACAGGAGGCCGATGCCGCCGGCCATGCAGGTGCCGTTGATGCGCGCGATGCTCGGCAGGGTGCCGGCCTGCGTCTCGCGCAGCAGGTCGGCGTAGTCCAGCGTGGGCTGCGCGAGGTCGAACGCGAAACCCGCGCCGGGCTGCAGGTCGCCGCCGGCGCAGAAGGCCTTCTCGCCCGCGCCGGTCAGCACGATGGCGCGCACCTCGGGATCGGCATGCGCGAGGCGCCAGCCTTCGCGCAGGCCAGCCACCACCTCGGCGTTGAGCGCATTGCGCTTGTCGGGGCGGTTGATGGTGATCCAGAAGGCGCGGTCGCGCTTCTCGTGCAATACGGCGGCGGTGCTCATGGCGCGACTCCTTCGGCAACGGGGGCATCGACCTCGATCTCGGCCACGACACGGCGTGCCTCGACCTGGTCGCCGATGCGCACATGCAGCGCGGCCAGCCGGCCGCTCACCGGCGCGGCATGCACGTGCTCCATCTTCATGGCCTCGAGCGTGAGCAGCGGCTGCCCCGCGCGCACGACCTGGCCGGGCTCGGCCAGCACCGCGACCACGCGGCCGTTCATCGAGGCGCGCAGCTTGCCGTCGCCGCCGCCCGCGCCGCCCTGGCGCGCGGAGGCCGCGCGCGTGGTGTCCTCGATGCGCAGCGCGCGGTCGCGGTACTGCAGCCACAGCAGCGTGCCGTCGCGCCAGTACGCGGCACTCTCGTGCACGCCATCGCAGGCGAAGCGCACGCCGTCGTCGCCGTGCTCGATCAGTTCGATCGCAAAGGGCTGCGCATCGAGCGTGACCTGGAACTGGCGCGACCCGGTAAGCACCACGCTCGCATGCCGCGTCTGCCCCGCGAGCTCGAAGCGCAGCGAGATCGGCAGCTTGTGCGGCAGCCGCCGCGCCTGCGTGTCGTCGGCGCGTTCGTAGAGCAGCACCGCCGCGAGCGCCGCCGCGCGTGCGGCCGCGGCCTCGTCGGCCTGCAGCAGCGCCGCCTGATGCTCGCCGATGAAGGCGGTGGTGGCACCGCCCGCCGCGAACACCGGATGCACGAGGCAGGCGCGCAGGAAGGCCTGGTTGGTCGTCACGCCCAGCGCCACCGCATCCTCGAGCCCCGTGGCCAGCTTGCGCCGCGCCTCCTCGCGCGTGCGGCCATGGGCCACGAGCTTGGCGATCATCGAGTCGTAATACGGCGGCACCTCGGCGCCCGAATACAGCGCATGCTCGGCGCGCAGTCGCGGCGGCATCCGCCACAGCGCGAGCGTGCCGCTCTGCGGCACGAAGCCCTGCGCCGCATCTTCCGCGCACAGCCGCACCTCGATCGCATGGCCCTCGAAGCGCACGTCCTGCTGCGCGAGAGGCAGCGGCTCGCCCGCGGCCACGCGCAGCTGCAGTTCCACCAGGTCGAGGCCGGTCACGGCCTCGGTCACCGGATGCTCGACCTGCAGCCGCGTGTTCATCTCCATGAAGTAGAAGTTGCCGCCGCCGTCGAGCAGGAACTCGAGCGTGCCCGCGCCCTCGTAGCGGATCGCCTTCACGGCCGCCACCGCGGCCGCGCCCATGCGCTCGCGCAGCGCGGCGTCCACCGCCGGCGAAGGCGCCTCCTCGATCAGCTTCTGGTGCCGCCGCTGCACCGAGCAGTCGCGCTCGCCGAGGTGGATGGCATGGCCGTGGCGGTCGGCGAAGACCTGGATCTCGATGTGCCGCGGCTGCGCGATCGCGCGCTCGAGGATCACCTCGGGATCGCCGAAGGCGCTCTGTGCCTCCGAACGCGCGCTGCGCAGCAGGGGTGCGAACTCCTCGGCCGACGGCACCAGCCGCATGCCGCGCCCGCCGCCGCCGGCCGTGGCCTTGATCATCACCGGGAAGCCGATGCGCGCAGCCTCCTGCGCGAGCCGCTCCTCGCCTTGATCCTCGCCCTGGTAGCCCGGAATGCAGGGCACGCCCGCGGCCTGCATCAGCGCCTTGGCGCCGGCCTTGTGGCCCATGGCCTCGATGGCCTCGGCCGAGGGGCCGATGAAGACCAGACCGGCCTCCTCGCAGGCGCGCGCGAAGGCGGCGTTCTCGGCCAGGAAGCCATAGCCCGGGTGCACCGCGTCGGCGCCGGTGCGGCGCGCGGCCTCGACGATGGCCTCGATGCGCAGGTAGGACTGCGCGGGCAGCGCCTCGCCGATGCACACGGCCTGGTCGGCCTCGCGCACGTGGCGCGCGCCGGCATCGGCGCTCGAATACACCGCCACCGTGCGGTAGCCGAGGGCGCGCGCGCTGCGCATCACGCGCAGCGCGATCTCGCCGCGGTTGGCGATCAGGATCTTGTGGAAGGTCATGGACTGCGTCCCCTCGCTCATGGCCGCGCCACCGAGAACTGCATCGGCTGCGGCTCGCGCAGCTCGGCCTCGCGGCACACCGCCAGCAGCTTCGCGAGCACGGCGCGCGTGTCGCGCGGATCGATCACGCCGTCGTCGAGCACGTGCGCGCTGGTGGTGAACACGCTCATCTGGCTGTCGAAGCGCTCGACGATGCGGCGCTCCATCTCGGCAAGCTTCGCGCGGTCGACCTCGCCGCCCTTGCGCCGCATCGCGGCCTCGGTCACGTTGACCATGGTCTGCGCCGCCTGCTCGCCGCCCATCACCGCGGTGCGCGCGTTGGGCCACGAGAAGCAGAAGCGCGGATGGAAGCCGCGCCCGCACATGCCGTAGTTGCCGGCGCCGAACGATGCGCCGCAATGGATGGTGATCTGCGGCACGGTCGCATTGGTCACGGCCTGGATCATCTTCGAGCCGTGCTTGATCATTCCGCCCTCCTCGTGCGCGCGCCCGACCATGAAGCCGGTGGTGTTCTGCAGGTAGAGGATCGGCGTGCGCGACTGGCAGCAGGCCTGGATGAAGTGCGCGGCCTTGGTGGCGCCCGCGTTGTCGATCGGGCCGTTGTTGGTGACCACGCCCACGGGCAGCCCTTCGATCTTGAAGTGGCCGACCACGGTGGCGCTGCCGTAGCCGGCGCCGAACTCGAGGAACTCGGAGTCGTCGGCGATGCGCGCGATCACCTGCTTCATGTCGACCGGCCGCTTGAGGTCGGCCGGCATGATGCCCAGCAGTTCCTCGGCGTCGAAGCGCGGCGGCTTGAAGCGACGCGGCGGCGCTGCCGGCAGCTCGCGGTTCCAGTCGATGTGGGCGAGGATCTCGCGCGCGATGCGGATCGCGTCGCGGTCGTCCTCGGCCAGGTAGTCGCCGAGCCCCGACACCGAGCTGTGCATGAGCGCGCCGCCCAGTTCCTCCTCGGTCGCGATCTCGCCCGTGGCGGCCTTCAAGAGCGGCGGCCCCGCGAGGAAGGCGCGCGAGCGGTCGCGCACCATCACGATGTAGTCCGACAAGCCGGTCTGGTAGGCACCGCCCGCGGTCGAGGAACCGTGCGTGACGGTCAGCACCGGCAGGCCGGCGGCCGACAGCCGCGCGAGGTTGCGGAACAGGCTGCCGCCGGTCACGAATTCCTCGACCTTGTAGGTCATGAGGTTGGCGCCCGCGCTCTCGACCAGCTGCACGTAGGGCAGCCGGTTCTCGAGCGCGAGCTCCTGGATGCGCAGCTGCTTCGGAATGCCCATGGGCTGCAGCGCGCCGGCGTCGATGCCCGAGTCGGAGGCATTGACCATCACGCGCAGGCCCGAGACCTGGCCGATGCCCGCGATCACGCCGCCGCCGGGCACGCTCTTGTCGAGGTCGGGGTTGTCCAGGCCGAGCCCGGCGAGCGAGCAGAGTTCGAGGAAGGGCGTGCCGGGGTCGAGCAGCAGCGACAGCCGCTCGCGCGGCAGCAGCTGGCCGCGTTTCTCGAAGCGTTCGCGCGAGCGCTCCGAGGTGGCGGCGGCGCGCTGCTCGCAGCCGCGTACGCGCTCGAGCAGCGCGAGCATGTGGGCGCGATTGGCCTGGAAGGCTTCGCCGTGGGGGGAGAGGGTCGATTCGATGGTGGCCATGGTCTGCGGAAGAGTCCATGGCAGCTTAGGCAGCGCCTCCCGGGGCGTCTTGTGCCCAGTGGCTGGGGATCAGCGCACGCCGAACAGCCCGGCCGCGTTGTCCCACGCCACGCGCTGCGCCACCGCGGGCGGCAGCTCGCCGAGCCAGCCGCGGTAGCCGCGCATCAGCTCGTCGTAGGCGCTCCAGCGCTGGTTGACCCAGGTGTCGGAGCCGATCAGGAAGCGGTCGGGAAAGGCCAGGATCAGCTCGCGCCACGGCGCGCACAGCGTGCCGCCCTCGCAGACCAGGCCCGGGCGGTACGACAGCTCGCCCATCAGCTTCGGATAGCGCTCGAGCATCTGGCGCACGCGCGCCACCGGCGTGCCGCCGATGCCGGTGTGGGCCCAGATCAGCCGCGTGTCGCGGCCCTGGCTCGGCGTGTTGGCCATCAGCAGGTCGACCGCCTCGTCGTCCACGTGCGCGAGCACCGCGAGCTGCCTGCGCTCGGCCAGCGCCATCAGCTTCCTGGCCACCGGGCCGTTGGCATTGGCGCTCTCGTAGAGATGGAACTCGCCGATGCCGCGGTAGGGCCCGCTCGCGGTGCCGCGCTCGAGTTCGGCCAGCACCATCTCGTGGATGCTCTCGTCGCGGAACCAGTTGTTGTAGTCGGCGCGGTTGCGGTACAGACGCACGAAGGGCACCACGGTGACGCCGGCCTCGCGGGTCTCGCGCAGCGCCGCGAGCGTGCGCGTGCCGTCGTTGGGCCGCGAGTTGCCGACGATGGCGCGCACGCCGTTGCGCTGCATGCGCGCGAGCGCCTCGGCCGGCGGGAACGGGCCGCTGCTGCCGTTCCAGGCCTCTTCGTTGTAGTGCAGATGGGTGTCGAACAGCGGGCCGGTGTAGTCGGCCGCGTGGGCCGCGGATGCGAGGCCGGCTGCGACAGCGACCAGCGCGGCGCGCGTCCAGCGTCGATGAAGGGAATCGGTGGTCCGGGTCATGCGGGCTCCTCGCGGCGGATGCGGTCGGTACGGTGGGCGGCGGAAGAATACCCGCCGCCACGCCGGCTCAGCGCAATAACCGTGCCCTGAACTTCTGCACCATCGCCGCCGGCGCGTACGAGCGCTTGCTGCGCCGGAAGCCCGCGATGCCCATGTCCTGCTCGAAGTTGAGCCAGCGCACCGGCCGGCCGAACCGGGCCTCGAACTGCCGGCAGAAGTGCTGGAACATGTGCGGGTAGATGCCCGCGTGGCTGTCGAGCCCCTTGGCGAAGCGCATCGCGAACACGCCGGGCTGCAGTTCCTGCGCGAGCACGAAGCCCAGCGGCTCGTCGTGCGCGAAGTGCACGAAGCCCTCGAGCCCGAGCGCCGCCGCATCGGCGATGGCTGCGCGGCATGGCGCCTCGTCGGCTTCGCCCGCGGCCTTGCCCTTCTGCGCCATCCAGGCCTCGAGCACGCGCAGCGCGGCGCCGGCCGAGGCGGGACCGAAGGTCTCGGCGCGCGGCGTGCATTGCGCGAGCAGCTGCCGCACCTGGCTGCGCTTCCAGGCCAGCGCGCGGCCGGCGTAGTCGGCGAAGCGGCTGGCGTCGTAGAGGTAGTCGGCGTCGTCGGGCGAGGCGCTCAGCGCGAAGCGGCCGGCGCTCAGGCCTTCGATGTCGCGCCGCGACAGCGGGTAGAAGCAGTCGTGGTCCTCGAGCATCGTGGCCAGCGCCTCGGGCGGCGCCTGCGGCAGCGCGAACAGCGGGACCAGGTGACGCGTGCCGTCGTAGGTACGGCCCGAAATGCGCGGCCAGCCGTCGTCTTCGGGCCCGATGTAGCGGTAGTCGTGGGCCTCGCGGAACAGCCAGAGGTTCGAGAACGTCAGGTCCGACAGGCAACCCTCGGCGCTGCCCGCGCGCAGCCGCGCGAGCGCCGGTTCGATCGCCTCGCGCAGCGCCAGCGACAGCGGCTGCCCGGCGCTCATTCCGCGTCGTAGGCCACCGCGCGCACGCCCGGCGCCGGCGGATCGGCCGGCGGCCCCGCGAAGCACTGGGCGATCGACAGCCACTGGGTGGCGCTGCCCGGCGTGCAGCGCAGCGCGGTGTCGGCGAGGTGGCGGCGCTGGGTCACGACCAGGCAGAAGTCGAGCGCATCGCCGCGCACCGATTCCGCCGAGGCCGGATCGCCCCAGCGCCAGGTCTGGCCGTCGGGCGCGTCGAGCTCGATGAAGGGCGCGGGCTCGGGCACCGGCAGCTGGCGGTTGACGAAGGTCCAGCCGAAGGTGGTGGCGCCGATGTGGGCGATGTGGCGCAGCCGCGCATTGGCGGGTCGGCGCCGGCGCATCAGGTCCCAGATGTCCTGGCCATGGGCCCAGGTCTCCATCAGCCGCGCGGTCGCGAACGAACGCGCGCTCATCATCGGCCCGTACCAGGGCAGCCGCGCCTTCGGGTCGAGCGCCGCGAGCGCGTCGGCCAGCTGCATCGAGATCGGCTGCCACAGCGCGAGCATCGCGGGGCCGTCGAGCGCGCCGTATTTCTCGCGCGCCAGCGAGCTGATCTCGCGGCCCTGCGCGAACTGCGCATTGAGCGCCGCGGCATCGCGCACGAAGGCCTCGGGATCGTTCAGCGCGAGCATCGAGGTCTGGTCGAAGAAGCACAGGTGGGCGATCTCGTCCCAGGGCGACCAGCCGTAGAACACGCTGGGCGCGCGCCACTGCTCGGGCGTGAGCGTGGCGCACAGCGCGGCGAGCTCGGTGTATTCGTCGCGCAGGTCGCGCGCGGTCTCCGCGTTGGGGCCGTTCGTCGAATCGTTCATCGTGGGTGTCGTCCTTCTCGTTCTTCAGAGCCCGAGCTGCCGGGCCGCCAGGTCCTTCATGATCTCTTCCGATCCGCCGCCGATCATCATCACCTTGACCTCGCGGTAGATGCGTTCGCTGCGCGTGCCGCGCATGAAGCCCATGCCGCCCAGCAACTGCACCGCCTGGTCGGCGCAGAACTGCATGGCCTGGGTGGCCTGCACCTTCGCGAGGCACACGCGCGCCACGAGTTTCGCCGGATCGGCCAGCCCGTGCTCGATGCGGTAGGCCAGGTCGTAGACCAGGGTGCGCGCGGCATCGACGCGCAGGGTCATGTCCATGAGCTTGTGGCGCACCACCTGGCGCTCGGCCAGCGGCACGCCGAAGGTGACGCGCTGCCGCGCCCAGTCCACCGCCTCCTCGAGGCAGACCTCGGCGAAGCCGCAGGCCAGCGCCGACATCAGCAGGCGCTCGCCGTTGAAGTTGTTCATCACCAGCTTGAAGCCCTGGTTCTCCGTGCCCACCAGGTTGCGCGCGGGAACGCGGCAGTTCTCGAAATGCAGGTGCGCGGTGTCGGAGCTCCACCAGCCCATCTTCTTGAGCGAGGTGCGCGCGAGCCCCGGCGTGTCGCCCTCGATCACCAGCAGCGAGATGCCGCCCGCCCCCTTGTTCGCGGGATCGGTGCGCACGGCGGTGGTGATGAAGTCGGCGCGCACGCCCGAGGTGATGAAGGTCTTCTCGCCGTTCACCACGTAGTGGTCGCCGTCGCGCACCGCGGTGGTCCGAAGCGCCGCGACGTCGGAGCCGCCCGAGGGCTCGGTGATCGCGAGCGCGGCGATCTTCTCGCCGGCCAGCACCGGCGGGATCACGCGCTGCTTGAGTTCCTCGCTGCCGGCCTTGAGGATCGGTGGCAGCGCGATGCTGTGCGAGTTCAGCGAGGCCTGCACGCCGCCCGCGCCGCAGCGCGCGAATTCCTCAGCCACGATCAATTGATAGAACAGGTCGGCCGGCGTGCCGCCGAGCGCCTCGGGATAACCCAGGCCCAGCACGCCGAGCCCGGCCGCGCGCCGGTAGAGCTCGCGCGGGAAGGTCTCGGCCTCGTCCCATTCGCTCACGAAGGGCGCGATCTCGCGTGCCACGAAGGCGCGCAGGCCGGCACGGAAGGCTTCGTGCTCGGCGGAGAAGTAGAAGGGCAGCGGTGGGGCGTCGAGGAATTCCATGGTGTCTCCTTGGCGCACGAGGCTAGCGGCGGGCGCCGGTCGGGTCTTGCGCCAACAGGCTGCGCCCGGCGACGCGAGGCGCAGCGACTCGACGCAAGCCGCGCCGCGGCCGCCTCGCTAAGCTGGCCCTTCCATCCGCCACCCGAGGACCGCCATGCCTTCATCCACCGCCGCACCGACCAAGACCGTCCGCATCGGCGGCGCCTCGGGCTTCTGGGGCGACAGCATGGTGGCCGCGCCGCAGCTCGTGCAACACGGCCGGCTCGACTACCTGGTGTTCGACTACCTGGCCGAGACCACGATGGCGATCCTGGCCGCGGCGCGCGCGAAGAAGCCCGAGCAGGGCTATGCCACCGACTTCGTCGAGATCGCGATGAAGCCGGTGCTCGCCGAGATCAAGCGCCAGGGCATCAAGGTGGTGAGCAACGCGGGCGGCATCCATCCGCAGGGCTGCGCCGCCGCGCTGCGCGCGCTGGCCGAGGCCCAGGGCGTGCCGCTGCGCATCGCGGTGGTCGAGGGCGACGACCTCGGCGCGCGCATGGCCGAACTGCGTGCCGCCGGCACGCGCGACATGTTCACGGGCGAGGCCCTGCCCGAGAAGGTGCTGAGCGCCAACGCCTACCTGGGCGCGCTGCCGATCGCCGCCGCGCTGGCCGCGGGCGCCGACGTGGTGATCACGGGCCGCTGCGTCGACAGCGCGGTCACGCTCGGCCCGCTGATGCACGAGTTCGGCTGGCAGCCCGGCGACTTCGACCGGCTGGCCTCGGGCAGCCTCGCGGGCCACATCATCGAATGCGGCTGCCAGGCCACGGGCGGCCTGCACACCGACTGGGAAGACATCCCCGACTGGGCGAACATCGGCTACCCGATCGTCGAATGCCAGGCCGACGGCAGCTTCGTCGTGACCAAGCCCGAGGGCACGGGCGGCAAGGTGATCCGCGCCGCGGTGGCCGAGCAGCTGCTCTACGAGATCGGCGACCCGGGCGCCTACCTGCTGCCCGACGTGAGCTGCGACTTCCGCGCCGTGACGATCGAGCAGGAGGGCCCCGACCGCGTGCGCGTGAGCCCCGCGCGCGGCCGCGCGCCGACGCCGGCCTACAAGGTCTCGGCCACCCAGCTCGACGGCTTCCGCTGCGCGGGCAGCCTGGTGATCGTGGGCATCGATGCCGAGCGCAAGGCGCGGCGCACGGCCGAGGCGATCCTCGAGCGCACCGGCGGCATCCTCGCGCGCCTGGGCCTCGCGCCCTTCACGCGCAGCCACATCGAGGCGATCGGCGCCGAGACGCTCTACGGCCCGCATGCGCGCACCCATGGCGTGCGCGAGGCGATGATGCGCGTGGCGGTCGACCATCCGCAGAAGGCCGCGCTCGAGATCTTCGCGCGCGAGATCGCGCCCGCGGGCACCTCGTGGTCGCCGGGCACCACCGGCCCCGGGGGTGGCCGGCCCTCGGTGTCGCCGCTGGTCAAGCCCTTCGCCTTCCTGCTCGCCAAGGCGCAGGTGCCGGTGTCCTTCGTGATCGACGGCGAGCGGCGGGCGGTGGCGATCCCGTCCGGCGAGGGCGATGGCACCGCGCCGCCGGTGGCGGAACCGCCGCCCTTCGCCGACGACGGCGGCGAACAGGTCGAGCTGCGGCTCATCGACCTGGCCTGGGCGCGCAGCGGCGACAAGGGCGACCTCTCGAACATCGGCCTGGTGGCGCGCCGGCCCGAGTGGCTGCCGCTGCTGTGGTCGCGCGTCACGCCCGAGGCGGTGGGCGCCTACTTCGCGGACCTGGTGCACGGCAAGGTCGAACGCTTCCACCTGCCGGGCATCGCGGCGATGAACCTGCTGCTGCACGGGGCGCTCGACGGCGGCGGGCCCTCGTCGATGCGCATGGACCCGCTGGGCAAGGGCATGGGGCAGATGCTGCTCGACATGCGGGTGAAGGTGCCGCGCGCGGTGGCGCAGGCGGCGCAACGACGCTGAAACGAGAGGGGCGGCCCGAACGGTCTCGGGCCTGGGTCAGGCCTGCGCTTCGGTCAAGGCCTGCGCCGCCACCACCGCCTCGGTGCGGTTGCGCACGTTGAGCGCGCGGAAGATCGCCGCGAGGTGGATCTTGACCGTGCCCTCGCTGATGCCGAGGCTGCGGCCGATCAGCTTGTTGGGCTTGCCCTGCGACAGCAGTTGCAGCACCTCGACCTGCCGTTCGGTCAGCACGTTGCGCAGGTGCTCGAGCGTCTGCGAGGCGGCCGGGGCACCGGGCGCGCGCGCGGCGTCGGCGCCGGGCTGCGGCGCCACGCCGGCCACGATGCCGGGCGGCAGCGCGGTCAGCATCATCGGCGGCACGTAGACGCCGCCGGCCAGCACCAGCCGCACGGCCGACAGCATGACCTCGGGCGAATAGGCCTTGGGAATGAAGCCGAGCACGCCGCGCTCGAGGGCGGCGCGCATGATGGCCGGATCCTCGTAGCCCGACAGCACGATCACCGGCACGGCCGGGTGGCGGCGGCGGATCTCGTCGATGTGGGCCTGCCCGTCGGCGCCGGGCATGTTGAGGTCGATCAATGCCAGGTCGAGGTCGTCGGTGGCACCGGCCAGCAGCTCGTCCACGCTCATGACCAGCACGAACTCGATGCCGGGCTCCAGCTCGGACAACTTGGCCTTGACCGCCTCGATGACGAGCCGGTGGTCGTCGGCGATCAGAATTTTCATGGCTTAACCCCAGCGTGCATTGACTCAGCGACCGCCGACGATACCGGCGAATGCCCCGCGCAGCAAGGCTGGCGCGCTGCCCGAACGGCATAGGCCCCAAGCGATATGGCGCGCCCCGGGGCCGCTGAGAAGAATGATCGCCAACCCGAAGGAAGCGAGACATGGGCATGTGCCAACGAAGCAGGCGCCGGTGCAGGGCAGCTCTCGCGCGGCGGCTCGCCGCGGCCTGAGCCGGCGCGCGTGTCTTCATGGCCCGCCTGATCGACTGCCATTCGGCCTTCGTCTCGTTCGGGCTCGCGCTCGATGCCGCGATCGCCGCGAACCGCCCCACGCTCGACCACGACGCCGCGCAGCGCCAGGCCCGCCTGCTGCTCGACGAGGCGCGCGCATGCGCGCGGGCGAACGCGACACCGCTGTCGCCCGCGCAACTCGAATCGGCCGCCTTCGCGATGGTCGCCTGGATCGACGAGATCCTCGCGCGCCACCCGGGCGCGGCCCGGGGCGCGGCGCCGCTGCAGGTGCAGCTGTTCGCCTCGAACAACGCCCACAGCGAGTTCTTCCACCACCTGTCGGCGCTGGGCGCGCGCGAAGACGAGGTGCGCGAGGTCTACTGGCATGCGCTGGCGCTGGGCTTCAAGGGCCAGTACTACTTCGAGCACGGCGACCGCGGCGAGCTCGGCAAGCTCAAGGAGCTGCACGGGCGCCAGCTGCGGCTTGCGCCGCTCGCGCTCGGCAGCCTCGCGCAGCAGCGCATCACGCCGCAGCCCTATGCCGAGCCCGATCCGCCCGCCCCGATCGACATGCGGCGGCGCGACCGCTCGCTGCTGCGCGCGAGCGCGGCGCTGGCGCTGCTGGTGCCGCTGCTCTACCTGCTGTGGGCCTGGCTGGCCGGCGCGCCGCGGCCCGAGGCCGACCTCGCGCAGCGCGTCGAGCAGCAGCTCCAGAGCTACGCCTGCGCCGACCTCGCGGTGACGGTCGATGCCGAGGGCGCGCTCAAGGTCAGCGGCTTCGTCTCGCTGCCGGCCGACGTCGCCAACGTGCAGCACGACGTGGGCCGGCTGCCGGGCGTGAAGGCGCCGCGCTTCGAGCTCGGCGTGCGCGTGTGGCCGCACTGCGAGGTGTTCGCGATCCTCAAGCCCTACCAGGCGCGCAATGCCGACAAGGCCTACGGCCTCGGGCTGGCCCTGCCCTCCGCACGGCAGGGCCGCCTGCGCGAGGGCGACGCCGTGCGCGTGGAGGTGACGGCGCCGCGCCACGACAGCGTGCTGTGGGTCGACTACTACACCGCCGACGGCTCGGTGATGCACCTCAACGCGGGCCAGGCGCCGACCCGGCTGCGCGCCGGCGAGAAGCTGGAGCTCGGGCGCGACATCCCCTCGAGCTGGCTCGTGAGCCCGCCCTTCGGCAGCGTGCTGGTGACCGTGATCTCCTCGCCGATGCCTTTCCACGAGACCGCCGACCGGCCCCCGTTCGAACTGGCCTCGGCCTACCTGCTGCAGCTGCGCGAGGCGCTCGCGGCCAACAAGGGCGGCGAGCGGCTGATCGCCGACTTCGTGTTCCTCGAGACCGAGGCGCGCTGAGGACCGCGCCGCCGCCATGCACACCCTGCCGCCCGCCCACCTCTTCTGGCCGCTGCTCGCGCTGTGCGCGCTCGGCTTCGCGGTGCTCTGCGCCGTGGTGCGCGACGCCGGGCGCGGCGCGCGGCAGCGTGCGCTGAAGCAGCGCATCGCCACCTTGCGGCCGCCCGCGCGCGCGGCCGATGCGCAGGCCGTCGAGCGCCTGCACGAGGCGATGGCGCGCGCGCAGCAGCGGCTGCGGCTGGCGCCGCGCCCGCGTGCCGCCGGCGAGAACGCCGACGACGGGGACTTCGGCGGCGGCACGGCGCCGAGAGCGCCGTGGCTGCTGTTCCTCGGCGATGCGGCCGCCGGGCTGCCGGGGCTGCTCGCGGCGTCGCCGCTCGATGCGGACCCGTCGGACGACGCACCCGCCGGCCCGGTGCGCGACGGCTGGCGCTGGTGGACCGGCGGCGCGATGGCCGCCATCGAGATCGACGCACGCGTGCTCGAGGACGTGGCCGACGCGCCGCAGGCCCGCGCGCTGTGGCTCGCGTCGCTGCTCGCGCTGGCCGAGCGCCGCGAACGCATTCCACTGCACGGCATCGTGGCCTGCATCGGCGCGCAGGCGCTGCGCGAGGCCCCGACCGACGCGGTCGCCTTCCGCATGCGCATCGCGCGGCTGCGCCGGCTGGTCGAGGAGATCGGCCGCACGCTGCGGCTGCAGTTGCCGTTCTACCTCGTGGTCACGGGCCTCGAAGGACTCGAAGGCTATGGCGCGCTGCGCGGCGCGCTGCCGCCCGAGGTGCTGGCGCAGGCATTGGGCCACCGGCTGCCGCTGGAGAACGCGGCACCCGAGGCCGACGGCGGCGCCAGGCTCGACGCGGTGTTCGAGCCGATCGCCACCCGGTTGCATGCGCTGCGCATGGGATTGCAGCGCGAGCAGCCCGGCGCGGCGGGCCGGCTCGCGGTGCATGCATTCGTGGAGGGGGTGCGCTCGCTGCGGCCGGGCCTGCGGCTCGCGGCCGAGGCCCTGTTCGAAAGCCATGGCCGCAAGGCGCGCGAAGCGAGGGGATTGCGCTGGCGCGGCCTCTACCTGAGCGCGGCGGCCGGCACGTCGGGCGGCAACGGGGCCTTCGTCGCAGATCTGTTCGATCGCTTCCTGCCGGCGGACCAGTCGCTCGCGCGGCCGGGGCGGCTGCCGCCGGAGGACCGCGACGCGGGACTGGAAGCGATGTGAACGCCGCCCGCGCGCACGGTGCGCGACGGCTATTCCTTCTTGATCGGCTCCGCCTTCTGGTCGATGCGGATCTGGCGCGCGCCGTAGGTCACGGTGATGGTGTTGATCTTGCCGACCTCGAGCGGCCGCACCTCGCGCCAGCGCGCGCGGTCGAGGTCGCGGAACGCGCCCATCACGCCGATCGTCTTGGCGTCGGGCTGCAGCACGAAATCGAACTTGCGGCTCTCGCCGGGGCGCAGCAGCGCTTCCTCGCGCTGCACCATCTCGGCGCCGAGCGTGGCCTGGTCCTTCTCGAACAGCGAGAAGAAGTCGGCGCCCTCGAAGGCGCCTGGCGTCTTGAGGATGTAGGCCCGCACCGTGAGCGGCGATGCGCGGCCGCGCGCGTCGGGATTGGCATCGGGCCCCGCCACCAGCGTCAGGGACACCGGCGTCTTCACCTCGGGTGGCGGCTTGCTCGCGCAGCCCGCGAGAAAGAGCCCCGCGGCAGCGAGGCCGAAGGCCGCCACGTGCCGGCGCGAAGCCGTGGCCAACAGGCCTCCATAGGACGAATGGTGTGTACCGAGCGCTCGCATGCTATTCCCTTCGTTGCATTGACCGGTTGAGAGGCATCTTTGATTATCACCAGCCACATTCAACAGGCAACATGCTCACCAACGAACTCGCAGATGCACTGCTCACACCGATCGGCGACAGCGCGCCGAGCGGAGCCGACCTCGAGTACGACGCGGACTTCACCGCGCTCGTGACCGCGTCGCAGGGCAAGCCCGAACAGCAGTTCGGCGACACCGTCATTCCCGCGGTGGAGCCGGAATGGCGGGAGGTGGCCGAGCAGTCCGACGCGATCCTGCGCCGCAGCAAGGACGTGCGCGCGGCGGTGCTGCTGCTGCGCGCCTCCACGCGCTTGCAGGGCGTGACGGGCTTCGTCGCCGGCCTGCGCCTGCTGACCGGATTGCTCGACCGCTTCTGGGACGGCATACATCCAATGCTCGATGCCGACGACGACAACGACCCGACGATGCGCCTGAACGCGCTCGCGCCGTTGAGCGACGAAAGCATGGTGCTGCGCGACCTCTACGACGCCCAGGTCGGCATGGCGCCGGGCGTCGGCCCGATCCGCGTGCGCGATATCGCGGTGGCCACCGGCGCGCTCGCCGCCAGCGGCGATCCCGCCTACTCCACGGCGCAGATCCAGGGCGGCCTCGAGGCGCTGCAGGCCGAGCAGCCCGAACGCATCGAAGCCGCGATCGGCGCGCCGGCACTGATCGACCAATTGCAGGCGTTGCTGGTGGAACGCACCGGCCGCGCCGACGCCATCGACCTGGCCGCGTTGCGCGGTATCGCCCGCACGCTGCAGAAAGCCTGCAGCGCCGCCCTCGGCGCGCCCGAGGAGGCCGGCGAGGCAGGCACCGAGGAAGGCGTCGACGGCGCCGCGGGCGGCGGCGGCGGGGCGCGTCCCGCGGCGGCGCGCGGCGAGATCCAGACCCGCCAGGACGCGCTGCAGATGCTCGACCGCGTGATCCGCTTCCTCGAGACCACCGAGCCCGGCAATCCCGCTCCGCTTTTGATCGAGCGCGCCAAGAAGCTGATCGGCGTGAGCTTCCTCGAGATCATGGCCAACCTCGCGCCGAACGCGCTCGACACGATCGAGAACGTGACCGGCCGCCGCGCTTCGGAATAAGGCCGCGCCTCTTCTTCCTCGTCCCCTCCCCTTTCCATCCCTGGATCGACCCACCCCGTTTCACCCCCGCAAGGAGCATCGCCATGGCCAAGAGCAGTCAGAAATTCATCGCCCGCAACCGGGCGCCCCGGGTGCAGATCGAATACGACGTCGAACTCTACGGCGCCGAGAAGAAGATCCAGCTGCCCTTCGTGATGGGCGTGCTGGCCGACCTGTCGGGCAAGCCCGCCGACCCGCTGGCGCCCGTGGCCGACCGCAAGTTCCTCGAGTTCGATGTCGACAACTTCGACTCGCGCATGAAGGCCATGAAGCCGCGCGCGGCCTTCGCGGTCGACAACTCGCTGACCGGCGAGGGCGAGCTCAAGGTCGAGCTGACCTTCGAGAACATGGAGGACTTCTCGCCCGCCGCCGTGGCGCGCAAGGTCGGCGCGCTCAACAAGCTGCTCGAGGCGCGCACCCAGCTGTCGAACCTCGTCACCTACATGGACGGCAAGAACGGCGCCGAGGAGCTGCTGGCCAAGGTGCTCGAGGACCCGGCGCTGCTGCAGTCGCTGGCCGCGACCAAGAAGCCCGAGGACGGCACCACCCCGCCGGCCGCCTGACCCCTTCCACACCCCGCCATCCACATCCGGTTCACGAGGAGTAACCCACCATGGCCGAAGCACTCGAACAGAGCGCGTTGAAAGACGTCGCGTACGCGGGCAGCGACTTTTCGTCGCTGCTGCAGAAGGAATTCAAGCCGCGCAGCGACGAAGCCAAGAGCGCGGTCGAAGCCGCCGTGCTCACCCTGGCCCAGCAGGCGCTGGCCAACACCGAGGTCATCGGCAAGGACGTGACCAAGTCGATCCAGTCGATGATCGCGGCGATCGACGCCAAGCTCACCGAGCAGGTCAACAAGATCATCCACCACCCCGACTACCAGAAGCTCGAGAGTGCGTGGCGCGGCCTGCACTACATGGTGAACAACACCGAGACCGACGAGCACCTGAAGATCCGCGTGATGGACATCTCCAAGCAGGAGCTGGCCAAGACGCTGAAGAAGTTCAAGGGCGCGGCCTGGGACCAGAGCCCGATGTTCAAGAAGATCTACGAGCAGGAGTACGGCCAGTTCGGCGGCGAGCCCTTCGGCGCGCTGGTGGGCGACTACCACTTCGACCAGAGCCCGCCCGACGTCGAGCTGCTCGGCGAGATGGCCAAGATCGCCGCTTCGGCCCACGCGCCCTTCATCACGGGCGCGAGCCCGAACCTGATGCAGATGGAGTCGTGGCAGGAGCTCGCCAATCCACGCGACCTCACCAAGATCTTCCTCACGCCCGAATACGCCGGCTGGCGCTCGCTGCGCGACTCGGACGACGCGAAGTACCTGGGCCTGTGCATGCCGCGCTTCCTGGCGCGCACGCCCTACGGCGCCAACACCAACCCGGTGGAGGAGTTCGACTTCGAGGAAGACACCGCCGGTGCCGATCACGGCAAGTACGCCTGGGCCAACGCGGCCTATGCGATGGCCACCAACATCAACCGCTCGTACAAGCTCTACGGCTGGGGTTCGCGCATCCGCGGCATCGAGTCGGGCGGCGCGGTCGAGAACCTGCCGCTGCACACCTTCCCGAGCGACGACGGCGGCGTGGACCAGAAGTGCCCGACCGAGATCGCGATCAGCGACCGGCGCGAGGCCGAACTCTCGAAGGCCGGCCTGCTGTCGCTGATCCACCGCAAGAACTCCGACTTCGCGGCCTTCATCGGCGCCCAGTCGCTGCACAAGCCGGCCGAATACGACGACCCCGACGCCACCGCCAACGCCAACCTGGCCGCGCGCCTGCCCTACCTGTTCGCCTGCAACCGCTTCGCGCACTACCTCAAGTGCATCGTGCGCGACAAGGTCGGCAGCTTCAAGGAGAAGAGCGACATGGAGCGCTGGCTCAACAAATGGATCATGAACTACGTCGACGGCGACCCGGTCAACTCCTCCGAGGAGACCAAGGCGCGCAAGCCGCTGGCGGCCGCCGAGGTGGTCGTCGAGGAAGTCGAGGGCAACCCGGGCTACTACAGCTCGAAGTTCTTCCTGCGCCCGCACTACCAGCTCGAGGGCCTCACGGTCTCGCTGCGGCTGGTGTCGAAGCTGCCGTCCGCCAAGGGCGGCAAGTAAGAAAAAAACGGGTGCGCGGCCTTTTGAAAAAAACGCCGCTCGCTCGTTCTCAAGACAGCTCCCGGGCACCAACGCTTAGGCACCGCACGGAAGCCCTTTTTTCCGACTCTCACACAACTGAAAGGTAAGCATCATGGCTGCAGACATGTTTTTGAAGCTCGAAGGCGTCGACGGCGAATCCAAGGACGATTCGCACAAGAAGGAAATCGACGTGCTGTCGTGGAGCTGGGGTGCCGCACAGTCGGGCACCGGCCACGTCGGTGGCGGCTCGGGCGCCGGCAAGGTCAGCGTGCAGGATCTGTCGATCACCAAGTACGTCGACTCGTCCTCGCACCTGCTGCTTCTCGATTGCTGCAACGGCGCCCACATCAAGAAGGGCGTGCTCACGGTGCGCAAGGCCGGCGCCACGCCGCTCGAGTACATCAAGCTGTCGATGGACGACATCCTGGTGACCCACATCAGCACCGGCGGCAGCGGCGGCGAGGACCGCCTGACCGAGACCATCACGCTGAACTTCTCGAAGTTCAAGTATGAGTACACGCCGCAGAAGGCCGACGGCTCGGGCGACGGCACCAAGGAAACCGGCTGGGACATCGCCGCCAACAAGAAGGTCTGAGCGCAAGCTCCTCTCCTCCTCTCCTCCTCTCCTCCTCTCCCCAGGCGGCGGCCGCGGATTCGTTTCCCGGCCGCCGTTTTTCATTTCAGGAAAGCGAGTACCCCATGCACGTCAGCAAGACGCCGTTCGCCTGGAACCAGGTCGCGGCCTACGACTTCCCCACGTTCTGGAGCACGCTGCAGCGCGTGCATCCCGGGGAACACCCGGTCTCCTACTTCATGATCGCCGTGATCTGCTTCGAGGAGACGGGCTTTTGCAACATCCAGCAGGCCGAGACGCCGAGCGGCCTGGGCGTTGGCTTCGGCCAGCTCGAGGTGAAGAATCCCGAGAAGAAGGACTTCTACGAGTGGGCCGGCGTCGAGACCGACTACCACCGGCTCGCCAAGGAAATGCTCGGCGACCGCGAGTTCTC
Organism: Variovorax sp. FG153; assembly: GCF_057809595.1. Taxonomy (NCBI): domain Bacteria; kingdom Pseudomonadati; phylum Pseudomonadota; class Betaproteobacteria; order Burkholderiales; family Comamonadaceae; genus Variovorax; species Variovorax sp. FG153. The sequence goes on from NZ_JBMDKG010000026.1 coordinate 114,423, forward strand.
GCTCGGCGTGCACTGCCAGTACTTCCAGTACCTCACCGAGGTCAAGGGCCTGCGGCTCGACGGCTGCCTGTCGGCGCAGGTCGGGCGGCACGTGCAGTACAAGCCGCTGTTCATGACCGGCGCCTCGATGCTCGAGGACGCCTTCGACGCCAACGACCGCGCGGCCTACATCCGCGCCCTCAACTACGCGCGCAGCAACAGCCCCAAGAAGAACGGCATTCCCGAGACCCTGTTCAAGGAGTACTGGGAATTCATCCTGCCGCAGAGCTGGTTCGACTACGGCTTCTAGCCGTCGTCCCGGGAACCCGCTGCCGGCCCCTGCGCCGGCAGCAGTTCGGGCATCAGACGCGTGGCCTCGTCGTCCTCGGGATCGGCGATGACCCACAGCGTGAGCGCCGTGTAGTTGTCGTGGCCGGGCTTGGCGCGCGCCTTGATCTGGCCGTCGAGCTGCTCGGTCCACTGGCTCGGCGTGCGCGAGGCATGCAGGGTCTCGACCAGGCACTCGTCGCCCAGCGGTTCCCACACGCCGTCGCTGCACAGCAGCAGCACGTCGCCCGGCAGGAGCCGCATGCGGTCCGACACCGCGATGTCGGGTGCTTCCTCGAGCGAACCCAGCGCCGACAGCAGCATGTTGCGCTGCGGATGCAGGCGCGCGCCCTCCTCGTCGAGCATGCCGCCGGCCACCATCTGCTGCACCAGGCTGTGGTCGGTGGTGCGCGCGACGATCGCGCCGCCGCGGAACAGGTAGGCCCGGCTGTCGCCGCTGTGCACCCAGGCCAGTGCATGGGCCTCGAGGTCGATGGCCGCGAACACCACGGTGGAGCGCATGCCCGCGAGCGTGCCGCCCTCGGCCTGGCGCGCCACCACGTCGCGGTTGGCCTGTTCGATCAGGCCGCGCAGCGCGCCCTCGTCGAGGCTGGGCCCGGCCGAGAAGGCACCGAGCACGCTCGCGCGCACCGTGGCCGCCGCCACGTCGCCGCCGCCATGGCCGCCGGCGCCGTCGGCCACCAGGCAGGCGACGTGGCGATCGTCGTGCCAGTGGCCATGAACGTCTTCGTTGTAGCTGCGGCCGCCCTGGCGGGACAGCGTGACGATTTCGATTTCCAAGCGGGCTCCTCGCGTCGGGCGTTCTTGTCGTGGGATCGGGTGTCGTCGGGTGCGAAGGCGCGCCTCAGGCGTCGGACTTCAGGCGCGCCATCTGGGCCTCGTAGGCCTCGAGGAAGGCCTTGCCGAACAGGTTGTGGAAGTCGTCCTCGGCCTCGGTCGCGATGCCGCCGTACAGCGCCACGAACTGGTCCCACAGCTTGGCCTTGCGGTTGGCCGAGAACAGCGCGTCGAGCGCCGACTTCGAACTGATCTTCTTCTCGAGCTCGTCGGGCTCGAAGCGCGCGATGACGTGCGCCAGCGCCGCGCGCATGCCGACCATCACGCCGAACTGGTGCGCGCGCAGGTCGTCGAAGGCATCGCGCATCGCGGCCTCGGCCGGCATGAAGCCGCGCACGCCCGGCCCCAGCAGGTGCGCGAGCGCGACCTCGACCGTGGGCGAGAACTTCAGCGGGTTGTTGGCCTGCGCCGCGATCATCGTGACCTCGGCGCGCACCTCGCGCTTGAACTCCTGGCGCGTGAGCAGCAGCTGCAGCGTGCCCTCGGTGGCGCTGCGCAGCATCGCGCCGATGCGCTCCATCAGCCCCGGCGTGAGCATCTCGGGCGGCTGGTGCGTGCCGCCGAGGCCGCGCAGGAACGCGGCCAGCAGCTCGTCGTCGCTCGCGCTGCGCGCGGCCGGCGCCGCGGCCTGGGACGCGAAGGCCGGCGCGGGCGGCGGCGGCAGCGGCGGCGCTTCGCGCGCCGGCGTGTCGGGTCCGCTGATGCGGATCGGCAGGCCGGTCATGTCGTCGAAGGCCGGCAGCTCGGCCAGCGGCACCGGGCGTGGCGGCGCGGCCGGCGGCGGCGGTGCCAGCGCGGGCGCGGGCGGCGC